>JANOJB010000014.1:0-11531 GCA_031407985.1 Pseudomonadota bacterium | reverse complement strand
CCAGAACAAGCTGCTCCACGACGGACGGTGCGGCGATGTCGCCTGCGCGGTCAGGGCACACGATGGCCAGGGCGCGGCATCACGAAACGCTTTCAATGCGTTGAGCGCGGCCAATCAGCACAATCTAGTCCAGTTCGTGCGTTCCTTGTAGGTAGACCACACCACGTCTGAACCGTAGGTTCCAGTGCCTACGGTTCAGGCCGCGGAGCCATCGCTCCGTTCGCGTAGTGTCGGCGCGTCCATTCGGCCATCGCGATTCCGGCCGCCACGGTCACGGGAAAACTGTGGTTGATGCCGTACATCGGAATCGCAACGACCAGATGCGCGGCGGCAACGATCGCGGACGGGACCCCTTCCGCCTCGCTGCCGAACACCATGACGCATTCCTCGGGCAGGTCGGCTTGCCACAGATTGGCGGTTGCGACCTCGCGCTCGAACACGATCAGCTTCCAGTTTTCGGCCTGGGCCCGCGCCAGCAGCGCCGCCTCGTCGGGCAGCTCGGTGATGTTTTCGTAGCGCGCCATGCCCATAGCCGCGCGCTCGTAATAGCGCTCGTTGCCGATCAGCAGAATCTCCTTCACCAGGAACGAATGCGCGACGCGGATGATGGCCCCGACGTTGAACGGGTTCTGCGATCGGATGATCGCGATACGCAGCGGACGGCGAACGGTGTCCAGGCTGCGCCGGATCTCGTCAAGCGGCATGTCGAACGCGGGAACCTTCGCCACGGCTGTCGTCCTAGGGGCGCACGGCAGGAGCGTCGGGGGGCGAATCGCGTTGCGACGGAGGCGGCCTGTCGCTGCCGGCCAGGGTCTGACGCATCGGAAAAGGCATCAGCAACAGCGCGAACACCACGACCATCAGCCAAAACAGGCCACGGCGGCTGGCGGACAACGGCCGAAGATCCACGGGCGGGTGGTCCGCGGTGCCGCTGGCCCGTCGCACCAACGCGACCATTCCCCACCAGACCATCCACGGCAGCGCCGCGCCAAGTGCAATCTGGGCACCGAGGGCCAGCGTCCAGCGATCGGTGCCGCGCGTCTCGCGCCGGATCACGAACATCGCCAGCGCGAAAACCACCACCGCCACCAACGGCAATGCCTGGTGCAGGCGCCGCGCGAAGCGGTTGTAGCGATTTCCGAAGTACGCGGTCGCCACATGCCCACCGTCCAGCTGTCCAATCGGCAAGAGGTTGATCATCGTGACCAACAGGCCGGTCCAGCCTGCGCGCGCGATCGGATGCAGAAACACATCGTGCGTCGCGCCGGGCAGCCATTCCCCCTTCACCGCGAACTTCAACAGGGCATACAGGATCGAATTGCCTTCGATCACGTCGCCCGGATGCAGGGGTGACACCGGCGACAACGACAACCCGTAGATGATCACCGGCACGGCCACCAGCAGACCCGCCAGCGGTCCGGCCGCGCCGATGTCGATCAGCTTCCGTCGATCGCCGGTGACCTGGGCCATCCCGATCACCGCGCCCATCGTGCCGAATCCCAACAGCGGCGGCAGCGGAATGAAGTGCGGCAGCGACGCCTGAACGTGGTGAGCACGCGCGACGAAATAGTGCCCGAATTCATGGCACAGCAGGATCAACATCAGGGGCACCGAATACGTCAGGCCGTCGGAGATCGGCCGAATCGCCGCCACGGGAAACAGGATCTGCCACGGGGGAAAATCCGCGCCGGGGTGCAGATGCAGTGCCCCCGAAGCGGTGGTGGTCAGAAACGTCAGCAGAAACAGCGCAACTGGAACGATCGTCCGTCTGCCCAGGGTGTCCTTTGCCGGGGTGGTCTCGCCGGGATTCACGATCGGCCCCGATGGCCCGCGCTGGTCGCGTCCGTCGCTCCGCTCCCGGCGCCGGCGACCGGACTCGGGGGAGCCTCGCCCGCTCTTGCGGCGTTTGGGTTCACCTCGATGCCGGCGGCGCGCTGCAATTCGGCCGCCGCCACCTTGGCACGAAACGCCCGCCGCAAAGGCGTCGCGCCACCGCCCGCGATGGTCTCGACGCGCGCCAACAAGTCGCGCGCCTCGGGCGACAAATCGACGGGGATTTCGATCGTCACGCGGACATGGCAGTCCGCCCGCCCGCCCACGACCCGCGGTAGCCCCTTGCCCCGCACGCGGAACACCGATCCCGATTGGGTCCCCGCCGGGATCTTCATCTTGACCGTTCCATCCAACACCGGGACGTCCACCTCGGCCCCCAACACCGCCTCGGTGATCGACACGGGCAACTCGACGATCAGGGTCTCACCCTCGGAGGCGTAGTACGAATGCGGCCTGACGCGAACCACGACGTGCAGATCGCCGGCCGGGCCGCCGCGCCGACCCGGCTGGCCCTGACTGGGTACGCGCTGCACGGATCCGGATGTCGTGCGCGGAGGAATCGCGACATCGAACTCGCGCCGCTTGTCGCAGATCCCCGCTCCCTCGCAGCTTCGGCAGGGCGTGCCCGGAATCTCGCCGGTGCCCGCGCACACAGCGCATTCGCGCCGTCCACCCAGCAAACTGGACTTGCCGCGCTGGAATCCCGTGCCGCTGCACCGGCCACACTTGATCAAACCGGCGGCTCCACCCTCGGCGCCCGTGCCCCAACAGACTGCGCAGTCCTCCGATCGGTCGAAGGCGATGGTCTTGCGGCAGCCAAGCGCCGCCTCCTCGAAATCGATCTCCAACGTGTAGCGTAGGTCGCGCCCGGTGGTGCCCTTGCGCCGCCCCAGCCCCAACAGATCGCCGAACATCGCATCGAAGAAGTCGGTGGCGCTGGAAACATTCGCGGCCGCGAAGGGATTGCCGTCGCCCAAGAACCCAAATCGATCGTAGTGCGCCTTCTGGTCGATGTCCGACAGCACGGCGTAGGCCGTGGACAACTCCTTGAACCGTTCCTCGGCCGCGCTGTCGCCCGGATTGCGATCGGGGTGGTACCTCAGCGCCAACTTCCGGTAAGCGACCTTGATGTCGGCCTCGGAAGCCTGACGGGTGATCCCCAGCGTGCTGTAGTAGTCGCGGGCCAGGATCATCCCCCCTGCGCGGTAGGGTCGATGCGGCCCATTGCCAGGGCTGCGTTCAGATCGGATTCACCCGCGGGCGCGACCGGATCAGCCGCCGGAATATCCGCGCCATCCCCTAAATCGACACCATCCGACACCGATGGTCCCCCAGCGTGAGCTGCCGCCAACGCCGCGATCTCGTTTTCGGCGAGGCCCGCGCTTGGACGCACCCGTACCTGCCTGGTCTCGCCGCCGTCCACCATACGCGCCGTCACGCGTGGCAGGCCGCCGCCGTCGGTGGTGATCTCGACCTCGACCTGAATCTCGCCTCGGGGCCGCGCCGGCAGGGGACCGATCTGGATCTGGGCGACGCTCTCGTTGTCGGCCGCCATCTCGCGTTCGCCCTGTAGAAGGTGCATCGCCAGTTGTGTCTGTCCGTCCACGGACGTGGCCATGACGTGCGATCGCGTGGCGGGCAACGGTGTTCCGCGTGGAATCAGGCGCGTGAACACCCCCCCCGCGGATTCAAGGCCCAACGACAACGACGTCAATTCGGTGACCGCGCTGCCGGCGCGCGAAAGCCCCCGCCAACGGCCGCCCCCCGCCAGCCTGGCCGCCTGTCGCGCGGCCCCGATCGCGATGACGTGATCGGCGGCCGGAACATCCACCGGCGCCTTGCCGATCATCTCGATCAGCTGCGCCCGGATCCGCGGCATGCGTGTCTGGCCGCCGGTCAGCAAGACCACATCGACGTCCGCGGCCGCCCACTTCGCTTCGCGAAGCGCGGCTTCGCAAGACCACACCGTCCGATCGACCAGATCCCGCGTCAGCGTCTCCAGGCGCGCCCGATCAAGACGAACCGAGGCGGCAGCGCGGCCGGGCGACCGGGGAAGTTCGATGTCCACGTGGTCCGCATCCGACAGATCGATCTTGGCCCGTTCCGCCAGCACCTTCAGGCGCGCCAGCACGGACCGATCACGACGCAGATCGCCGCCACCCGCCCGCAGGATCTCCTCGGTGATGAACATGACGATTCGTTGATCGAAGTCCTCGCCGCCCAGAAACGCATCGCCCCCGCTGGCGACAACCTGGGCGGTGCGATCCCCCACCACCAGCGCCGCTGCTTCAAAGGAACCCCCACCAAGATCGTAGACCAGCGCCTTGCGCTCCTTGCCCCGCGGCGACGGATAGATCCCCGAACCCAACAACGCCGCCGACGTCTCGGTCAACAGGCCCAGCACGTTCAGGCCCGCGATGCGGGCGGCGTCGCGAATCGCCTGCCGCTGCAGATCGTCGAACAGCGCCGGTACCGCCACGACCGCGTCGGTCACCGGGCCACCCACCTGGACTTCCGCGGCCAAGCGCAACGCTCCCAGGATGTACGCGGCGATGTCCTGGGGCGCATGGTGACGGCGGCCAACACGCACCCGCGCATCCCCGTTGCGGGCGCCAACCAGATCGTAGGGAACGGTCTGCCGGTGGTGACGAACCTCGGGGGCTTCCAGCTTCCGACCCAGCAGTCGCTTGACGGCCGCTATCGTTCGCTCGGGATGGCGCGCGATCACGGCGGACGCCGCGCCGCCGACCAGCGGCGGCCCGCCTCCCGACGCCGCGGGGGGAAACACAACCACGCACGGAATCGTCGCTGTCCCACCTGCGTGCGACACCAACTTTACGTCGCGCCCCATCGCCAGTGCGGCGCGGGCGGTGGTGGTTCCAAAATCGATCCCGAGCAGTGGCTTCAAGCGCCGTCGTCCTCGACACCGGCATCGGGCGAGACACCGTCGAGCCCCCCGCTGCCCCCACCAATACCTCCACCGCCTCCCGCGCGGCCGCCCTTCGCGCCGTCCTTGACCGCGGGGGTCGTGGCCACGCCGACCATGGATGGTCGCAGCAACCGCTCGCCGATCAGGTACCCGCGTTGCAACTCAACGGCAACGTGTCCGGCCGGGTGATCGTGCGTCTCGACGCGCGAGATCGCCTCATGGATGCGGGGATCGAATGGCTGCCCGTGCGCAACGATCGCCTTGACGCCGTGACGTTCCAATTTCGATTGGGCCAGACGCAAGACCAAGGAGACGCCCTTCAGGATCGCCGGACCATCCACCGCGACGGCGGCCCCCGCGCCTTTGCCGTCGCCCTGGCCATACGCGCTCACGGCGCGCTCCAGGTTGTCGACGACGTCCAGCACGTCCCGCAGCGTGGACTCCCGAACCTTCGCCTCGGCGTCCTCCTGCTCCTTGCGGGCGCGTTTTTTCCAGTTCTCGAACTCCGCCGCGATACGCAGCATCCGATCCTTCATCTCGTCGCGCTCGGCCTCGACCACCGCCAATCGCGCCTCGACGCTAGCCCCCGCCGGCGCGTCCTCAGCAGCCTGCGCCGCACCGTCGCCCTCGTTCTTGATGTCCTCGTCGTTACTCACGTTCGATTCCTCTCGTTTTTTTTCACGCGTCTGCTTGTCGTTGTTCTGTCGATGTTCTTCGGATGTCTCAGCTCGTTGTCAGCCCTTGCCCAGCGATTCGGTGATCATCTCGGCGGTAAAATCGACCAGCGAAATCAGGCGCGAGTAGTTCATGCGCGACGGTCCGATGACACCGATGGTCCCCAGCGGATGATCATCGCCACCGTACGAGGCGGCGACCACGGAAATGTCGGTCAGATCGGCTAAATTCGCCTCCGCGCCGATGAAGACGCAGATCCCCGGCGCTGCCAGGGTCCGGTCCAGCAGTTTCACCAGGAGATCCTTCTCCTCCAGGGTGCGCAACAAAACCTTCGCTCGATCAACGTCGGTGTGTTCCGACAGCAGGTTCGACTGACCGTCGACCAGCACCTGATTTTGTCCCTCGGGGATCACGGCGGCGGCCAGCTTCAGCGCCCGTGTGACCATCTGGTCGTGTTGCGCGCGATCGCTTTCGATCTCGGCCGCCAGGCGCGCGTGTAACTTTTCCAGCGTCAGCCCACCGATCAGATTGTTCAAATAGTTGTGAACCCGCTCCAGTTCTTCGGGCGGAATCTGAAAGTCGATCGGGACCAGTTTGTTCTGGATGTGTCCAGTGGTGGTGGCGATCACGGCCAACAACTGGCCTTCGCGCAGGCGCACGAATTCGATGTGCTCCAGCACATCCGACTCGGGCCGCGGCGTCTGCACGACCACGGCCAGGTGGGACAGCTCGCGCAGCACGCGCGTGGTTCTCTGCATCAAATCGGGCCGTTCACCCACGCCGGTCAGGCGCTCGCGAATTTCGTCCTGTTCGCTGGCCGCCAGGCTTCGCACGCGCAGCAACGTATCGACGTAGTACCGAAGGCCCCGGTCGGTCGGGATGCGCCCCCCCGATGTGTGCGTGTGCTTGAGCAGTCCCATGCCTTCGAGATCGCCCATGACATTGCGCACCGTCGCGGCGGATACCTCCAGGCCATAGCGACGGGTCACGGTCTGCGAACCGACTGCCTCCCCCGTGGCCAGGTATTCGGATACGACCGCGTGCAGGATCTTCTTGGCGCGCGCGCCGATCTCACTCACATCCAGGATTTAACCCAAAAGACACCTATGGGCCATAGGACAGACAAGCGCCGAGCAGGGTCGACCGGGACCTGTGATGACAGTCTAATATGTTGTTTTTATTGATGATTTCCTGGCATAGCCTGGTGCCGGCGCCATGACCCGCCCGTGGCGATCGTCGGTTCGATATCGGGCGATCAGGTAGTCTTTGGCCCCGATGGGGGCCGCATACCTTGATAACGCCGCGTCAACGCACCCGGCTCCCGAGGTGCTGGAGGTCATGGCCCGTGTGGCTGCTCAGCACTTCGCGAACCCGTCCTCGGCCCACGCGGCGGGGGCGGGGGCGGCGCGGGAATTGGAGCAGGGGCGCCAGGTTGTCGCGACCGCGCTGGGAGCCGCGCCGGGAGAAGTCGTCTTCACCAGTGGGGGCACGGAGGCCAATGCCCTGGCGATCCTGGGAGCCGCCGGCGTCGCGCGCGGCCGACATCTGGTGATCAGTGCCATCGAACATTCGGCGGTTCTACGCAACGCCCTTCGGCTGGCCAAGGATCTCGGCTTCGATGTCACGACCGTGGCAGTCGATGCATCGGGCGCGGTCCAGCCCCGCGACGTCGCGGCGGCGGTGCGTCCGGATACCAGCGTGGTCGCGGTGATGCTGGTGAACAACGAGCTGGGAACCGTGCAGCCGGTGACGGCGATTGCCCAGGCGCTGGATACCCGCGCGCGGGAGCTGGCCGCCGCGGGACGACCGAAGCGCCCACATTTTCACGTCGACGCCGTCCAGGGTTTCGGCGTTGTGCCCTTTCGCGCGGCAACGCTTGGCGCCGATTCGCTGGCGGTGTCGGGGCACAAGATTCACGGTCCCAAGGGAGCCGGTGCGCTGTGGCTGCGGGCGGGCGCGCGTGTCGCGGCGCTGTGGGACGGCGGCGGTCAGGAACGGGGCCTGCGGTCGGGAACCGAGAACCTGCCGGGCATCGCCGGGCTCGCACGGGCGATGACTCTGGCCATAGCGGCGCGCACCGCGGGCGCGGTCGATCGCATGGGCGGCCTGCGGGACGAACTGGAAACGCGCATCAGCGCGGCGCTTCCCGGCACGCGACCGACCGTCAGGGGCACCGCGAGGGCGCCGCACATCAGCTCGTGGTCGCTGCCCGGACTGCCCGCAGAACCGCTTCTGCACGCGTTGGAGGCGCGCGGCGTATCCGCGTCGGCGGGCTCGGCGTGCGCGTCACGCACCCGAGGACCCAGCCACGTCCTGACGGCGATCGGTCTCGACGACACCACAGCCGTGCTGCGTTTTTCCCTGTCGCGCGAAACCACCGCCGACGAAATCCAGATCGCGGTCGCGGCGTTGGTCGCGGCGGTCGGCGACGTCGGCCGCGGTGGCCTGGCCCGCTGAACTCCTCCACCTCCAGGAAGGTTGCTCAGGCCAGCTCTTCCTCGAGGCGCCGCTGCAGGTTCGTGATGGGGAGCATGACCTGGCCTGGAGGAGTGGGCTCGTTGCATGATGGGACCATGGCAAAGCGGCGTTGGCTGAACCGTGCTCGCGTTGCGGCCTCGGGCCTTGCTCTTGTCGAGGGACTGGGCGGCTCGGGCCGCGCCGACGCGATTGAATGGCGTCCGGGGGGGAGCCTGGGAGCCTTCATCGGTTACCGATTTGGCGGCGGGTACGAAAGTGGTTTTGGATTTGGTCTCGAGGCGCACGGCGTGTTCATCGATCGGACGAACGATTGCGCGGGTCAACGTCAGCTCTATGCGGGCGCCGTCACGCGCCTGGAGTTCAGCGGATGGAAGACAACGCGCCTGACGCTGGGGCCGGCGTTTGGTTTCACCCGCCCCGAATTTGGATACGGCGCTGAAGCTGGCGTCGTTTTGGGCCGGGGGGTGGGTTTGGCGCCTCACGTGGGGGCGGAGGTCACGGGTGCCGGGACTCTCAATGCCCGCGCATCGTATGTCATCGCTCGTGACGGGCAGATCGCGGGCGGACTTCGGTTTCCCTGGCTCCTTGGTTCCTGTCCGGTGGCGGGTCGTCCCCTGCGGCGGGACGATCGCCGGGCGCCTTTGGCGGGCGCTGTTCTTGCGGCGCTACCTGGCGCCGGCGGAGACGGCGCGCGGACAGCTTCCGTCGGCGCGGCGCGAGTGTGGACCGATCGCGCGCGTCTTGAGTGGGCGTCGGTACCCGCGTTTTGCGAACTGGCGGAGCAACTGGTCGTCAGTGGCGCGCCATTGGCACTGGTGGAACGTGCCCGCGAGGCGGCGGCGGATGAATTGCGCCATGCCGTGATGGCGGCGACGGCCGCCGGCGCCCTAGCCCGGACGGGGTCCATCAGCCTGGACCCGCCCGTGCCGGATCGCCGGCCTCCCGCCCCTGGCCGCGAGGGGATTGTGCGCCTGGCGATGGAGAGTTTCGTCGACGGGTGCTTGGGCGAGGGCGCGGCCGCTGTCGTCGCGGCAGAGGAAGCCGATGCCGCCGAAGGACAGGTCCTTCGGGAGACGCAACGAACCATCGCGCACGACGAGGCCCGGCACGCCGAACTGGCCTGGGCGATTTTGGAGTGGGCCGCACTCGCGGATCCCCACGTGGTCCTTCCCGCGTTGAGGGTCGTTGCTTCGCATGAGTCAACCGTCCATGGAGAGGACGTGTCCGAGGGCGGAATGGAGCGGTTTGGAATCCTGGACACGGGTCGATCCGCGGCCGTCCGCGAATCACACCAGCGGACCGTACGCGCGCGTCTTCACGGGCGCCTGGGAATTTAATAGCTGCGCCAGATCTGGACGCGAGGTCGCGAAGGACGTTGCCCCGCCAGAAAGGCGGCCCACGGTCCCGTGAAGCGGGCCGGGCGTGTTGCCGACGAAGCGCTCAGCTACTCCTCGCGAGCCGGCGCTCCATACAGCGGGCCGATACCGTAGGGCGGAGCGATACTGCCGCCGGTGCCGCCGCCGGTGCCGCCGGCCTGACCACCGCTGCCGCTCCCGCCACTTCCGCTCCCGCCGCGCCCGGCCTGACCACCGCTGCCACTCCCGCCACTTCCGCTCCCGCCGCGCCCGGCCTGACCACCGCTGCCACTTCCGCCACTTCCGCCACTTCCGCTACCGCCGCTTCCGCTACCGCCGCTTCCGCTGCCACCGCTTCCGCTGCCACCGCTCCCGCCGCTGCCGCCGCTCCCAGATACTGCGTCCGCCGCGGCTGTGTCCCTTCCCGCGTCGTTGCCGCTTGTCGAACCGTCGCTGCAAGCCGCTCCGCCGATCAACGTCGCACCAAACGTGAACAACGCCGCCCGGCCCATGCGGCGGTGCGGCAGCTCTGGCGGGGCGCTGGCGCGCTGCTCGGCCGAGAGCGCAACGCCGCAGAAGGGGCAACGCTCGTCGCTGACGTTGACGTGACGCTGGCAGGACAGGCAAGGAACGAGGTGGCTCATGCTGGGATCTCCTCTATCAAGATGTCGAAGCGGCCATTGTCGAACGGTTCACCGGGAGCCGGCGCCACCGGCACCAACCGCTCTCGTTTACCCTGACGCTGAAACTCCAACGCGCGATGGTGGCAGAGGGGATTGTTCCCGGGTTTTCCAAACAAGCTGAAGGCCGTCCACGTGCACCCCGCGCGGCAGGTGTCGGCGTAGTAGCAGGTCCGGCAGAAGCCCCAGAGCTCGTCGACCGTGCGATCGCGCGTGTAGCGCAGCGGAGCCGCGCGCTCCCAGATGTCGCGCAAGGACGCATCGCGGATGTTACCCCCGGTCCAAGGGTTGGTCTGCAGCGACGGACAACCTTTGATGGCGCCATCGGCTTCGATCCCCAGCGTCGAGCGCCCGGCGCCACACGACGCCATGTGCCCGCGCGGCATCGTCCCACGCAGGACCGATTCGTGCGGGCCAAAGTAACCGAGGTTGTTCCCCGGCCACAGGCGGACGCCGGCGTTGTCGCAACGCCCTTTCAGCTCGGCCAGCATGGGAAACAGCTCAAGCAGATCAAACGGCTGCGGTAACAGATCGGGCTGGTCAGCCGCGCGGCCCATGGCGGCCGTCAGTTGCACCTGCCACGCCCTGCCCCCCACCGCGATCACCGTCTCCAAAATCGCCGGCAGCTCCGGCATCGAAAGCCGGTTCACCTGCGTGTTGACGCAGATGTCGATACCGGCGGCGCGCAGGTTGGCCAGCGCCTGAAGGGCCGACTGATACGAACCGCGTACACCCCGCAGTCGATCGTGGGTGGCCTCCATGCCATCCAGCGAGACGCTGGCGCTCTGAAGTCCGGCCGCCGCGGCGGCGCTCGCCAGTTCGCTGGTCAACCCCCGACCACCCGTGGTCATGCTGGCCTGCAGACCGCGGCGGCGGAGAGCGCGCACGATGTCCAGCCAGTCATCGCGCAGGTAGGCCTCACCGCCGATCAGCGTCACCTCGCGCACGCCCATGTCAGCCATCTGATCGACGAGATCCAGGCACGCGGCGGTGTCGAGCTCGTCGGGCCGCGCCCGCCCGGCGCGTGAGCCGCAGTGAACACAAGCCAGATCGCAACGAAGGGTGATCTCCCAGACGGCGTAGATCGGCCTCACCTGATCGGCGGCACGCGACTCGGAAGCCAACGGCAGGTGGCGTCGCGCCGGAAGCGCGGCGGGGGCGACCGGAAGCGAGCGGCGAAGAACGATGTCGGCCATGGGCGACCCCACGGTAAGCAAGTGTCACGCCAAATCGCCCCTGCGCGAAATCCTTCAGGTCTGTCAGTGCGATCGTGGGTGGGGCGGCGGAATGCCCTCAGATTTCCGTGACAGCCCATGCGCGCAGCGCAACGTCATCCAGCGACAAGAAGCAGATCACGGCCCCGGCGCGATCGCCAGCCGCTCGATCCGGATGCGTTCGATCGCGCCCAGGTTGTCCCAGGCACGGATCGTGTCGACACCATCGCCCAGCGCGACCAGGATGCGGCCGCCACCGGCGCGCAGCTGCTCGCGCAGGGCAAGCTGACGCCTCAGACGCTCGGTCTCGCGCTGCCACGCCAGCCCCAGCGCGGCCAACGTGCTCCTGCGAATCGGAAGCTCCTCG
>JANOJB010000395.1:0-4081 GCA_031407985.1 Pseudomonadota bacterium | reverse complement strand
TCCGGGTACGTACATGATCATCAAGTTTCGGATTCACGCGACGGACTTTCGCGGCGTCATGATGAGGGCGAACGACTACTCTTTTGGTGCCACCCAAACATTGGCGATGCCATGGATGCACATCACGGCCTACGTCGGTGGTGTGCGAGCGTGGGGCAATGAACCCCCGTAGCGAAACCTGTCACTTGCGGGCGGTGTGCGCGACAGCCTTCGCGGCGCTGTGTGCATGGGGTTGCGGAACGCCCGAGGCGTTCCACAACGGGGCCGATTCGGGTCCCGGACGCGGCCCCGATGTCCCCCCGATCAGCAGCGGCGGGACGATGGGCTCCGGTGGATCGGGTTCGGGTGGAATGATCGCGGCCGGCGGACGCGGAACCGGCGGCATGGGATCAGGCGGAATGATGGGAACCGCTGGCGCGGGTTCCGGCGGACGTGGCACGGGCGGCTCTGGTACCGGTGGCGCGGCAACCGGCGGGCGCGGCACCGGCGGCGCCGGCACGGGAGGGCGCGGGACAGGTGGAATGGGCACGGGGGGCCAGGGCACCGGTGGGGCAGCCACCGGTGGCCGCGGGACAGGTGGCGTGGGAACAGGCGGCGCAAGCACCGGCGGTCGCGGCACGGGTGGATCGGCCACCGGCGGTAGTGGAACCGGCGGCGCGGCAACCGGCGGACGCGGCACCGGCGGCGCCGGCACTGGCGGCAGCACAGGCACGAATCCGTGCGCAGGTCTGTGTGCCAGTCCGATCGTATTCACGACCGCGACCTACCAAGCCACCCTGGGTACGATCGCGACCTGCCACGAAACCGTTGCCAGCCCACAAGGAGGCAACTGCGGGAACTTTGTCGCCCCGCGCTCCTTTAGCGTAAACGGCGCCGTGCAGACCATCTGCACGACCGGCGGTAACTGGCCCTCTCTGCCTGCGAAGCGAAATGGCGGGTATTGCTTTCAGTCGACCATGGGCGACCACTCGTACGCCTATTTCGGAACATTCTGACCGTGTCAACTGGGCGAGGAGACGCAAGGTGGGCCACGCGGACATGGCCGGAAAACGCCTCTGAGGGACTGATCGACGCCGAGCCTCCATCGGCGCGCCCAGTTCGAACGCCACCGCCCGGGTCAGTACGGATACCCAGGAACGTTGAGGGTGAGCGTAAATAGACCGTTCTGGGTTCCGCTGCCGAGAGCCGTGATGTACAGCGTCTTATGGTCCGCGCCACCAAACGCCGCGTTGGTCACGCTTTGCGCCCCGGTGACAGTGATGGTCCCGATGACGGTGTCGGTGGGGCTGACGACCACCACTGTGTTGTTGGTCGAGACATAGATATTGCCCCCGCAGTCGACCGCCATGCCGTCGCCGCCCCCGATCGATTGCACGATTTTCGCTCCCGTTCCGACGGTGCCGTTGGCCGCGACGGGGTATTTGAAAAGGCCGTCGTTGCCCGTGACGTACAACGTGTTGCCGTCGGGGGACAACGTGGCGCCGTTCGGCTGACCACGGTTCTCGTCGACGACGGTCGCCGCAGTGGTGCCGGGCGCCAGTCGGTAGATGCGGGTGCGCGCCTGTGGCCGCGTGGTCGGCGCCTGATAGTCGGGATCTGTGAAGTACAAATTTCCGTCCGCGCGAAACGTCAGATCGTTCGGCGAATTGAACCGCATGCTTCCATGCATGGCGACGATCGGCGACGCCGAAAACGGCGCCATGCCGAAGCGTGTGATGGCGCCGTCCTTGTGGTTGCCGCCGACCAGATTGCCGGTGCCGTCCAGCGCCAGACCGTTCGTGCCCGCGTTGTCGATCGCGATCGTCACGACCCCAGCCGTCGTCACCTTCAGGATTCGGGATGGGGGTGGACTGTTGCCGCTGGCAATCTCGGAGATGTACAGCACGTCATCGACCCAAACCGGTCCTTCGATGATCGAGAAGTTGTTTCCGTTGTTATTGAACGTGTCCTTGGGTGGAACCGCCGTGACCTTGGCGGGCGTAAGGCCGGTCAGCACCGGCGCTGGATAGGGTCCGGGTGGGCAGGTAAATCCTGCGGTGGTTGTTCCCCCCGCGCCACCACCGGTGCCCGAACCGCCGCGTCCTCCGCTGGCGCCGCCGCTACCCGTCGTACCGCCCGTGCCCGTCATGCCGCCCGTGCCCGTCGTGCCACCGCTGCCTGTCGTGCCGCCCGTTCCCGTCGCGCCGCCGCTGCCCCTGCCACCCGTGCCCGTCGCGCCACCCGACCCGATCGCGCCGCCCGTGCCCGTTGCGCCGCCGCTGCCCGTCGCGCCGCCTGTGCCCCTGCCACCCGTGCCCGCGCCACCCGTACCGCCGCTCGAATCACTCTGCGGGCAACCGGTGACAAATACCCCGCCGAGCGGAAGCAGAAAACATGCGGCGATCGAAACGCGTGCTGAGCTCATGACACAAAGCCTCCTTCACAAACCGAGCGCACAAAATGACCGTCGACGAATCGGTCGCGTCCTACCACTTGGCCCGCTTGGCCAGATCCAGCGCACGTTCGTTCCACCATTCGCCCGCCTTCGGTCCGCCGTTGCAGGTTCCGTCGGATTCGCCGGGTTTCTTGATCCACAGGAACGCGTCGCACAAGGGCTCAGACGTTTCGGAGGTCGGGGGCACGCCCATCGCGCGTCCGTCCGGATTGCACCACGACGCCTCGCTGTCCTTCTCGGCCACGTCGGGCGCGCCGTTTCCGTTGCGGCTGGTGTCGATGACAAAGTGTTTGCCACCCAACAGCTTCGACAACTCCTTGCCGTACTTCATGTTCTCTTCGGTGGACTTGTAGTTGGACGTGTTCAGCGCGAACCCGTCGGCCTTTTCGATGCCGACCGCCTTCAGACGTTCGGCCATCTCGGGCGCCGGGATCCAGCCCGAATGTCCGGCGTCGACGTAGACCCAGGTCTGCGGCAGCGACGTGAACGTATCGACCGCGAAACGAATCAGCTCGATCCGTTCTTTCTGATCGGCGTCGGACAGACATTTCTTCAGCAAGGGCACCGCGTCGGGTTCCAGAATCACGGCGACCTTCCGATCGCCGATACCGCGCGCGAACGAGATCACCCAATCCTTGTAGTCCTGCGCCTTGGCCGCACCGCCCGCCGAGTACTGCCCGCAATCCCGCTTGGGGATCTTGTAGGCGACGAAATACGGCATCGCGCCGTTCTTCTGCAGCAGCGTGATGCGTTTGTCGATCCAACGTTCCACGTAAGGCGTCCATTCGCCGATCCAGTCGGCGCCACCGTTCTTGGCGATCTTCCCCAACAACTCGGCCGACTCGGTGTCGCCCTTGGCCTTGGCCTTCAGGGTTCGCAGGTGCGCCTGTGAATACGGATCGTCCCACCACTTGGCGCCGACGAACGGGTTCTCGCCGGCCGCGTGGCGCGGCATGGTCGACTTCGGCAAAGTCAGCGGCCCCGTCGCTCCCGGCGTCCCGGATGTGGCGGCGGCACCCGTCGCAGGGGTGGTCTTCTGGGCCGAACCACACGCCCCCGAAAGCAGCACAAACGCCAGACCCAATCGGCTCACGACCTCGCATACAAACCGGTTGACTGAACCGCTCGCGACCTCTTCTCGCATCAAGATCCTCCGTGGGTTTTGGCTTTGGTGTGGCAACAGGGGGGGACGCGTGGCGTCGGCCGCCGCGCGCGCAAACGAATAACACGGAAGGCCCACCGGACAGGAACGACGCCCCGCCGAATCGGCTCCCTTTTGACGACGCCCCCGGATCCCCGCCTTTTCGCACCAGGGGGCAACCGCTTTTCCACAGGGTGCCGTCCCTTTCCCATCGGGAACGCCGGATCCGTTATCTTTTCGCCATGTCGCACACTAAAAGCGCCCCCCTGTATCGATTCTTGGCCGTCGCGGGTCTGGCCAGTTGCCTGTCGCTGGGCTGCGCCAAAGTCAACACGGGCGCCGGTGCAGGGGCTGGCGCCACAACAGGAATCGGAAGCGGCGGGGTGCGCGGCACCGGCACGGGGAGCGTGACCGGCAGCGGCGGATTCGTTGGGCGCGACGACGCGGGCCTGATCACGGCCGACACGTCGACGGGGGTCTGTCAGGAAGGGATGTACGTATCCAAG
>JANOJB010000054.1:0-26127 GCA_031407985.1 Pseudomonadota bacterium | reverse complement strand
CCCTTGCGCCAGCAGCGGCAGCAGATCCACGCCGCGCGCCGCGAAGAACGTGATGATCCGATCGTTCAGGCGCGACTGCATCAGATCCTTCATGACGGTTTTGTGCTGCGCCTGCATCAGCGCGCGCACCTTGTCGTCGGGAAGATTCGCGTCGTACTCCTGCTTGCGCGAAACCAGGATCGTGCCCTCGAAAAACAGATGCGTGAACACCCGAGGCATGGCCGGACCCGAATCCTCGGACTGCACGTGAAACACGCGGCCGAGGTGGTTGAGGTTGTGGTTGTAGCCGACCAACGGACTACGAAAAGGCTTTGCCATCGGGGAATTATCATTATAGCGCCAGTCGCGTAGAATCTGGGACCCCATGCGCCGTGCGAAGGTCGTTAGAAACACCACCGAGACCCAGATCGAGCTCCAACTGGGCCTGGACGGGAAAGGCGAGCGCCGCGTCGAGACGCCGATCCCGTTCCTGAACCACATGCTGGAATCGTTCAGCCGCCACGGCCTATTCGACCTGGAGGTGACGGCCCGGGGCGACGTCGAAATCGACGCCCACCACACGGTCGAGGACGTCGGCATCTGCCTGGGACAGGCGATGCGCGACGCGCTCGGCGATCGCAGCGGCATCACCCGTTTCGGCGAGGCGACCATCCCGATGGACGAGACGCTGGTATCGGCGGCAGTGGATTTCGGCGGCCGCGCCGCGCTGATCTACCGTGCGGACATGTTGAGGGGACGCTGGATTGGTGCTTTCGATGCCGAGTTGGCGCGTGAATTCTTCGGCGGCTTCGTGGGCGCCAGCCTGTGCAACCTGCACCTCGAGGTCAAGTATGGCGAGAACGCGCACCACATGGTGGAAGCGCTGTTCAAGGCCTTCGCGCGCGCGGTTTCGATCGCGACCCGCAAGGATCCCCGCGTCGTCGGAGTGCCGTCCACGAAGGGAACGCTGACGTCGTAGCGAACGCGCGTTGCTGACGCGCGTGGCCGTACCCGTTTGTCGAGCCGGTTATAGTTGCAGGCGGACTATGCGCCTGCCCCAGCCGTTCCTCCTGCTTGCTGCCCTGGTCATTGCGACCTGCGGTTGCGGCCACGACAAGCCGGCGCTTGGCACCCACGGACGCCCGGATGCGGCCACGGATGCGTCATCCCCCCTTGGGGACGGGGCGGCGAATGGCCCGCCTGATGGCAACCGCGACGGAGGGATCGCCGACCCGCACGTCATTCGCGTCAGCACGACACAAGTGGCCGATGCTGACGATGGGTTGTGCAGCCTCTCCGAAGCGATCGGCGCCGCGAAGAGCAAAATGGCTGTAAACACCGACGATTGCCCCGCCGGAACGGGGAACGACGTAATCGAGCTTCCGGCAGGGACCTACAAGACCACGATGACGCTCGACCTCATGGAATCGATCGAGATCCGTGGCGCGGGCATCCGCGAGACCACCATCGCGTTCGACGGCGATTCCCTGACGTGCGGCGTCCGCTTGGCGACGGAGGGCAGAACCGTGTGGCTCACCAGCCTGACGTTGCGCCCGACCCCCGACGCAACGGTCCCCGGCCATTTGACCGGCGTTTGCGTGACCGGCGGAACGATACGACTCCGTCACGCGCGGGTCAGCGGATTCACCGCCGGCGGACTGCGCGTCCAGGCCCAGCAGGGCGGGTACGCGAAGCTGGAGATCTACAATTCGCTCGTCGACGACAACCGCAACCAGGATGACGGCGGCGGCATCATGTTCGTCGGGGCTGAGAGCTCAATCTCGATCGATCAGTCCTCGATCGTGAACAACGTGAGCGACGGGAGGGGCGGAGGATTGTTCGCGGAGGGTGGGACGAACGCCAACTACATTTACAACACCACGTTCAGCGGCAACGTGGCCCGCCGTGGGGGTGGGATCGCCACGCACGTCCTACCTATTACGTATTTCGGACTCTACTGGTCGACGATTGCCAACAACCGCGCGCTGGAGGTCGGAGGTGGCCTGTATATCGTGGGTGAAAGTCTCGACGCGAACGGAACCGCCACCGGCAGCCTCATCGCCGGGAACAGCGCGGACGGCGACGCCGCGCAGGCCAACCTGAACAAGGATTTTGCCCCGGGCTTCTCGTGCACGTCCTCCATCCTCGACGTGTCCGCGCTGGCGCCACAGCCGCTGAACACCGCTGCTTCCTGCCGGTACGACGTTGCGGACGCCAAGTTGGGACCACTCATGGACATGGGCGGTCCCGATCACCTCCCGATCCATGCGCTTCTGCCGGGCAGTCCCGCCATCGACAGCACCGACGATTTTCGCCTGGAGAACATCATCGAGCAGAGAGATGCCTGGAACGGAGTGGCCGGCGATCCGCCGATTGGAACGAATCCGGGTGACACACCCGCGTGGACCCTCTTCGGCCGCGACAAGGTGCAGAACCCGCTTTCGGATCGGGGCGCGTACGAGTTCAATCCGCGCTGGGAGGCCGAGTTGTTGACCGTCGCGGAACGCTCAAGCGACGAACACGGCATCGTGACTGCTCCCGCCGGATTCAGCCACGGCGCCGGCACGACCCTTCGGGCCGACGGCTCGGACGCGTTCGTCACGTACCAGGTACCGGTGCCTGAAGCAGGCCGACACGCGATCACCGCGCGGATCGGAACCGGGAGCGGCGCGGGGCAGTTTCAAATCCTGATGAGCGACGCCTTGGCCGGGCCGTACCTTCCGGTAGGCGGTGTGAATGACGGCTATTTTGCAGGCGACGCATGGAACACCATCGACCTCGGCGACGTGGAATTCGCGTCCTTCGGACAGAAGTTCTTCAAGTTCGCGATCACGGGAAAACATCGCGACAGCAGCGGCCACCGCCTCGTGCTCGACTATTTGATGGTGACCAAGAACCACGGGTATTCGCTCCCCGAATTCCCCGGAGGCGGCGCCTTCTCGCTCCGCCTTCCGCCTCCGTTCTCTCCGTTCCTACCGCTGTCCGGCGACGAGGCGACGCGCGAGCCGCCCGGCTTTTATGATCCGGTGTCCTCGCACTATTTTTCGTATGGGTTCATCTGGTGGCTGACGGGAATGCCCGATCTCTCGACAGCCGCGCTGCGCGCCGATATTCGTGACTACTACACCGGACTCTGCAATTCGACGGTTGGGGTTACCGTCACGCTGGACGAACCGGCGGACGCGCCCGGCGCTGGGTCACTGGTCGCCCGGCGAAACGGCACGCTCAACGCCGGCAGGTGCTTCGGCATGCCCGTGCCGGTAGCCGCGGTCGAGGTTTCGACATACGCCTGCCCCGATCGCCCCGCCGTCATCGTGCTGATCTCGGGTCAGCCTGCATCCAGCCAGGCCTGGGCCGACCTGCGCAACGTCCGCGACGGCTTCACCTGCTGGTGACCTTCCACCCCTCGGCCTCGGCCCACGCCCGGCGGCCCACGCCCGGCGCCCGCGCTACTGGGGCATTCCAGCGGCGACCCAGGCCGCCATGACTTCCTGCTCGGCCGGCGTCACGCAAATGGTCGGCGGCGGCTGAAGGTTCTGGTCGCAACGCATCGCCATGGGCATCCGGCCGTTCCTGGCTGAGATCAGCGAGCACTCGCCCACGGTCCTGGGCATCGTCGGCGTGGCCGTTGACTCGTCCTTCCAGCAGCCAACCGAGTCGATGCTGTCGACCTCCTTGTGTGCATCCGCGTAGTTGGTGGCGATGTTGTGGCGCCCTTGATTCTGGCCCGCGTGGCAGGGCGAGCACTTGGCCATGAGGATCGGTTGAACATCCTTCGTGTAGGTGACCATCGCGCCCGCATCCACGGCGGCGGGGGGATCCCCCGTCGGCACGCAAGCGGCGAGCGTTGACATCAGGGACAACAGTCCAAACCGAATCACGGCTGAATCCATGAGTTTTCCTAGCATATTGGTTGGTGATTGGGCCCCGGCATTTTACCAAGATGCCTCGGCCGAGGTCGGGGATTGCGCCGGCCGCTTGGGTGTTCCCACCGCTGGTCCACCGATGTCCTGCGTGGTCACGGACCCGACGATTCCCGCTCCGGGAGCCAGGAAACAGTTCAGGTACAGACTGGGCGATCCCTCGTCGGGATCTCGACGGTCGGCCTTGCGTTTTCCCGACCAGATCCATGCGCCTTTCGCAGCGTCGAACTTGAACTGCTCGGCGCCGATGAAATCGGCCTCGGTGTTCCGCTGATCGAGGGTCAGAACCCGACAAGGGGGAGCCGATGCCTGCGGTCCAGCCACGAAGACTTCGACACGCGTAAGGATCCCGGGCGCCATCTGTGAATCCCCGGTGGCGGCGCCAAGCGGACAGGCGACCTGCGTGAAGTCATTGGGGTCCAAAGCGGCGGACAACCTGATCCCGCCTTCCGAGTAGATGAGCGATCCCGTGGCGGCCGCGTTGTGTGAATCGTGAGGAACACACTCGGTCCCGTTGTGCTGAACCCGCGCCGACAAGGACGGTTGGCCGTGGAAGCTGACATCACCGCCAGCATCATCGCCAGCGTGGCAGTCCGCGTTGTTCTGGCATACCGCCGTGACATAACGTTGAACGCCCGTTCCCGGCGGAAGGGTGCACATGTACGACAGGCTGCGAATCGGGAACTGTCGTCTCGCGACTCCCAGTTGCCCGCCCCAGTTTCCCCCCGGAGCCAAGTTGATCTTTTGGGTCAAGACCGTCGAACCGGGTATCGGAAGCGTCGAACCGGCGACACCGACCGTTCGCGACATCCAGGTGCCGCCGTTGCTGGCCGCCGCTACGGCCGTGCAGGACACCGATCGCGCGGGATCGGCATTCACAACCGTGATGGTCGAGTGGGCCACGGGGACCGTCGCGTGATGAAAAACAACCTGTTTACCCGGCGGGGATGATTCGAAGCCGTCGAACTGTCCAGCCAGATTCACGGGACACAGGACAACGACGTTCGACCCTTGATCGTTGGCGACGGAATCTCCGAAGTACCGAAGCGCCCCAGGCTTGGACGCCCGACGGCAGTTGGCACCGGCATCCTGGAGGACCCAGTGTTGGGGGAACGCACCCGCCAGGGGCACGGGCTCGGGCGCGGGCGCGGGCGCGGGCACGGGCACGGGCGCGGGCGCGGGCGCGGGCGCGGGAACGAAATCGCCGGCAAACGAAGCAACGGAGCCAATGATGCCGGCGTTGTTGCGCAGATCGCATCTGAACCCCATGTTGGCGAGCGGCCGCGAGCCCCTGAATGGATCGCGCCACGTCAGGGTCTGGGTTTTCTCCCCACCCGCGCAATCCGAAAGATTCTTGCCGCACGTGAACCGGGTCGATGAAAAAAAGACGCCCCCCATCGTCCCGACAAGCCGACCATAGGCCGTGCAAGGCGTCGGCGTGATCTGGGGCGTGAACCGAACATCGACGGACAGTTGATCGATTCTCGCCGTCGGGATGAACGATTCCGCCAACGATGAATCGGCTTTTTCCACCCTACCGACCGGTGTGCTGTTGCGCCTGACGACGGGGCACCAGACGGTCGCCGTCGCGCCGGACGTGTTCTTCACACCCGTCTTCGTGTACGTCAGTCCATTCGATGTTGGATTTGCTTCCCGGCAGGTGTTGCCGCTGGTGCGCGCGTAGACAAGCCCACGATAGTCGACCTGAGCGCCCGCCGGCCCGGCAACGGACGGGGAGCCCACAAGGACCGCCCCGATGATCGGGAGCGTTAACAATGGGGAGGGCTTGGTCATTTTGATCGTTGGCCTTGTTTCGCCTGATGCGGATCAGCGCCCTGCGGGAGCAGGCGCCGGAGGTATCGGCACGTCGTCCAAGAACAAGATCCACGTCACCTTGGCGGTCTTCGCGTCGGCCGAAAAGACTCCGCTGCGGAACTTGCCACCGGGCCATCTTGTGAAGGCTTCATCCTGCAGAAGAGCGGTGTCTATCGCTTCGTGGGCCACCTGCTGGGGGAATTGCATGGTGAACATGCAGCCGCCACGAAAACATCCATCATCAAGAAACCGCGCGTGGGTCGACGATCGCAACCGCTCCCGCAGCTGGGACAACACCGACGCGAACGACGTCTCCAGCTCCGGGGTCGACGGTCCCGTGCGCCGCACCAGATCGATCTGCTCGGCGAGCTCCCGCTCGGCGGCAATCCGGGACTCGGCCGGTTCGGCTTCCCGCGGCGCGGCGGCAGGTCCCGCGCCACCAGTCGCAGCATCACCCAGCTCGGGTGAACTGGACTTCTGCGACTTCTGGCAACTTCCACCCGAGAGCGCCAACAACAACACGGCGGCGATGCCGAGCAACGGCCCCTGGAGTCCGGAACGGGGCTCAATTGCTAGAAAATTTTCACGGTCCACGAGGTTGCGCATTGTTACACGGCTTGGACGCTGCTTCTCAAGGACACCTTGACCCCAGACCGCCGAGATCCGTCGTCGGTGGGACCATCGAGTAGTCCGGAGCGCGGCCATCCCCAAGCTGCCCGTCGGCGTTGGCGCCCCAGCAACGAACGCCCCCGCTGACCATCAGCGCGCACGCGTGCCCCCAGCCGACGGCCAACGCGTTGGCGCCGGCCAGTACGTCGAAGCCGGGCGGACTGAGGCGATCGACGTTCAATTCAGTGTCGTCGCCGAGCTGCCCGTCGCTGTTGTAGCCCCAGCAGCGCACGCCGCCGCTGATCGTGACGGCGCACGTGAAGTTGAATCCCGCGATCACCGCCTTCGCACCGGTCAGCACGTCGGTCAGCGGTGGGGCTACGACCGGGTCGTACTTGCCGGTGCCCAGCTCGCCATCGATGTTGTGCCCCCAACAGCGCACGCCACCAGCGTCCGTCAGCACACAAGTGTGCGCGTCGCCCGCCGAGACGGACCGTACGCCAACGATCGCGTCGCCGCCGGGAGGCGAGGCGCGATCGTCCATGGTGCCATCGCCCAGCTGCCCGAACCCGTTGCGGCCCCAGCAACGGACACCGCCATTGGTCATGAGCACGCAGGTGTGACTGCCCCCGGCGGTGATCTGCTTGACCCCGGTGAGAACGTCCCGGTCAGGGGGCGCGAAGCGGTCCACCAAGGTGCCGTCGCCCAGCTGCCCGGCGTGGTTGTTTCCCCAACAGCGAACGCCACCTGCGTTCGTCAACGCACAGGTATGGCCTCCACCCGCGGCGATCGCCTTGACGTCGGTCAGCGCGTCGGTGGCGGGAGGCGACGCGCGATCGACCGTCGTCCCGTCGCCCAGTTGGCCAAGGCCGTTGAAACCCCAGCAACGAACGCCGCCCGCGCTGGTCAGCGCGCACGTGTAAGCTGTGCCGGCGGCGATGGCGACCGCGCCAGTCAGCACGTCCGTAGAAGGGGGACTGGATCGATTCTCGGTCGCGCCACCTCCCAGCTGACCCTCGCGCCCCAAACCCCAACAGCGCACGCCCTTGCCGGCGGTGAGAGCGCAGGTGTGATTCGCGCCGGCGGCGATCGCCCGCACTGGACAGGAGAAACGGTTCTTCACCTTCACGTAGTCGAGGAAAAGCCGATGGCCGGCGCTGGCGGCGTTTTTGCCCGTCACCGTAAACCTGAACCGCTTCTGTCCCGCCGACGCGAAGCCGTGGTTGGCGGCCAGATTTAGCTCGGCGAACGCGCCGGATGCCGCATAGGTATCGTGCACGGTCCCGACGTTGGTCCAGGGACCGCTGGCGTCGTCGGCCACCGCCACCTGGAATTGCCCCGCGTCGCTGCCTTGCCTCACGCCAACCGAGACGGCATAACTTCCCGTCTCGGCAATCGGCACGATGTACGTGACGAACTGCCCGGTGGCGTTGTTCGCGGCATACGTCGTCCCAGCGCCGCGGTCGTATCCGTCGGGCGTCATCACCACGCCGTGAGTCCCGGATCCCTTGGCCTCGACGGAAAGAAGCTCGGTCTGCCAGACATCGTTGGCCTCGTAGGCGCCCAGATCCTGAACCGCCATGCCGTCCCCGTCGCCGTCTACCAGGCGATCGAAAACGGTCCAGAGCGGCGGCGACGGCGGATCGTAAAGCGCGACCCACGAATCGCGCTGCTGCCCCTCCGCGAAATCGTTCGTCGCGGCATCGATCGCGGGGCTTCCCCGCAAAAGAGGATGCACCGGAAGGTTCGCGGCTCCCCCCATCGCCATCAGGGGCCCCAGCAACGCGTCCGGGACGTCGTACCGGCACGGTGTCGCGGTTTGCCGCGCGGGGGTCGGCAGTGCAGGAGGCACATAGATCAAGGATGCACGGTCGCAGCCGAACATCCCCCCCCTCCAATCGGCGTTGATGTTGGCCTCCGGAGTCGTGGTCGATGTGTTGTTGCTGATGATGCTGGCCATCACCGTCACGTCCTGCGCGTGGGTATCCACGTTGCCGTGAAACTCGATGCCGCCGCCGGACGACGTTGCGGTGTTCCGGGCGATCGTGCTGTTGAAAACGTAGAGATAGGTCGCCGTACTGGGGGCAAAACTCACGAACACGCCACCGCCCGCCGTGGCGCTGTTGCCGCTGACCGTGGAGTGCTCGATCCGATGCGTGTTCCACCCGCCGCCGAAATAGAGGCCTCCTCCCGAAAGCTGCGAGACGTTGTTGACGATCGCCGAATGCTCGACGACCAGTGTCGCTCCCGAGCCTTCCGAAAAGACGCCGCCGCCGTTCCGCGGGCTGCGATTGCCGTCGACCAGCGAGCCAAGCACCGTGATCGTCGTTGAGTCCTCGGCATCGGTCTCGTGGTCGCAGCCGAGCTCGGGAAGGCAATACCCGACGATCCCTCCTTGGCGGAAACCCGTCACGTGCCCGCGGCGAATCTCGAAGAAGCCGCGCGTCACGCACGCGCCCGAGACACTGGACGACGGATCCTGAGAAAGCGTCACGTCCGCCAACTTGACGGCACCACCCTTTACCGAGGCGTAGACCAAGCAACTTGACCACCGGTCGGCGGGATCGATGCTGAAGCCAGGTGCGGCGGAGATCGTCGCGTTGCCGCTGCTTGCGTCGGCGATTCCGATGGTCACCGACGTTGCCAGCCTGAGGGTTTTCGGCGTCAGGTACGTCGCGCCCGCGGTCAAGATGATCCGATCCACGCCGTGGCCCGCTGGGCATTCGTGAACCTGCCGGTCGGTGTTGGCGGCCTCGATCGCTTCCAGAATGTCGCAGGTCCCGTCCAGGGACTCGGTCGCGACCTGACCCGAAGGTGTGTTGACTACGATCCCCGCCGGCATGCCCGCGGCTCCGCCTCCACCGCCTCCTCCTGGATCCCCACCCCTTCCTCCTCCCGAACCGCCGCCGCGCGCCCCTAGGCCAGCGTCAGCGGCGTGCGGAACGTCTCCCTTCGAGCGGCCACATCCAAATGCCCCACCAGTGAGCAGGGCAAGGAGAAACAGTCCCCTCCGGATCGTTCGACTCCCCGGCCGGTGGCTAGGCCGGCTTCGTCCAGATGCCCGAAACGGGAGCCCCAAACACCCCCCCGCCCGCATGGCCGAACGCCTGTCCAATGGTTCCCCAGAGCTGGTTGATGGAAACAGAGCCCGTCCTGTACAGGTTATGGGCAAAACCAAGCTGTTTGCCGCCGATGAGCATCCCGGCCATGTTGCTCCGACCATGGCCCGTATCGGCTACCTCGGTGACAAACGGAACACAGGTGTAGTCGAGCAGGCTGTTGCCGCAACCGTCGAGGGCGGTCTTCCAGGTGGCAAAGTTCTCCGCATGCCGCTGGTAATACCAAAGCTGGACGTTGTAAAGGAATTCGGCGTTGTCGTTGAGGTCAGCGGGCGTCGCCCCCACGGTCGTTTCGGCCCCGCCAATCCGGTGGCTGAGAGGATGGTGCTGGAAGACTCCGGTGCTGCCTGGGTAGGCCTTGAATCCGACGTGGTTCGTCCCGGGCGACCACTGGAAGGTGCCGACCCGAATCAGGTCGCAGATGAACGCCGCCTTGAGCACGTCCAGGTGGGCCTTGCCGGCCGTCTGGTGGTCCACCGAATCGTCCTTGGTGGCGGTATCCCTGCCGTAGTAATTGCCGAAGCCCGTGGTGGCGCTGGGATCCGCGACGCCCATTGTATTCGGAGGGGCCGTCGGTTTCGTCGTACAACCCCCACCACAGGTTCCGGGTACGACGACGGTAGCCCCCCCTGTGCCGGTCCTCCCGCCACTGCCCGCGCCGGTAGTGCCACCCCGCCCCCCCGATCCCATGCTGCCCCCGGTTCCCGCACCCCCGATGTTCGGGTAACGCGAGTTGATCGAGGCCATCACCGACTGCTCCGCGCTCATGATCGAATCGCTATGAATGTTCAGCTTGTCTCGGGCTCCAGCCGGAACCATTGACCTCATCTGGTTAAGCTCTTCGATTGCGAAGTCGAGGACGCTCTTCTTACACGCGAGCTGCTTCAGCATGGCATCGGCCACGGGTGGCGCGGTGCTGCCGCCGGTGCCAGTGCCACCGCCCGTGCCGGCGCGCCCGCCCGTTCCGGTCGCGCCACCGCTGCCGGTCGCGCCTCCGGAGGATCCGGACGCGCCACCAGATGACGTACCGGGGACGAAGTTGCCAAACAGGTTGTTGAACTGGGTCAGCGCGCTCAGGGTCGGCTTGAGCGGAATCGCCTGCGTCGCGGTGCCGGCGCCCCCGTACCTTTGTACGGACTCGGTGACGGTGGAGTACGACAGACACTGCGTCGAAACCTCCGCGAAGTCGGTGCGGCTGTCAGCGATGGAATTCGCATATCCGTTCCCCGGCCTCTGAAGCGCCGCCACGTCCCTCAGAAGGATTTGCTCGAACGATCCCCCCGGCGCCGCGAACGCGTCATCACCCTCGCTGGAATTGGCGCGTGATCCTCCGGCCGGGAGCCCGGTCACCAGGGACACGGTCCCCTGCTCGTGACTCCCCCCACCGCTGACGTTCAGGTTGCCGGTGGAAATTCCCCGAAACACCGTCATGTCGGGTCCCAGGCCTGCGTCGGCAAACGGCTTCAGAGCCAGCGAGCCACCAACGCTGCCCGAGGTCGGCGTAAACAGGGCGCTGTTCGAGCCGGCCACGATTCCAACCGGCCAGTGCGTGACCAGCAGCCGCCCTGGTGACCGCATCCCCTGCGCCGACACCTCCATGTTGCGGAGCATGATCTTAAGCCCAAGGCCTCCGCTCATCGCGGTTAGGAACGCTCGCCGTTTGAACCGATACGAGATCATTTTCGCTTACCTCCGGATGGGACTTCGGTCGTGTACGACTTGGGCTAGGGCACGGCACGGCGCAGCGCGAAGGCGGGCGTAGCCGTCGTCGCACGCACCAACTCGGTGAAGGTCTTGCTGGTGGCGTTGTTGTACTTGCTGGCAACGTCGGCGGACGCGCAGCCGGCCGTCTCCGGAAGCAGCGGCAGCTCGACCGGAGCCGTATCCAGGTCGACCAGCGCGTACTGCAGCATCGTCCGGGCCATGCAGTTCGTGAAGGCCGGGCTGGCCGCCAACTTCTGGGCGAGGTCGACGGCGTTGGTGACGCGCTCACCGCCCAAGGCGGCAGGCAGGTTGGTGCTTGCGTCGATAACGGGCATCCCCGCGAGGTCGGGGTCGGTATCCCGCCAACGGCCGAGGGTGTCGTAGTTCTCAAGCACCAATCCGTAGGGATCGAAATTGATGTGGCAACTGGCGCAAAGAGGTATCGCATTGCGGGACGCCACCTGCTGCTGGCCGGTCTGGGTATCAAAAGCCGCCTTGGCCGCCGTAATCGCCCCCATGATGGTATCGGGAGGGGAAGGAGGAGGCATACAAAGGACCGCAGCAGCGATTGCCTTGCCCCTGGGCACCACCATGCCGCGCCCATCCGACCGGCCGCGCGAGGTGATAAAGGCGGCGTTGGTCAGGAAGCCCGCGCGTTTGTCCATCGGCAGCGTCGCTTGCGCGAAGTTCGTGGCCGTCGCACCGGTAGGAGCTGGAACATTGTAAATGGCGGACGCCAGCCCGGTGTTGAGGAACGTCGTGCGCGAGAGGAGAAGGTCGGTCAGGTTGCCGCTCCAAAGAGCATTGTCCAGGAACTTCTGCTCCTCGATGCGCATGTCCGCCAGCAAGCCGGCGCTGAAGATGGGAAATTTGGCGCTGTCGATGACGACGGTGGGCAGCTGGTTGATCAGGTAATAGGTTTCGATGATCGTCCGCAACCAGTCCTTCGCTGGTTGGGTTCCCAGCAACCTGGTGACATGCGTCCCAAGGTTCGTCCGAAGGGTGTTTCCGTTCGCCGCCATGAGCAGCATATCGTCCGGGGGCTGGTCGGTCAGAAAGAACGAGACCTGGGTCGCCAATTCCGCATCGGTCAGCGGAATACCGGCGGGGGAGGTCGAAGCCATCGCGGCGTTGCCGATCTCCGAACGCCACAGCATCTGGGGCGAGCTGAGGAGGGCATAAACCGCGTTGCTGGTAGCCTCCTGCACCGTCGAGGTGACCTGGTAACCGTTGATGACGTGGCTCTTGAGCCTGTTGTAAAGCGCCGTGAATCGTGTCTGTTCGACCGCGGTCAGGTTCCGGCGATAGGCCCGCGCCGCCAGTCTGTTCAAGTACGTGGTCGCGCACGCGTCGGTCACGGCCGAGCAGCCGGCCAGCGCCATCGTCAGGGTGGCATAGTTGGCCAGGACGTAGTCCCTGACATGCTGCGCGAACTGATCGAGCCTGGTGTACTCGGCGCCAATGATTGTCTTTTGCTGGAGGGGCGGAAATTGCCGAGCCACCTCGACATTGTCGTCGGTGCCCTGGCCGATCATGCCGCTGGACACCAGCATGGTGGCCTCGTTGCTGTCGATCAGGTACCGAATGGTGTTCAGCGTTTCGTTCATTGTCAGGCGCAAGAAGCGCTGAGGGGCCACCACCAGCCTCGCATCAGAGGCCCCCGTACAAGCCGCCGCGGGCCCGCTGGTTCCCCCGGTTCCCGGAACGCCCGTGCCGCCATTCGGTGTCCCACCACCTCCCGTGCCGGTGGTGCCCGTCCCGCCTGTGCCCGCACCCACCGATGTCCCGCCGCCGCCGGAAGGTCCCACATTGACCATGCCCTGACACCCCAGGGCAAGCGCCGCGCAGAGTGGAAGCAGCGCCGGGCCCCGGTGCCGAAAAACTGAGGGCTGCCTTATAGTCCGCATCGAGGAACCTCCGACGGAGTTGGGGTGCGACCCCCGAAAAAGAGAGCCGCTAACTTGGAACGCTGGCCCTGCATTCTGAGTAGCGAAGTGACCCGGCAGCTCAAAGGAAGCTCATCTATTATTTTGGTTTCCAGAAACTCCTCCCGACGCCCGACGGCATACAAGTAGGCCTACCTGACACACCAGGCTCTGAGCGCCTCTGGAAGCAACGGGATAGTCATCCAACGTAGCATCACTGGGTTGTTGGGGACACTGGACACCGACCTCGACACCCGACAGGCCATCGCGTAGTAACCGGTCACGTCCATGCCCCCGAAATTGCACCTGGATGAAGGCCTCTGCTGCCCCCGCTGCGCCGGCAGGCTCACGGCGACCGACGGAAACCTGGGCTGTGAGGGCTGCCGAAATAGTTATCCGCTCATCGGCGGCATACCCTGCTTGGTTGAGGATCCGGCTTTCTGGCGGACCCTGTGGCTTCGCCGCCTCGACGACTACACGTCCAGCGTCGAGATGCGGGTCGCATCCTTGAAAGAGGAGGCCGCCGGGCCCGACGTCTTGCCCAAGACACAGCGGCGCCTGCTGCGAGTCGCGGAGGGATTCGAGCAGCAGGTCGAGGCCGTCGTTGCCCTGTTCGAGTCCCTGGACGCCGGGGTGGACCAGCTTCCCGCGATGGCCATCCCCAGTCGGCCGGAGGGGGGAGCCCAGACCGCGGTGCTCGAATGCTACGAGCATGTGTTTCGCGACTGGGTGTGGGGCCAGCGGGAGTGTGCGCTTGCGCTTGCGTTTCTGAAGCCCGTGATCCCCGATGGACTCGGCCGCGTCGCCATCTACGGTGCGGGAGCGGGACGTTTGGCGGTCGATATCCATCAGCAGTGCGGGCCCGCCAACACGTTCGCGCTCGACATCAATCCTCTGCCGTTTCTGATCGCGGACAACCTGCTGGCGGGTAAAGCGATCACCCTTCCCGAGTTCCCGGTGGATCCAAACTCCGCGGACGAAGTGGTGATCGCCCGCAACCTCGCGCGCCCGTTCGCGGTGCGCGATGGGTTTTCGTTCGTCTTCGCGGATGGCCTTCGCCCTCCGTTCGCTCCGGGGACTCTGGACGCCGTCGTGACGTCCTGGTTCATCGACGTCGCGCGGGCGGATATCAGGCAGACGGCAGCGGCCATCAATCGGGTGCTCACACCCGGGGGGCTGTGGGTGAACGTTGGTCCGTTGCGTTTTCACACGACGCTTTCGCGTTCGTACACGATTGAAGAGGTGCTGGATATGGTCGGGCTGGGTGGTTTCGAAATTCTGTCCCACGATCGACAGGACATCCCCTACTTCGATTCACCGGCCAGCGGATCACATCGCACCGACACCGTCTTCCGATTCGTGGCCCGCAAAACGAAAGACGCGCCAGCGGTCGCGATCCCCGAATCACTTCCGCCCTGGGTCGCCAATCCACTGCTCCCGATTCCGGTCACCCCGGCGATGATTGCGCTGGGACGCACGTCAATGTTCACGACGGGCGTGTTGTCCATGATCGACGGAACGCGATCGATCGTCGAGGTGGCGCGATCGCTGGGCGCGGCCTGGGGCGTCGAGCCCGCGCGCCTGCACGACGAGCTGCGCGCGTTCCTGGCCAGGCTTCCGTCGAGCTAGGAAAGCGCACCGATAGGTGACGGCGGAGACGGAGACGGAAAACCTGAGCTTCCGTCGACGGACACCGACACTTCCACCTGATAGCATGCGACGAGCCGAGGCATAGTTGGCTGCCAAGAGAATACTGTCAGGCAAAGCGGCACGCGCGCGCCTCCTCGAGGGGACGCGGATTCTCGCCGGCGCGGTGACACCGACCCTGGGCCCCAGCGGTCGCGTCGTGCTGCTGCAGCGCCCGATGTTCAAATCACCGCTGGCGACCAAGGACGGCGTCACGGTCGCCGAGGAGATCGAGCTTGCCGACGAGTTCGCGAACATGGGCGCGCAACTGGTCCTTGAAAGCGCGGTCCAGACATCGTCCGTCGCGGGCGATGGGACGACGACCGCCACATTGTTGGCGCACGCGATCTACCGCGACGGCGCGAAACTGGTGGCGGCCGGGTTCCACCCCATCGACCTCAAACGCGGTATCGAGTTGGCGACCGAGCGGGTCATCGACGCCCTCGGCAAGATGTCGAAACCGGTCAGGGGCAAGAAGGACATTGCCCGGATTGCGAGCATCAGCGCCAACGGCGACGCGGCGGTAGGCAAGCTCCTGGCGCTGGCCGTGGACAAGGTGGGGCTCGACGGGATCATTCACGTCGAGATGGGCACGGCGCTGGAGACCAAACTGGAGGTCGCGGAAGGCGTCGAGATCGACCGGGGTTTTCTGTCACCGTTCTTCATCACCGACAAAGAGCGCCTGGTGGCCGAGCTGGACGATCCGTATCTGCTTCTGTGCCAGAACAAGATCACCCGCGTCGACGAGCTGTTGCCCATTCTCGAAAAGGTGAAAGCGACGGGCCGAGCGCTTCTGGTCGTGGCCGAGGTGCTTGGCGACGCGCAGTCGTTGCTGGTCGTCAACAAGCTGGAGGGCACGCTCAAGGTCTGCGGAATCATGCCCCCCAAATACCTCGAGTCGCGCCGGGCGGCGCTTGGAGATCTGGCGGCGCAAACCGGGGGGCGCATCGTCGAGGAGGAACCCGGCATCACCCTCCAGAACGTCAGGCTCGAGGATCTGGGCCGCGCCAAGCGGGTCAAGGTGACCCAAGAGAAGACCACGATCATTGGTGGAATGGGACGCAAAACCGATGTCGATGTGCGGGCTCGCGAGATCCAGGCGCTGCGCGATGCAACCAACTCGACGTTCAAGCATCAGGAGCTGGACGAGCGGCTGCGCCGGCTGGTGGGTGGGGCGGCCCTGATTCGGGTGGGAGGCATCACCGACCCCGAAACCCGCGAGAAGAAGGCGCGCATCGAGGACGCGATGTTCGCCACCCGGGCGGCCATCCAGGGGGGGATCGTGGCGGGGGGCGGGGTAGCGCTGTTGCGCGCTTCGCAGGTGCTGCTGAAGGTCGAAAAGGGATTGCCCGAGGGCCAGGCGGCGGGAGTCGGGATCGTGCGTCGCGCCTGCGAGGTGCCCTGCCGCCAGATCGCCGAGAACACCGGCGAGGACGGAGCGGTCGTGGTCGATCGCGTGAGAAAAGGAAAAGGCGGCTTCGGCTACAACGCGGCCACCGGAAAATTCGAGGATCTGATCGAGGCGGGCGTCGTGGATCCCACGATGGTCGTCGACCTGGCGCTACAGAACGCGGCGTCGATCGCCACGTTGCTTCTGACCGCGGAGGCGTGCATCGCCGACGCGCCAACCGACCCGGTGGATTTTCCCGAAACCGGCAGCGGCTACGACGGCATGAGCTTGGAGCCGTACCTGTCGCGGCGACGCCCGCGCTGACGCGGTTAACGCCGCGGGCGCTCGACGCGGGCGCTCGACGCCCGTGCTGACGCGGCCGCTCACGCCCGTGCTGACGCGGCCGCGGTCAAACCCACATCCGTATCAGGTTGAAGTAGCTGCGCCTAATGGCGTCGATGTGCGGCGACGCGCCGGGCGCCTGATCCATCGCGTCGAGCACCGTCCGAAGGTCGAACAGGATCCGGCGTCGCTCCGGCTGGCGCACCAGACTCTGGATCCATAGAACGGCTACATCTCGAACTCCGCGGGTGACTTCGGAGACGCGGTGTAAGGTGTCGGCCGCATAGACAATGACGTCGCCGGACCGCCCTTTCCAGGATTGCGGCAACCCGGCGGTGTCCATCACCAGCTCGCCGCCTTCGTACTCCGAACCGTCGCTAAGACAAACCGTGACCGCGACGTCGCAGCGCAACAAGTCGGGCGGCTTGCCCATGATGGCGCCGTCGATGTGGTCTCCGTAGGCCATCCCCACCTGGTAGCGGCAAAACATCGGCCGCATCATCGCGTCGGGCCAGGCCGCCGCCTGGAAGAGCGGTGAGGCCTGCAGCGTGCCGGCGAGTAGCTGGACCGCGCGTTCCTCCGCCGGATCGTTGGATGCCAGCTGAAGATTGTGCTTCAACTCCGCTGCGTCGCCGACGGCTGTTTCGCGCCCAAGGACGAATCGGCCCTCCGCGATCCGGGCTCGGATCTCGACGACGATCTCGGCGGGAATCGCGCCCGGAAGGACGATGGCTGCCACGGTTGGTGAACAGACGATACCAGCTTTTCGGCGGGCGTTCCCCGCGCTGTGGAACCGACGCCATTCCTATCCTCCCGTTTCAACGATGATCACAAGAATCGTGTGGCGCCCCGGAGCCGTCGTCTGCATCAGCGAAACACCTATCGCCACCAGGAGGCCATCTCGCGCCAGGAGTACTACGGGCCGAGCCCGAAATGAACAACGTCGCGGGCGCGGAAGAATGTCTCACCTTGGGCTTCCGCGTTCGCTTGTCGTACGATCCGCCCGTCATGACTTCGACCACGTCAGCAGCCGGCCATGCCAGACCCCGAATCGCCGTCGCCGATACCGGTAGCGGCAACCTGCGCAGCGTGGAGAAAGCTCTGGCGCGGGCGGGTGCAGACGTGGTCGTCACCTCCGACGCCGACGTGGTCGCCGCCGCCGACAAGATCGTCGTGCCCGGCCAGGGCGCGTTCGGCGGCTGCATCGCGGGGTTGTCACGCAACGGGGGGGCTCTGCGGGAGGCTGTGCTGGAAAGCATTCGTGCCGGCAGGCCGTATCTGGGTCTGTGCCTGGGTTTACAGGTCTTGTTCGAGGGCAGCGAGGAGGATCCCAGTTGCCGCGGCCTTGGCGTCCTGCCCGGTACCGTTCGACGTTTTGCCGAACGCCCCGGACTGAAGGTGCCCCACATGGGTTGGAACAGCACGTTGAGGCGCGCGGCCGGCGCCACGCGCGTGCTGCGCAACGTGCCCGACGGAACCTACTTCTATTTCGTTCACAGTTACTTCGCGGTACCCGACCGCCCCCAGGACGTCGCACTTGAGACCGAACACGGCATCCCATTCTGCGCGGCGGTCGCCCGCGACAACCTGTTCGCCTGCCAGTTTCACCCCGAAAAAAGCCAGGACGCCGGCCTGGCGTTGCTGACCGCGTTCGTTACCGCGTAGCAGCGACGGGATCTGGTCACGCGTGCGGCGCGCGTCGCGGCTCCCGGTGTATAAGGCGCGGCATGTTGATCTTTCCCGCGATTGATTTATTGGGCGGCAAGGCCGTGCGGCTTCGGCAAGGGCAGCGCGACACGGCCACGATCTATTCGGACAGTCCGTGGGAATTGGCGGCCACCTTCGCCGCGGCGGGCGCGCCGCGCGTCCACGTCGTTGACCTGGACGCCGCGTTCAGTGGCGGCAAGGAACACAATCGTTCGACCATCCGGCGCATCATCGAGGCAACCACCCTGGACGTCGAGGTCGGGGGCGGCGTGCGGTCGATCGACGACTGCCAGCGTCTGTTCGATCTGGGAGCGAAGTTCGCCGTCACCGGCACCGCCGCCATCAAGACGCCCGAGATCGTCGACGCCGCCTGCGCGAAGTTCCCGCGGCGAATCATCGTCGCCGTCGACGCACGCGAGGGCATGGTGTCCGTCGAAGGCTGGCAAGAAGAAACTGCCGCATCCGCGCTGGAGATTGGCGAAACCGTGGCGCGCGCCGGCGCCGCGGCGGTGCTGTACACGGACATCGGTCGCGACGGCATGCGCACCGGCCCGAATTTGGAAGCGACGGCGCGCCTGGCGCGCCGGATCACCCCCTGCCCCGTCATCGCGTCGGGCGGCGTCGCTACACTGGAAGATATCGACGCCACCCTGAAGACCGGCGCCTTCGCCGTGGTGATCGGCAAGGCGATCTACGAGAAGGTCTTCACCGTCGAGGAAGCAATCCGCCGATCTCTGCCGCGAAACCTGTAACGCCGCGATCGGTCGTTGCGTACGTGTGTACCATCCTATAGCGTACGCATATGGCTTCCACGGGCAAGGCCGCAAAGAAAAACCCCGTCGTAACCGCTTCGCGCCTTCGTGCCGACGTCTACCGGATTCTCGACCGTGTCATCGAGACCGGTGTGCCGGCCGAAATCGAGCGTAAGGGACGTATCCTGCGCATCATCACGGATCGACCATCCTCACGGCTGGATCGGCTCCAGGCGCGGCCTGGCTATATCAAAGGGGATCCCGACAACCTGATTCACGTCGATTGGTCGGGCGCATGGCGGCCTTGATTCATCTGGATACACACGTTGTCGCCTGGTTGTTCGCTGGCGATACCGCGCGTTTGCCCAAACGAGTTCGCGATCGGATTCAAACCGGATCCATCGCCATCTCGCCGATGGTCGAGCTGGAATTGCAGTTCTTGTTCGAGATCGGACGAACGAGCCAACCCGGCACCGTGGTCGTGAGAGACCTGACCGACCGGATCGGCCTCGGCCTCTCGAAGGGGTTGTTCCCGGCGGTGGTCGCGATGGCCGCTCAGCTCTCGTGGACGCGTGACCCATTCGATCGCCTGATTACGGCACAAGCGATGGCCGAACACGCAACCCTGCTGACCCGAGACAAGGTCATCCGAACGAATTTTCGAGGTGCGATTTGGGACTAGCCAAACGGATTATTCCCTGTCTGGACGTCGACGCGGGACGCGTGAAGAAGGGCGTACGCTTTCAGGAACTGCGCGACGCGGGCGATCCGGTCGCGGTCGCGGCCGCGTACGACGCGCAGGGGGCCGACGAAATCTGCTTCCTGGATATTTCGGCGTCCACCGAGGGACGATCGACGACGTTGGACGTGGTCCGCGCCACGGCGGAACGCGTGTTCTTGCCGCTGACCGTCGGGGGCGGCGTGCGCGCGGTCGAGGATGTTCGACAGTTGCTGTTGGCGGGAGCCGACAAGGTCGGCATCAACACCGCCGCGGTCGCCGATCCCGACCTGGTCCATCGCGCGGCCGACGCGTTCGGAAGCCAGGCCATCGTTGTCGCGGTCGACGCCCGGCGCGATCCCAGCGCGCCACCCACCGCACCGCGCTGGGTGGTCTACACACACGGAGGACGCCGGGCGACCGATCTGGACGCGGTGGCCTGGTGCGCGCGCATGGCCGAGCTGGGCGCCGGTGAAATCCTGCTGACCAGCATGGACCGCGACGGGACCCGCGACGGATTCGATCTGGAGCTGACCCGCGCCGTCGCTGATCGCGTCCCGGTGCCGGTGATCGCGTCGGGTGGCGTCGGCACCCTGGCGCACCTGTACGAGGGGATCGCCCTTGGTCATGCCGAGGCGGTGCTGGCGGCATCCATCTTCCATTTTGGCGACCATACCGTCGGGCAAGCGCACGAATATTTGCGCACCCGGGGCATTGTCGTGCGAGATCAGTTCCGATGACCACCGCCGGGATCGATGCCTTGGTGGCGGCCACCGTCTTCGACGACGCGGGCCTGGTGCCCGTGATCGCCCAGGACGTCCGCAGCGGGGTCGTCCGCATGTTCGCGTGGGCGAACCAGGAAGCCCTGCGCCAGACAACCGCGACGGGCCTGGCCCACTTCTGGAGCCGGTCCCGCAAGTCGCTGTGGCGCAAGGGCGAACTGTCGGGCAACGCACTTCACGTGCACGACATCCGCATCGACTGCGACGGGGACGTGGTGCTGTACCTGGTCGACGCCGACGGACCGTCCTGCCACACCGGGCACACCAGCTGTTTCTTCCGCCGCCTGGACGGCGAAGGATTCGCCGGCACCGTGGTCGAGGACGACGGGCCGCCGGATCCGCCGGCCGTGGTGATCGCGCGCGTGGTCGATGTGATCGCGCGTCGACGCCGCGACCGCCCCGATAAATCGTATGTCGTGTCGCTGCTGGATGCCGGGTGGCCCAAGATCCTCGGCAAGATTGCGGAGGAGTCGGGCGAGTTGACCGACGCCCTGCCCAAAGCTGACGCCGCGCACACGGCGCATGAAGCCGCGGATCTGCTGTTTCACGTGCTGGTGGGCCTGGAAGCCGCCGGTGTGCCCATCGACGACGTGTTTTCCCAACTTCAGAAGCGCTTCGGCGTCTCGGGAATCACCGAGAAGGCAAGCCGACCGAAACCGGGCTCGGTGCGGCCGAATGTCGCCAAGGTGGGTCCCGCCAAGCCAAAGCCAGCAATACCGAAGCACGCGAAAGCAATTTCGGCCAAACCGAAGGCCGCAAAAATCAGATCCAAGAAAGTGGTCGCGAAGAAGACCAGTTCAACCAAGGCGAGTCGCCGCCGGTGACTCCGTCCGACGTGCTTGGACCCGGGGGGCGGCTGGCGGCCGCGTTTCCCGGCTACGAGCACCGCCCCGGACAGCTGGAAATGTCGGCGCGGATCGCCCGCGCGATCGACGAGGACGAACGCCTGCTGGTCGAGGCCGGCACGGGCACGGGTAAAACGCTGGCGTATCTGGTCCCGGCGATTTTGTCGGGACGAAAGATCGTCATCAGCACCGCGACCAAAAACCTTCAGGAACAGATCGCGGGCGTCGAACTTCCGCGTCTGGCCAGCGTGATGCCGCCCGGCTTCACGTTCACGTGGGCGGTCATGAAGGGACTGTCCAACTACGTCTGCCGGCGTCGCTTGGATGTGTTCGAGCGGCAGGCGACGTTGGTGGCCAATCCCGCGTTCGATCGCCTGCGCGCGTGGGTCGATGAAACGGCCAGCGGCGATCGCGCGGACATGTCCGACCTGCCCGACGACAGTCCCCTGTGGCGCGAAATCGCCAGCTCGCCCGAGACGCGGATCGGCGCACGCTGCGCGTACAACGACAGCTGCTTCGTGACGGCGATGCGCCGCAACGCCGCCACCGCGAACATCGTGGTCGCCAATCACCACCTGTTCTTCGCCGATCTGGCCCTGCGCGGCGCCTGGCCCGAGGCGGCGGTGCTGCCCCCGTACGAAGCCGTGATCTTCGACGAGGCGCACCAGATCGAAGACATCGCCGCCGAGTTCTTCGGTGTGCACATCTCGACACAACGTCTGCTGGCGCTGGCCCGCGATCTGGATCGGGCCCTGCCCGGGCACCCGCTGCGCGCCCAGTCCCTGGCCACGCGCCTGCAGGGAACCACCGCCGCGCTGGCCGATGCGTTGCGAAGCCGCGTACCGCGTGCCCGCGATGGCGAAGAGACACGGGTCCCCCTTGTCGGCGACATCTGGACGGGGAGTGTGGGCGCCCGTTACCACGAACTGGACGGCGTGCTGGAGGAAATTTCCGTGTGGCTGGATCCCGACGGGTTGACCGTTCGCGATGCGGTCCGATCCGCGCCCGAGCTGTCAGCTCTGGGCCGCCGGGCCGAGGCCGCGCGCGGCGATCTGTCGACCCTGACCGACGCGGGTGGCGGCGTACGCGCGCACGCGCCCACGGATGTCCGGTGGATGGTCGCCGGAGCGCGCGGCATCAGTCTGCACGCCGCGCCGATCGACGTCGGCCCGCGCCTGGCGGAAGCATTCGCCGCGCACCCGGGCGCCGCGATCTTCACGTCGGCGACATTGACGGTCGCGGGATCGTTCGACTACGTCCGACAACGTCTGGGCCTGACCGACGTCGCCACCGAGATCGTGTTTCCGTCGCCGTTCCACTATGAACATCAGGCGCTGCTGTACGTGTCCGTCGATTTGCCCGAACCGACCGACGACAAATTCCCGGCCGCCGCCGCCGTTCGCGCCGCCGAGTTGTGCCGTATCACCGACGGACGCGCGTTGCTGCTGTTCACCAGCTTTCGCAACCTGCGCCATGTGGCCGCGCACCTGCGCCAGGTGCTGCCGCATCAGGTTCTGGTCCAGGGTGAACGCCCCCGCCACGTGTTGCTGGCGGCGTTGCGCGATCAGGTCGGGTCGATCTTGCTGGCCACGCAAAGTTTCTGGGAAGGCGTCGACGTGCCTGGCGAGGCATTGTCCCTGGTGGTGATCGATCGTTTGCCGTTCGCTGTCCCCGACGATCCCCTGACGGCGGCGCGCATCCACCGCATGCGCGACGAGGGCGACGATCCGTTCGGCGGCTACCAGTTGCCGCGCGCCGCACTGGCCTTGAAGCAGGGTTTCGGCCGGCTGATTCGCACACACACCGACGCGGGGATCGTCGCGCTGCTGGACGGACGGATCGCCCGGCGCGGATACGGCGGCACGTTGTTCGACAGCCTGCCTGCCCACTGCCCGCGCACCGAATCGCTGGCCGATGTTGCGGCCTTCTGGGCCGGCGTCCAGGCTCGCCGCAAGCCGCCCGTCGACGCGGCGTCCGGGATCTCCGCCGTCAACGTGTCGCCCGTTGTTGGAGGCTGACCGTGCTGTCTTCGGTCCTCTTGTGTTTCGGCTCGTACGTCCTGGGATCGTTTCCCACCGGACTGCTGGTCGCGCGCGCGCGCGGTGTCGACATCCGCGCCGTTGGCAGCGGCAACATCGGAGCCACCAACGTCGCGCGTGCCTTGGGCAAACCATGGGCGATAGCCGTCCTGATCTGCGACGCGCTGAAGGGTTTCTTGCCGGTGTTCGCGGCCCGCCAGATGCCCGCGCAGTTCTCGGCGACCACCGCAGCGCTGGCTGGGCTGGCGGCCATCGTCGGCCACATGTTCACGATTTTCCTGCGCGGCCACGGTGGAAAAGGCGTGGCGACGTCGTTGGGCGTGGCGCTTGGTCTGTCTCCGCCGCTGGCGCTGGTGTGTTTCGCCGTCTACGCGATCGCGTACGCTGCGACCCGGTTGTCGTCGGTCGGCTCTTTGCTGGGCATCTGGGCGTTTCCCGTTGTCGCTTTGATTCACGGCGGGATCGCGCGTGAATTCATCGCGCTGTCGGTCGCGACCGCGCTGCTGGTCACCCTGCGCCACCGCGAGAACTTACGCCGCCTGCTGCGCGGTAAGGAAACGCGTGCGTAGCCGCGCTACTTGAAGGCCGACTTCCTATCGTGTTGCTGGCGAGCTGAGCGCGCCGCGATGACGCTCCAGGCGTTCAACGTAGGCCTTCTCGATGGACTCCAGGTTTCGTAGATAAGCGGGATCGGTACGACCGTGGGCGGCCTTCGCTTCGCCGAGTGCTTTTCGAGCCGCGGCCAGGCCCCGCTCGTCGCCAGCGATCATGGCTCTGAAGTAGACGCTGTGCGCGGGCGTTCCCGACGACGGCGGATCCGGGTCGGGCGGAAGGACGAGCTTGGGCGCGGGGGAAGCCTGCGACGCAGGCTCGGCCGCTTCGATGGGAGGCGCCGGCAGCGGTGCAGGCGCGGGTTTTGCCCGAAGTAGGATCCACCCTCCTGCCCCGATAGCCCCAATGGCCAACGCCGTGACGACGATGGTCGAACGCCTCATCGTGGCCCTACTGCGTCGCCGTCTGACACAGGTTGAACGTGTCAGTGCCCGGGCCCCCGATGCAGACGTCGTGCAGGCCGCCGCCGTCGAGGGCATCGTTGCCCGACCCGCCCTCCAGGCGATCGTCGCCGTCGTCACCGAAGAGCTGGTCATTCCCGTTCTCGCCGAACAACTGATCCTGACCCTGACCGCCGCGCATCACGTCGTCGTTGTCACCACCCCAGCAGCGATCGTCGCCGCCGCCACCATTGATGACGTCGTCGCCCGTTCCGCCCCTGAGCTGATCCTGGCCGTTACCTCCGTAGACCCGGTCGTTGCCGCTGCCACCATCGATGACGTCGTCCCCCTCGCCGCCACTGACGTAGTCGTTGCCCCCCAATCCGTTGATCGTGTCCTGTGCGCCAAGGCCGATGATGCAGTCATTTCCGCTGGTGCCGTTCAGTATGTCGTTGTTCGACGTGCCGACCTTGATGGTCGTACCGGCGGGGCAGCAGGACGAACTGTCACCAAGAACGGCGGTCACGTTCTGGGTCTTCGAGACCGCGTTGCCGAAGGCGTCGATGGCCCAGTAGGTGACGACCGTTGTTCCAAGCGGAAACTTGGTCGGCTTGTTGTTGGTCACGATCACGGTCCCGCTGCAGGCGTCGGTCGCGGTCGCGGCGCCGATGTTGGGCGAGTTGCAAGCCGTGATCGTGATGTCGGGCGGAACGGTGAGCACTGGCGGCTGCATGTCGAGGACGGTGATCTGCACCCTATCGGTTTGGGAGCCACCGAATTGACTGGCTACCTTGACGGTGGCCGTGGTGGTTCCAAGGGGAACGGGCGCCGTCGGTTTCGCGATCGTCTGACTGCTGAACGTGATGCCCGGGGCCGACCACAAGAAAGTCACGACCGCTCCGCTGGTATCGCGCGAAGCGCTGGCGTCGAACTGCACCACGGCGCCCCCGGCCGTGCATTCCCGGATCTGATCCACTCCCGCGCTCGCGTTCACACAACTCGAAGGTGGAATGGGAACGCGCACCGGCGCGCTCAGATTGCCGGCTGCGTCACGGACCTGCACCGAGATTACCGTCGACGTGGGGCTGACCCCCGTCACGACCAGCGGGTTGCTGATGGGCTGCCACGTCGTCGCGGGTGGAGCATCATTCGAATTGAACCAATACCGCATCTCGGCCGCCCCGGTCGCCGACACCCCCAAGTCGACAGGAATCGATCTCGGTGCGTCAGTCGGGAGAGCAGGATCGTTGATATTGAACTCCAGTTGCAGGGGGCTTCCCAGACCGCAATGCCGCGCACCAACGGATTCGATGGTGGGCGGATACGGATCGACGCTGGGAGTGACGCATCTGGGAACCGACCAGCCGCTCACTGGACCCAGTTCGACCCGCAACCGGTAACAGACCTGGACGCCGTTCTGAACGGCAGTATCGACGGCCCAGTAGTCCCCAGGTTGGAACACGCCAGATAGGCGCGTCCACGGCCCCGTTTCGGTTGGTCCGCGTTCCACGATCAAAGCCCCACTTCCAAGCCCCATTCCCGCCTGCATGAGGACTTTGCCGTTGCCTGCCTCCGGCAGGACCACCGGGCGGCTGACCCTGTCATCGTCGCGGGCCATCGGGTTGCGCCCGCCCATAACCTCCGAGTTGTCCGACTCGCCGCCGCCGTCGCTGTCGCTCTCCCGCGGGCTGGTACCGGCCCGAAATTCGTTGACGTTCGACAAATCGTCGCCATCCGTGTCTCGCGCCGCGTCCGACGAATCGTTGGGATTGAGCCCATAGCTCATCTCCCACTTGTCCG
>JANOJB010000052.1:0-3516 GCA_031407985.1 Pseudomonadota bacterium | reverse complement strand
GTCAACGCCTCGGCGAAGATGGTTCCCGACATCTTCGATTGTCCCACCCGGCGATCGACAAACTGTATCGGAAGCTCCACGACGCGGGCGCCCGATGCGAGCGCCCGATACGTCATCTCGATCTGAAAGCCGTAGCCTTTTGCTGCAATGTCGCGAAGTCCGACCGTCCGCAAGGTCTCGGCCCGCCACGCCTTGAATCCTCCGGTGAGATCACGCACCCCAACTCCCAGGATGGTCCGTGCGTAGATGCTGCCGCCGCGACTAACCAGACGGCGTCCGAACCCCCAGTTCACCGTGCCGCCACCGGAAACGTAACGGGAGCCAATCGCCAGATCGGCGCCGGCATCCAGGGCCGCCAACAGGCGCGGGACATCGACGGGATTGTGGGAAAAATCCGCATCCATTTGCACGATGCGCTCCCACCCCTCGTCGAGCAGTTGCAGGAACGCGTCGATGTAGGCCCGACCAAGCCCCTCTTTGCCAGGGCGATGTTTGACACGAACCTGCGGATCGCGCGCCGCCAGCTCATCGGCCAGGATACCGGTTCCGTCCGGCGATGAGTCATCCACCACCATGACGGTCGCGTCGGGAACTGCAGCCCGGACCGCCAAGACGATGGCCTCCAGACCATCGCGCTCGTTGTATGTGGGAATGACGATCAGGGTTCGGTAGGCCACAGCGGTACCATCCCGCTAACAATCTGCTCGCCTTCGGTCAAGGGGTTGTAGCTGGTCGGGAAAGGGCTTTGGCGCTCGGTTCCACGCGGGGAGCCGTGCGGGACCACGGTGTTCCGTTCGGAATTGGCCACTTCCGAGTTGGAACCCCGACACGAGAACGGGCCAGTTCCAGTGAGCGCGGAGGTTTCGGTTGGTCTCCGGCTTGCTGTTCAAAAGCGTATGGACATCCCCTATCACTCTCGAATCGTGCGACGTGAATCACGGCAAGCCGTGGCATTGGTGGCCGAACACATTCGGACGGGAACCGCCGTCCTGGACGTCGGATGCGGCGAGGGCTACGTCGCTGCCGAATTGGCCGCCCGGGGGGCATCGGTTGAACTGGTCGACATCGTCGACGCTCGTCGGATGCGGGGGCAGCCCTTTCGCCTCTTTGATGGGTTGGATCTGCCGTTTCCCGACCGAACCTTCGATGTGGTGATGTTGAACTTCGTCCTCCATCACGTGCCCGACGATCGCAAGATGCACTTGCTCAGGGAAGCGGCGCGGGTCAGCCGAGACAAGGTGTTCATTCTGGAGGACACGCCCAACAACGCGTTTGACCGCCTGATGAATCGCCGCCACGGGGAGAGTTACCGGGTCAAGATCGGCAGCCGCGCGCCGTTTGGATTCCTGACCAGGCGCGAATGGGAATGGTTATTCAGGGGCCTTGGCTTCTTGCTGCGTGAGAGCCGGGAACTGGGACGATTTTGCCGGGCACCCTGGCAACCGTTCGCCCGATCGGCGTTTGTACTGCAGATTGGTGGAGTGGATTAGGTGGCTGGCGCCCATGAACCTTGCGCAACAGCGTTTCGCGCAATAAGGTGAGCCGTTTTTCGGTGTCGTCCCCATCGCCCACTGACGGGCTTCGCGTCCTATGCTCGGTTTTGCAAAGAAGATCTTCGGTACGAAGAACGCCCGTGTTCTGCAGGCGATGCGTCCAACCATCGAGCGTATCGGCGCGTTGGAGGCGGGCCTTCAGGTAAAAAGTGACGCAGACCTGCGCGCGATGACAGCCGAGTTTCGCCGCAAGTTGATCGCGGGCGCGACGCTGGAAGATATTTTGCCCGAGGCATTCGCCGTGTGCCGCGAGGCCGGCCGCCGGGTGCTGGGGATGCGCCATTTCGACGTGCAGTTGATGGGTGGGATGATTTTGCACGGGGGTGGGATCGCCGAGATGAAGACCGGCGAGGGCAAGACCCTGGTTGCCACGTTGCCTGTGTATTTGAACGCGCTGGCGGGCAAGGGGGTGCATGTCGTTACGGTCAACGACTACCTGGCCCGCCGCGATTCTGAATGGATGGGGCGCATCTACAAGTTCCTGGGCCTGTCGGTCGGGATCATCGTGCATGGTCTCTCCGACTGGGAACGACAGGAAAACTACCGTTGCGACGTTGCGTACGGGACGAACTCGGAGTTCGGGTTCGACTACCTGCGCGACAACATGAAGGAGTCGATCGAACGGTATGTCCAACGCGACCTGAACTTCGCGATCGTCGACGAAGTGGACTCGATCTTGATCGATGAGGCGCGCACCCCGCTGATCATCAGTGGTCCGGCCGAACAATCAGTGGATCTGTATCAAAAGGTCAACGCGATTATTCCTGGGCTGCGCAAGGACATCGACTACGCGGTCGACGAAAAGGCGCATTCGGCCATGCTGACCGACTCTGGCATCGAGAGGGTCGAACAGCGTCTGGGCGTGGGCAACCTGTACAACCCCGAGAATATCGACTGGCTGCACCACCTGACGCAGGCGTTGCGGGCGCACAGCCTTTACAAGCGAGACGTCAACTACTTGATCGAGGACGACAAGGTCATCATCGTCGATGAATTCACGGGTCGGAAGATGCCCGGGCGCCGCTGGTCGGACGGTCTGCACCAGGCGATCGAAGCCAAGGAGGGGGTCGAGGTTCAGGAAGAGAACCAGACGCTGGCGACCATCAGCTATCAGAATTTTTTCCGCCTCTACAAGAAGCTGGGAGGCATGACCGGCACCGCCGATACCGAGGCCGAGGAGTTCCACAAGATCTACAAGTTGGCCGTCAATGTCATGCCGACCAATCGTCCAATGCAGCGGATCGACCACCAGGATCTGGTCTACAAGAACGAACGCGGCAAGTTTCGGGCGGTGGTTGCGGAAATCGAGGACTGCCACAAGCGCGGCCAGCCGGTGTTGGTGGGGACTGTCAGCGTCGAGAAGTCCGAGGTGGTCGCATCCATGTTGCGCAAGAAGGAGATCCCGCACAGCATCCTCAATGCCAAACTGCACGAAAAGGAGGCATTCATCGTCGCCCAAGCGGGGCGCAAGGGCGCCGTCACGATTTCGACCAATATGGCTGGTCGCGGAACGGACATCATCCTGGGCGGCAACGCCGAGTTCATGGCGCGCGCCGATGTCGATCCTGAAAACGCCGGCAAGCCTGGTCATGAGATGCCGCCCGACAAGGAAGCCGCTTTCCAGGAGGCCCTGGCGCACCACAAGGCGGCGTGTGATGCCGAGAAGAAAGAGGTCCTCGATGCCGGGGGCCTGCACATTCTGGGGACTGAACGTCACGATTCACGCCGTATCGACAACCAGTTGCGCGGACGTTCGGGGCGGCAGGGCGATCCCGGAAGCTCGCGGTTCTTCTTGTCGCTTGAGGATGATCTGATGCGGATCTTCGGAGCCGAGCGCATCACCGGAATCATGGAACGCCTGGGGATGGAGGAGGACGTCCCGATCGAGGCCGGGATCATCACGCGCGTAATCGAGAACTCGCAGAAAAAGGTCGAGGGACACAACTTCGACATTCGCAAAAAC
>JANOJB010000047.1:0-23956 GCA_031407985.1 Pseudomonadota bacterium | reverse complement strand
GTGCTCGGTCACCCCTTTGTCTACAACCGGATCCGGCCGTTCGTGGTTGGCGGAATCGACTGGTCGCCCCTGTACAAGAACCTTGAGGCGGCGGCCGGCGACGTGATCCTGGACGTCGGTTGCGGAACCGGCATCGCCCATCAGTACTTGAGCGGCTTCGCGGTCTATCACGGCTACGACACCGATCCCGTCGCCATCAAGTTCGCCCGCGAGAAGACCGGCGGCCCGAACGTCAACTACGATTGCGCGATCGTGACCGCGAAGGACGTGGCCCGCATCCGTCCCACGCGGATTATTCTCGCGGGCCTCCTGCATCACCTGTCCGACGACGATTGCATCGGCCTGCTGCGGATGTGCGGTAGCGAACCCAGCGTCAAACGGATCGCGACCTCCGACGTCGTGTACCTGCCCGGTCAACACGTAAGCAATGTTCTCGCCTATTTCGACCGGGGCAAGTTCGTCCGCCAGCGCGAACAGTACCTGGATCTGATCCGGCAAGCGGGCCTGGGAATCGCGAAAGAGGAGATCGTCCGCTCGCATCCCCGGAACGGCAAAGCGCTGTATTTGATGACGGCGCTGGAACCGGCGCCGGGCGGCAACGCTTCGTAGGTCGTGCGGTCGTCGCCTCTAGGATCACCCAGGATTGTGCCCACTATCCTCTGGTCCGAAGAGCCAGGGAAGATCATTGACTAAGAATAGAGGTCGCGTGACACTCCGTGCGGCGCCAGCCATGAATGGTTGGCGACGACAACAATCCCAATGGAGACGATTCATGAAAACCCTCGCAAAGTTACTCTCCGTTTCAGCGTTCGTGTTTCTCATGGGCACGGCCGGGTCGGCCTTGGCAGGCAACGAGGTGGTGACGGTGACTGAGGTCGGCTGCTTCGAAACCGGGGAGTGCTTCATTATCGTTTCGCCCTCGCTCGTGAGCGCCTCATCGTGCGTTACCAACCGGTCCCAGGTCCGCTTCATGTCGACCCAGCCCGGGGCCGACGCCATGTACAAGGCGGCGCTGGGCTCGTTCTTTGCGGGGAAGAAACTGGTTGTGAACCCGTCGCCCAGTGCTTGCATCTCAGGTTTCATGAGGCCCCTGTTCGTCCACACCACTAACCTGTGAAATTGAACATGAGAAAACGACCGTTCTTCCTGGCGTCGGCTTGCCTTTGTGCTGTCGCTGCGATGACCAGCGTGACAAAAGGCCTCAGCCTCGCATGCACTCTGCTGGCCCTGTCGCTCCTCGCTCCGGCGTGTGGCGCCACTCCCTCGGACACGGAGCTGATACAGGCGCCGGTGATCTTTGGGACAGACAACCGCGTCGAGTTCGCAAGCCTCACCGATCCGAACTTCATCCGCTATGCGAACGCGACCGCGATTCTGTTCGGCTCCACCGCGTTGAGTTGCTCGGGGAGCACCTGCAGCCTCAATTCGCTCACTCCGTACTCGCTGGGGGGAACGCCTACGGGCACTCGGCCGCTCTGTTCGAACGTTCGCTTCCGGCTGCAGCAGAAGGTCGGGGTCTCCGCCTGCTCTGCATTCCTGGTGGGTCCGGATCTCGTGGCCACCGCTGGTCATTGTGTTGGGGCGCCACCCAATACGCCGTTTCCCCCCTGCGGCGGCAACACGCCGCCCGGTTTCCCGCTTAAGGTTATCTTCGGATTCGCGGCGGACGCGAGCGGCAATACTCCAGCTAGCGTTCCGAGCAGCCAGGTTTATACGTGTACGGGCACACCCCTCGGCGCCTACATCGTCGACAGCAATGGCAATCCCGTCGAAGACTGGGCGATCATGAAGATGGATCGCATCGTCCAGGGACGAGTCCCCCTTGTGCCCAGATACTCCGGCCAGGTGCAAAACACAGAGCTCGGTGCGTTGGGGCACCCGGAGAACCTACCGTTGAAGATGGCGCGGCAATCCTTCGTGAAGATCGACAATCCCGCCGACGCCGTGCACTTCTGGGCGTCGTCGGACGTCTTCCCGGGGAGCAGCGGCGGACCCGTCGTGAATCTCGCCACCGGGGTCGCCGAGGGGATCGTAACGAACGCCCCCCCCGGACACTACGTTGACGCCAGCGATGGGTCCGGGGGGTTGTGCGCGGCTTTGAACGTCTGCAGCGACGCCAGCGGCTGTCCTGTGGGCGGGTTCGATCTCTACACCCGCATGCCGTTCGCGGCACGGCACGGGAAGGTCCCCCTCCACCGCGCAATCGTCTCCGCAATTCTGTAGGTCCGGCCCGACCGAGAGGCCAAGCCGCACGGGACCCGCATTCGCGAAAGCGAAGGTTGCGCGAAACGCTTCGCGGTGGGCTGGACGGCCATGCAAACGTTGCAACGAAGGCCACTGTTCGGCCGTGATGACGGTGAGGGTTTTCGTCACGCGGGGGTCGAGCCGGTGGCGATCAGGCTTGTTCTGGTGCCCATCGGGGACGTGGGACGGGATCGCGGATCGTAGATCGCGATGCACGCGCTTCGGTTTCTACCGGACGTCCCCAGTCTTCCGAAACCCTACTCCGAACAGCGCTGCCGTCTCAGCGTACGTCCCACTCCTCTTCGACCGGTACGCTTCAACCATTCGCCCCCCTAGATCTACCGATATATCCGTCATCCCAAGCCTTGATCACAACTGATCGATCGAGTCAATTTAGAGCGGTCTAGTACTGGTCTAGTACGGCGCGAGGGTTTCGGTCGTACCCGCGCGGTACCAAGTGCGTCCCGGAAAATGTTCGCGCGCGCAGGCTTCATCCGCTTCGCTGCGTCGGATGAGAAAGAGGACGTCGGGGTTCGGGTCCATCGGTTCGTTCTGCGCGAGGTTGGTTTCGTGGGCCGTCGAACGTCCCGGCTCGATCATGACGATGGCATTCTTGAGGCGCATGTTCTTGGCGGCGCGAATGGGGGTCGTTGCGTAGTGGTACTCCGCGTAGGCAACCGGGTAAACGAGGGGCGCGACGTGGGCGACGCCGTAGATCACGGCAAGGCCCGTCAAGATGGCCGGGCCCGCCGCCCTGATGCGCGCACCGAGGCCAATCCTGCGCTGGCGCATCTGTTCGACAACAGGGGCCAGGACCGCGGCGGTTCCTGTGGCCATGACCACGACCAGCGGTAGGAGATAGCGTGGGCCCAGGCCGTCGTCGGCGAAACGACTGAACTCGACAAAGAAGTAGAAGGCTATCTGCGCGAAGGCGCTGGTGACGAGCATGAACGCCACGCGGCGTTCGCTCCCCGCAAGCGCGCGTATCAAGCCGGCGATTCCCAGCGCTGGCACCGCAGGCCACCAGCAGTAGGATCCCGTCGCGATCGGGAGCCCAAACTTCAGCTCGTGTGGCCTTGGCCAACTGAGGTGCAGTACCCCCTCCGGGTGAATCGAGGCCACAATGTTGTACCCGGTCTGGAACCACGCGCCCAGCTGTAGGCGGAGGATGAGTGCCGTCAGGCCGCCGAACAAGAGAAAGCCGATGGTTGTCCCGGCAAAGGCACGCCAGGTCATGCGTCGCCTGACGAGTACCCAGACAAAGTAGAGCAAGATGCCGACGCCGAGCGTACCGCCGTCCGCCGGCCGGGTCGCGAGACCCAGCGAGGTGGCTGCTCCCAGCAAGAGTCCGTGGCGCCACGCGGATGGGCGCGGGACACTCCGATCGGATACCACACACAGGCTTTCAACCGCCCACGCAAAACACGCGCAGACCATCGTGTGCGAGAAGCGCGAGGCTCCGTTCAGCAACATGGAAGGACCCAGGATCGCGAAGACCGCCCCGAGTACTCCAGACGTTGCCGCGATTCGTTCCGAGCTTTGGCAGGTCGTTCCCAGCCCCGATCCAACTCGTCGCGCCAGTCGCGCGACCCCGACGGCCATGATGCCCGCCATGACGGGACCGGCCAACCAGATCATCCCAAGCCTTTGGAACGGCGCCATGAACAATGGCCAGCCTGGCGTGTACTGAGAAAACGCCCGTCCTTGGTGACGAAACACCCAATAGTTTTCGAACATCGAGGCGCAAGGTGGGATCGGCGCATAGGCGCGCAGATGACCATAAACGTTGGCCTGGAATGTGTTCGCGACTTCGTCCCCGTTATAAATGGCGCGGCCAAAAACCAAATTCGTCACCAGAAACGCCAGCGCGGTCGTGGCGAAGAAGATCACGAGATCGTGGTGCCGAAAAGGCCGGGTCGCGGCAGCCGGTTTGATGCGCACGGGAGGCGCGGTACGCATCAGGTGAACTCCCACGAGAAGGCCGTACCAAAAAAGGTGAACGAACGGCAGTTCGTACTCGGATTCACGCACGTACAACCCAAGGGCGAAGAGCGCACACTGCCCGAGTGCCGCGAGCACCCCGAACCAGCGCGGCCCATGCAGCAGGGCGGCCGTGGTTGCCAGCGCCGCCGACGCCTGCAGGATGGGGACGACGTTTGGATTCGGATCCAGACGCAAGATGTTCGTAACCAGGAGCGGGCCAAGCGCCGCAATCCACACCGCGCTTCCGAAGAGGATGGTCGCGGCACGCGTGCGGAGCGGGCGTGACCAGATGACCGCCGTCAGGGCTGCCCCCACACACTGCCCCGCGATGGCCACAGCTTCGGGGAAGTTATCGGTGTAGGGGCGGTACATCGATCGTGGCCGAGGTGCCTAGGTCTGGCGGAGATTGGCGACGATTCGAGCGCCACTGGTGTCGAAGCGAAAACGGAGCGGCCGAAGGCCGCGCTTGCCAAGCGCATCGTAGACCCGTCGGCGATCGGCCGGGCGTGTGTAGAACATGAAGAAACCACCACCGCCGGCGCCCATCAGTTTGCCGCCCAGCGCACCGGCCGCTCGGGCGGCGTCGTAGTGCTCGTCGATGACGGCGTCCGTCATGTTGGATGCAAGCTTGCGCTTGTTGGTCCAGTGTTCGTGCAACAAGTCGCCATACGCGTCGAGATCACCCTTGATCAGGATCCGCCGCGTCTCGTATCCAAGCTCCTTGATTCGGTGCATGCGTTGCACGGCATTGTCCTGGTTGGATTGGATGTTCTGTCCTTGTTTCTCCAGGACCGACGATGCTTGGCGCTCCACCCCGGAATAGAAAATAAGAAGGTTCGATTCCAGATCGTCCTGCACCTCGGGCCGAATCGGTACCCGTTCGACCTCGACGGTGCCATCCGTGTTGAACGTAAACGCCGTAATCCCACCGTAGGCGGCGATAAACTGATCCTGCTTACCGATGGGTTCCTTGAGAACGTCGATCTCGATATGGCAGGCCTCCTCGGCCAGTTGCAGGCTCGAAACGAATTCCTGCTTGAATGTATGCAGCGCATTCAGAAGGGCAACGGTGAACGTGCTGGATGAACCCAGCCCCGAGTTCGAAGGCACGTCCGCAACGCTGCTTATCTCGATCCCGCGCGTGATCTTGGCGAACCGGAGCGCCTCCCGGAAGATGCGATGCTCGATCTGATCAACTGAATCCACGGTTTCCGTCTTGGAATAGGCCAGGCGAATGCTGTCGTAGAAGCGACGGTTCGCGCTGACGTAGATGTATTTGTCGATCGCGGCGGCGACCAAGAAGCCCCCGTGGACCGCCGAGTAACTGGGTAGATCGGTGCCGCCCCCACCCAGCGAGAAACGCACCGGCGCGCGGGAGACAATCATGGCGACTTCGCTCGTCGGCTGCTGCGGTTGATCATGATCCGGTTTCCTTCGCTTGTGATTTCTCGCGGCGCGCGGTGATCAAGAACCCCAGCGCCTCCTCGGGATCCGCCAAGATCCGATCCATGACACGTGCCGCGCCAGCTAGACCCAGCATCGCCGGCGCCACCAGCGGCAGCGTCCAGAGGCGCGCCTTCTCGACCGTGGGCTGCTCGTGCGGCAGCTTGCCCAAGGACTGGGCCAGGCCGCCCACGCGGGCCACGCGGAACGCGAGATAGCTGTTCAGCTTGTGCCCCAGCACGCTCCACAGGCTTCCCTGGTTGTGAACCTCGGCGACCTCCAGGCCGACATCCGCGCACAGGACACGCAGGCCGTGGGGACTGTAGCGAAAGTAATCGTTCGGCTGCTCGTGCAACCTGAATTGAAAGGGCGCGGACAGAATCAGGATCCCGTCGTCCTTGAGTACTCGTGCCATCTCGGCCATGAGAGCTGCCGGATGAGGCGTGTGCTCAAGAACCTGGACGTTGAGGACGGTGTCGAACGAGCGGTCCTCGAACGGCAAGCGTTTGCCGTCGTACAGGTAGTCGGGCCTTCGGTGGCTGTGTGAGGCCGCCGTCTCGGTGAAGCTGGCCTCATGCTCGATACCAACGTATTCGGTCACGTAGGGTAGGAATATGTCTTCGTAGGGCTTTTCTCCACAACCGACGTCGAGAAGACGACCGCGTGCCTGGGGAGCGACCCGCTTGAGCAACAGGACCACAAGCGACCACTGAAGGTCCACCCAGTCGGATGTGCGCCGTACTGCCTCTCGCAGCACGGGGATGTTCATGAGCGCCTGGATCACGGCGTCTGCGCCGCGCCTTCTACGGGCGGTATCGGGTTCGTCGGTTCAGTCGCCACCGCCACGAGCTGCCACCCGCGTTGGGTATTGGCCGTGTTCAGGCGGAAGAGCCAGGAGAATGCCCGAATCGCGGCTCGGGCGGCGATCGGCAAATGACCATCGTTGCCGCCGGTGGCATCGGCGATCAGTTTGCGGCCGCGCGCTATCACGGTCAGACGATACAGGTTGAAAAAGGGGAAACCGGCGCCAAACAAGGAAGCCACTTGCAGGCCGGCGTCCGTCAACAGCCTTTCAAGGCGCGCCGGTGAGAAGTGGCCGCGGTGTCCGATATGCCGATCGAACGCAGACATGGGGCCCGCGGGCACGGTGATCACCAATCGACCGCCCGGTGCCAAACACGTCCGAATGTTGCGAAGCGCGGTCAGCGGATCATCAAGGTGCTCCAGCACCTCGGAGCAGACCGCATGAGTCGCCCAACCCCGATAACGCTCCGGAATGACCATCGGTCGCGTCAGGTCTTGCTGAAAGAATGATCCGCCGGGAACCTTCGCTTGCGCGATCTCCACGCCGGTCTTGCTGATATCCAGGCCAACCAGTTCCAGATCGGGGTGCCGCTGTTTGATCTCGCGGGAGAGATCTCCCTGGCCGCTGCCCAGTTCCAGCAGGCGAACGGGCCCCTTCGTCCGCGTAAGGTCAAGACCGCCGAATATCAGCATACGACGATAGGCCTGCGCTGGGTTCAGCGCGTTGCTGGCGGCATAGGAACTCCAGTGCTGGTTCCAATCGTCGGCGGATACGGGAGGCCCTGGGGCGTTCATCGTTTCAGACTTTCATACGGCGAGCGGGTGTCGGCAAGCCTGAACCCCTTCAACCCTTCAGGCGACAGGCGGCGAAGGTGTTCAATCCGAACTTGTGAGAAAAACAAGTGATTTCACTGGGCAAGAATCCAGCCCGCACCAGTATCGGCCACAAATCGGCCATATCGTAGTACATCTTGTGGTCGTTCATCTCGTCGGCCGATGAGAAGTGGAGTTTGAACGCCGACAATTCCAGGTAACGCTTGCCCCTCCAGGAAGGGACATTCACCAGGCATGTGCCCCCGGGCCTGAGTAGGCGGCGGATCTCTTGGAGGGTGCGCAACGGTTCCCATAGGTGCTCCAGCACCGACACGATCATCACCACGTCCAGGCTGCGGTCGGGCAGGGTAGCCAGTGAATCAGGAAGGCCCCCCAGGATGGCGTGTACTTTGGAATGCGCCTTCAGGTCTTCCGCCAGGGCGACGTCGACCAGGAACGCACGCTCCACTTCGTCCAAGACCGTTCGCGTGAACGCGGCGTGATACCCGCACCCCAGATCGGCGATTTGCTTGCCCGCGAAGGAGGGAATCCACCGCCGAATCTGACGGGCTGATAGCCAAACCCCGAACCGATCCACCATTGAGGGCGAATAACCCTGCCCGAACGAGGACTCACGTAGCGGTGCGATCATCGTCTGCGGACCGCCACCGCCGTTGAATGCAGGATCAGGGTGAACGTGAACGACATGAATCCCGCGATCATCAACAACAGACCCGTGAAACCAAGGTTGTTCGTCGACGAATGCTCGGGCAGTCGAAAGTGATTGCCCAGGTACGAAAGTGTCAGCAGCGCCGAGAACGTCAGGCCCGTGAAGAAAAGCAGGCCACTCAAGGCAAGGCTGCGCGTATAGGTGAAACGATGGAACCATTTCGCGGTGACGGCCCCTGAGTAGTCGAAGAACACCTGCGACAGAATGCCCATGAAGACGCACTGAAGCCCCAGCACGGACAGGCACACCCCCAGCAACATCCAGTGAAGGGAGAACGTGATGGGGCCAATCGTGATGGCTCCCAGGGAAAGAGGCAGCGTTAGTAGCAGACCCAGCACCAACAAGACCAGCCCCGGTTTGAATAGGAAGAAGTCGGCGCCGTAGACAAACATCGCGCGCAGGTTGATCCAGGCCGCATGCCAGGGTGAAAACCAGCCCGAACGTTTGTGGTGACTGAGGCGTCCCTCGCGATCCTTCAAGAAACGAATCGGCACCTCTTCGGTGCGCAGTCCCATGTGAACGGATTTCAGCACCATCTCGGATGCGTATTCCCAGGACTGTGAACGCAGATCCATGCGTGCCAGCGCGTCCCTGGTGATCCCGCGCATTCCGCAGTGGATGTCCGAAAAACGGCTGGAGAAGATCATGTTCAGAATCATGGTCGTGACCGGAGTGCCCAGGTAGCGGTGCAGTGGCGGCATGGAACCCGGCTCGATGTAGCCGCGGAAACGCGAGCCCATGACGAATTCGGAGCCGCCGCGGAACTTCTCGATAAACGGCGCCAGCTCGCGAAAGTCATACGTGCAATCGCAGTCGCCCAGCAGGACGTACTTGCCGCGAATGTACGGCAGAGCATCCTGGTAGGCGCGGCCCAGCCCGCGCTTGGGTGTCTTCAAAACACGCGCGCCGCCGGCCAGCGCCAGTTCGGTCGTCTTGTCCTGCCCGCTGTCGACGATCAGGATCTCGCCGCGCACCCCGGCCTTCTTCATCCCCTCGTGACACCAGGCCACGAAATCGGTGATGGTCAGCTGTTCATTTAGGGCGGGAATGACGATCGACAACTCGGGATCGGCGACGTCATCGGTGGGAACCAGCAATGACACCTCCGGATCGGCGCCGGGTGAGGGAACAAGCGAGAGGGCCACGGGGGTCACATCCTCCCGGCCTTCATCTCGGGAATCATGTCCAACATCGACCGGCGTAGCGCCTCGCTCGAGGAAAAGCGGCTCGTCCATCCGAGCCCGCGAATCTTCGCGGTATCCAGCCGCACGATGGGCACGTCGCCCTTCCAGCCGCGATCCCCGCCCGTGTAATCGAACCGGACCTGCTCGCGCGAAAGCCCGACACACTCGACCGCCAGTTCGGCGATTTCGCGAACCGTGATCGTATCGCCCGTCGCGACATTGTAGACGGCGTACGCGGTGGGGGTGCTCGTGTGCGCGGTCAGCACGGCGGCGATGATGTCGGAGATGTGAACGTACGATTTGCTCTGGGAGCCGTCGCCCAGGATCCGAAGTTGCGTGGCATCCCCCAGCAGCCGTCGCGCGAAGTCAAACCCGACGCCGTGGGTTTGCCGGGAGCCGACGACGTTGCCGAAGCGGAAGGCGCAGCCCGAAAGCCCGAACATGAACGAATAGCTGGCGATCAGCGCTTCGCCAGCCAGCTTGCTGGCGCCGTACGTGGAGATGGGTAGCAAGGAACCCTGGTCCTCGGGGATCTCCCGGGTGCCGAAATCGCCGTACACGCCGCTGCCCGACGCGTACAGGATCCTCTTGGCGCTGGTCACGCGCATGGCCTCCACCACCGATTGAGTCAGCGCCGTGCCTTGCCAAAAATCGATATCCGGTTCGGTCGCGGCACGCGCGATGTCGGGGTTGGACGCCAGATGAATAACCACCTGATGACCCTCCATCGCCTGCCGCAGCGCCGGCAAATCGGATACCTCGCCGCGCACCACGCGAAGCCGCGGATCACTGACGTGCTGTTGTAGGTGCCATTGTCGTCCCGACGAAAAATTATCGTAGACCGTGACGGCACTGGCGCGACCTTCACCCAGCAACCAATCGACGAAGTGGGCGCCGATGAACCCGGCGCCTCCCACGATGAAGAAGCGCGTGTCCGCGATCGTGTTCGTCCATGTTGTGGTCGGTGACACGGTCATCGCGATCGATTCAAACGCGTGTTCATTTCGTGGATTCCCACTTGGTGGGCGCGCGTTTGAGATCCGGATGGCTGACCAGCAGGTGCCAGATCACGGCGCACAGCCCTTCCGTGTGGGGCGTAATGCGATCCGGCGAGATGGTCGGGACGACCACGCAGGCATCGGCGACCTCGGCGGTGTACCCGCCGTCCTTGCCGACGATGCCGAATACGCGTGAGCCAACCGCGCGCGCATGTTCCAACGCCCGCACCAAATTCATCGAAACGTTTTTTTCCTTACTGCCGCCACCGACAGAGAAAATCAAAACCGCGTCGGACGGGCCTAGACGCGAGATCTTCAGCCATTCCGAGAAGCTGGTGTCCCATCCCTCGTCGTTGACCCGGGCGGTGAGCTCGGAAACGTTGTCCGTGGGTGTGTAGGACTCAAAGGCGCACAGTTTGCGGAAATCGTTCACGGCGTGGCTGGCGTGTCCCGCCGATCCGCCCACCCCAAGAATGAACAAACGGCCCCCCTTGTCGCGCACGGCAGCCAGACCAGCGGCGACCTTGTCGATGACCGCCGCGTCCAGCGCGCGGATCAGTTGCGCGCTTTCTTCCAGGAACAGATGGGTGAATGCTGACACGGTCATATCTTGTAGCCTGCTGCTTCAGCGTCCGTGTGAAACATCTTGACGGTGTCCAGGCTGTACGCGGCCAGGCTTTTTCCAAACAGGTTCATCTTCTTCAGCATGTCGGGAGGCACCGTGATGATGTGTGCTCCTGCTTCCTCGGCTTGAACGATGTTCAAAAGTTCGCGCGGGCTGGCCCACAGCAGCTCGGCCGCCGAGCCGGAAGCGTCGCAGATCTCCCGGGCCGCCTTCATCAAGGGAACCGGATCCCGTCCCGTGTCAGCAATGCGCCCCGCGAAGACCGATACCACCGCGGGCGCGCCGCCGCGCAGCGCCTGCGTTGTGCCATGGACCTGCTCCAACGTACACAACGCGGTCACGTTCAACTGCACACGACCGCTCACCGATAGATCCCGAACCAGCGGCAACGACGATTCACCGCGCGTGTTGGTGATCGGCACCTTGACGAAAACATTCGATCCCCAGGACGCGATTTCCTTGGCCTGTCTGGCCATCTCTTCGAACTCATCGGCAAATACCTCGAAGGAAATCGGCCGGTCTTTGATGTGTTCCAGAACCTGTCGTGCAAAGGCCACGTAGTCCTTCACGCCGGCTTTGCGCATCAGGGTGGGGTTGGTCGTGAATCCGGCGATGCGCGGATCCTTGGCCATTTCCAGCAGTGATGCCAGGTCCGCACCGTCAGAGAATATCTTGATTGACTGGGGCATTGCGTTGTCCTTGCTGAGTAAGAAGGTCGCGAAGTCTTGCAGATCCGGTCCGCGAAAGGAAGGTCGAAGGCCCTGCTGGCGCAGCAGATTTTCGTCGATCAAACGTCCGGGTCCCAGTAGTGCCGTGGCGAAACCAAGGGCCGCGCCGGCCGCCACGTCCGTTGCCCGATCCCCGACCATCCACGACGTCGTGGCCTTACATCCAGGCACGGCATCCAGCGCAGCCTTCAACAGAGCCGTGCGTGGTTTGCGACAGTCGCAACCGTCCTCGGCGCGGTGGTAACAAATGTACGAACCGGCGATAGGTGCGCCGGCGCCCTGAATCTTCGTCAATATGTCCGCGTGGACCGCCTCCAAATCCGCGCGCGTCGTCTTGCCCTTTGCCGCCGCGGGTTGGTTGGTCGCGATGGCCAGCACGAAACCCGCGTCATACAGGCGGCGCAATGCCGCCGGCACGCCCGCGACAATCAGGACCTCCTCACGAAACAGGGGGCTGTCCAGGGGTTCCTCGTCGCTGCGGGGAACCATAAGGTTGAGAACCCCGTCGCGATCCAGAACGATAAGGCCACGCGGTTTGGTCATGTTCCCAGTAGATGGGCTTCCAGATCGGACAGGCCCCGAGGGGAGCCAATTTCGAAGAAGCGCCGATCGATTTCGAAGCCCGCCAGTTCACCCCTGAGGCTAAGGGTGTGAAACAGCTGAGCCAGATCGGATTTGACGTTCGCCGGAATCTCGTCGGCGATGGTCTGCCGACGAAGCGCCGACAGCCCATAGTCGATGTACTTGAAATCGCCTTCCGGACGAACCTGGCGTGCCTTGTCGTAGACGGTGACCATGCCCGTGCTTGCATCAAACACCACGTTGCTCTGGTCCCAGCGTCCGTCGTTTCGAAAGACGGTCATCAGCGCGGGGCGTCCGCACGCGTGGAATGCCGTTCCGACAGTGCCGAAATCGACGGGTAGATACGAATCCCCGTAGGTGACCAGAAACTGATCATTCAAAACACCCTGATCGTAGGCAAAGCGAAGGGCGCCCGCCGTGCCGCGCAAGGTGTCGCCTTCATGCAGACAATGCACCGGCAGACCCAGCTGCGAACCCGAACCCGATCGAACGTGGGCCTCGATCATTTCACCGCGATACCCCAGCAACAGCACCACTTCGGATACGCCGTGCGAGGCCAGCCACCGGAGTTGGTGATCCAAGAACGGTTCGCCGGCGACGGGAATCAAGGCCTTGGGAATGGCTTCCGTCCAGGGGCGCATTCTGGTCCCGAGGCCCCCGGCCAATACTAAACACTGCATCTGGTTTCCTCTCGATACGGGGGAAAAACGTTCGGTGTGTGGGTTTCGGGAAGGTCGTTCAGGGGGCGACTTGTGTGGGTGGCCCGTATGTTACGCTGCCGCCCACGCTCCGATGGATCGGGGCTAAACAGGTTGCGCTACGTGGCAGGTTTATTCGCAGTCTTCATCGACGCCACCGTACGTCGATTGGCCGCCGTATGGCGCTTCCTTTCGGCGGGCAAGACAGCCGCCGCGCGTGGGGGCCCGGGCGAAGGTGCCCGGCGGAATCTTGGTCGGCTTGGCCACCTGGGCTTGTTACTGGTCGGTGTCGCCGGGGTTGTGTTGTTCCTGCGGACGGTGCATGCGCACTACCCGATCCCGAAATGGCTGTTCTGGATCTACGCGGAGGTCTGGTTGTGCACGCTGGCTTGCGGCGCCGCCTGTCTTGCTTCCGGGGATCTGATCGTGACCGGCGTCTTGCGCTGGACGGCGCCGCTGCGTGAACGCCTCCTGGTGTCGTTCGCCGTGGGCGTGTTCATTTTCGCGCTGGGCATTTTCATCGTCGGACTGTTTCACGGGTTGGGCGCGATCTTCTTCGTTGCTTGGCCGCTGGGCCTGATTGCCGTCGGAGCCGTTCCGCTGGTCCGAACCATCCGCCGCGCGGCGCGCCTGTTGCCACATGCGCGCCGGGTGGCCGCGCTGCCATCCTGGTTCGGGGGGGTGGCGATGGTGTTCGGCCTGGCCGGCGTGGCGCTGCTGTATGTGAACATTCTGACACCAGGCAACCTGGCCTTCGATTCGCGCTGGTACCACCTGGCGATTTCGGAACACTATGCCGCGGCCGGCGCCGTGACCCGGTTTCCCGAGGGCTGGTTCTGCGGAACCTATCCGCACCTGGCCAGCCTGCTTTACACGTGGGCCATGCTGAATCCGCACGGCGATCTGTTCACCAAGATCGAGCTGGCCGCGCACGTCGAGTTCCTGTTGTTCGTCGTGACCTTGTCCGGCGTCGGAATGTTGGCGCGCTGGTGCGTCGCCCGCGGCGATGTGCGCATTCGAAATGGATGGGCGGCGCTGTTCTTGTTCCCGGGGATTCTCCTTTATGACTCCAGTCTGTCCGTTGCCGCCGATCACGTGCTGGCGTTCTGGGCGCCTCCCCTTTTTCTGTTGCTGCGACGGACTGTCGTCCGGTGGAATCGATCGTCGGCATTTTTGTTGGGACTGATCATGGCCGGGGCGGTGCTGACGAAGTACCAGGCGCTTTACCTCTTGGCTGTGCCAGTGGTGGCCATGTGCGCGGTGTCGATCCGTGCCATGCGGAAGGCAAAAGGCCGTGGTCGCGTGGGCTTCTTTTCCGCGACGGAACCCCTGGTCGTCACAGGTGTCGCGGCTCTGGCCCTGACGACGCCCCTGTGGCTGAAGAACTGGATTTGGTACCGCGATCCGGTCTACCCGATGCTCGCCAAGTTCTTCCAGGCGACCCCCTGGGTACCCGAGGCCGATCCCGACAAGCTTCTTCAAATCGCCAATTGGACGCCGCAGGGCCCGCTGCTCGATCGCCTGAGCGAGACACTGAAGGCGATGTTCACGTTTTCGTTCATTCCGCACGACTGGTGGAATCTCCACGGGAGCGTTCCCGTTTTTGGATCTCTGTTCACGTTGTCGCTTCCCTTGCTCCTGTTCGTGAAGCCACGCTCTCGCGTATTGGCGTTGGCGTCGGCAACGCTGGTCGGCGTGGGCATTTGGTTCTGGACCTATCATCAAGATCGCTATCTCCAGGTGCTGCTGCCCTGGATGGCGGCCGTGTCTGTGGCCGTGCTGGCCATGGCCTGGAGGGTGGGTTGGACGGGGCGGATCGCGGTCGCCGCGTTGGTATCGGCGCAGGTGGTCTGGGGAGGCGACGTTTATACGTTTCCCACACACGCCATGATGGGGACTCAGCCCGCGAAGGGCGCGCTGGACCTCGTTTCGTCCGGTTTCAGGAAGGACTGGGCGGCGCGCGAGGGCAACATGGACTTGACGGCCGTCGCCCCGTTGTTGCCGAAGGGGAGCAAGGCCCTTCTTCACGAACGAGGGACGCACCTGGGCCTGGGGGCGATGTCGGTCGCGGACATTCCCGGCACCCAGGCCGGGATCTCGTACGCCGGCCTGGGCTCCCCACGCCGCGTGTACGATCGGTTGCACCGTTTCCGCGTGACGCATGTGCTGTGGGCGCGCAGCACCATCAAGGCGGGGACCAATCTTGATGATCTGGTCTTCTTCGAGTTTGCCGAAAACTATACCGTCCGTCAGGTTGAGGTCGCCGGCTACGTCCTGGGCGAGATGCCATCGACACCACCGCCCGCCGTGGCCGAACCACGACTGGTTCGCGCGCACATCTGTGGATCAGCGAAGACGGTAACCGTTGATCAGTTGGATGCGGCCCTGGCGGGGGCACCGGTGGTGACATCCGAAAACAGTGGGCCGCCCGCGTTTCAGGTCGTGCAAACCGGGTGCCCGACTCCGTCTCCTGACATTCAGGCGCCCTACCGGTTGCTGCTGACCCGGGACAACTACCAGATGTGGGGGCCGCGCAGGCCCTGATCCACATTTCCCGCCAGGCTCGACGTCACAACCGCCAGGTTACGGATTGGTTCAACGTCGTGGCGTGTCCCTTCTTCGCCAGCGCGAATGGCCCGCTGACCGCGACAACCCCGTACTGGCCGCTCCCGATGGGGTCGGCGACGTGTGGCCGTTCGTCGGAACGAATGGGCAGCGTGAACAGCAGGTACTCGGCCGAGAAATTACCGGTGCGCAACGTATAGGCCTCGGCCCGATTGGAAAATTGCGGGACCAGATTCTCGGACCCCGCGACGGAGGCCTTGGGCGGAATGCGCCGGAGCAGATCCTGCAGTTGCTGGCGCTGGGTCGACTCCTCTTTGCTGGTATTGAAGTCGTACACGCCAAAGCCACCGCGGACCGTGTTCTGTTGAAGGACGGCGCCATATTGATAGGTCACGGGAAGAAGGGTGCAACCAAGGGCCACCATGGCGCCCACCCACCGTCCCCGGTGCGCGGGATTGTCCAGAGCGTCGCGGCGGAACCAGGACAGTGTCGCGACCAGGCCGATAAACAGGTACGACGTCCAGTGGGTCGTGTACTGGAAGGATGTCTGAATCAACGGCGCGTAGCCGGTCGAAAGCAACGTGAATAAAAAGCCGACCATCACAAACAACAAGCCAAGCGGGCGGCGTAGCGGCAGCAGCGCCAGTGGAACCAACAACTGCAGGACATAGATCAGCTTGTTTCGTTCGATCAGGGACGCGAACGTGAACCCCGGATTGCTGGCGACCGTCTTCAAGACCCCACCGAATGTCGCGTCGCCCGCAGGCAACAAACCCCCGTACATGTAGATGAAGCTGTCGTGACCAGCGAATCGCGGCATCACGATCATCTTCAAGGTCACGAACGTCAGCGCCCCGATGGCGCCCACCAGGATCCCTGCCTTGGGTCGTCGTCCGCTGAGCACCAGATAGGCGCCGACGATTCCCAGCCCCACTGCCACGTCCTCGCGAACGCTGAGGGTCAGGATGATGAACAGCGCCGCCCAGCGGTTCTGGCGCGTTTCCAGGAAGTACAGACTGCTCCAAAGGAACACCGGCCCAAGCGGCAGATAATGGAAGTCGTACAGGGCCGCACCGTGCAGCGGAGGGTAAAGGAGGTACGTCAGCGCGACCGCGCACGCCGCCCACGAACCGATGTTCCGGCGCGCGAAGAAGAACAACGGAATCGCCGCGGCACCCATCAGCACCGCCTGAATCACAAGCAGCGTTTCAGCGTGCTGATAGATCGCGTAGAACGGCGCGATCAGGTACGAGAAGAACGTCGCGTGGTTTCCAAAATGCGAGCCGGTCGAGCCTGAAAAAGGCGACGATCGGAAGAATTTGAACCCGTGAATAATGTTCCACAGAATGTTTTCTTCCAGGGCCAGATCAAAGCTGGTCGAATGCAGATTGCGGTGGTAGCGGATCGTGACGAACGAGAAGAACACCGCGTAGCCGGTGCTGCCCAAGAGCACGATCCCCAACGCGGCGCGCTCGACGCGACTGCGCCCGCGGAGCAACGCCCCCTGGATCCAAGACGTCCATTGGCCCGCGCGTGCCCCGAATACCCTGGGTGCGCCGATGGCCAGACGAACGCACCAACTGGCCACGAACCCGAAAACCAACACCAGGATCAGAAAGTCCACGTCGCGATCTCGCCAGGCCCGCCAGTTCAACAACATCGGCAAGAACGCCAACAGCGCCACCGGGGAGATCCGGTGTCCCAGGTTGTCCAGGCGAACCAGCAGTGGCTTCTGTTCGTCGGCCTGCCCGTCTGATGGTCGCCGTCCCCACAACCACAGGGTGACGGCGGATGACGCGACGGCAAAAACCGCGCCCAGCCCCATCCAGATCAGCAGGGATTTTCGCGGTCCAGCCGCGAGGGTGTTTTGGGTCAAGTAGGTCGCGACGTCGTCCGAGAGGGTCCACGCCTTGATGCCCAGTCCCAACGACGCGCCGACGGCGCCCAGCAGGGCGACAGCGCGCACCAGCAGAGTTAGTGAAGGCAACGCCGCCACCGGTGTGCTTCGCGGTGTCATCGGGCCGGAAGGCGCCATGGAAGACGCGGCGGCATCGCCGGCGTATGACGTTTCCACGCTCACGGGGCACCGGGGCGCTTGAGCAGGACCAAACCCGGCCGGCTCGCCACACGCGTGTAGCCGGCGCGCAGCGCCGCATCGAACTGGTCACGCTCCTGTGGCAGTGGGTGCGCTTCCGTGTAGATGATGTAGTCGGAACCCACGTAGCTCGTCGATAGGTTCCAACATTCCAGCCGGTTGGCGACGTGGGGCATCTCGCGGTCGGTGACGGCCAGGATTGCATGCCTGGGAACCATCCGCTGCAACTCCTGGATACCTTGCAACCACTGAACGTGTTCGGGGGTTGGCGGCTCGAAACTGACGGCACCATACGCAGAACGGAAACCCTGCCGCGGGGGAATGGCCCCCCACTGGTTGGTCGCGACAATCGTGGCAATCATCATGGTCACCAGCGCCGCTCGCTGACGAACGGTTGGCGTCAGGTCGGGGGCCATAGGGCGGCTGGTGTGGATGGTGTGGATGGTACGGTTGGCCGTTCCGGTGGTTGCCTTTGGGCGGGCCATCGCGGCCAAAGCGAGGGCGGCCGCTGGAAAGATGTACGGGATGAAATACCCCGAATACTGGTAACCGATGTCCAGGGTCGGTCCATATCCCGTGGTGAGCAGCGTGAAGTAAGCGCCGGGCAGGACACTCATGGCCAGGTGGATCCGTCGCATCGGCAAAAAAGCCAAGGGGATCAGCAGCTGCAGGGCATAACGCAGCTTCTCGGCCGTGAACAGTGACGTGAGGGTGAAAATGGGATTGCTGATGATGGTCTTCAGGATTCCGCCGAACGTGCGCTCCCCCTCCGGGAACAACTGGTTGTAGTGCTCCGCGAAACCCCAGGTTCCAAACGCCGGCATGATCACGAACCGCAAGGCGACGAAATAGACGGCCGAAACGATCAGGATGACCAGTCCCGTCCGGGCCCGGTGTCCGGTCAGGATCAGGAATAGACCGAACACCGCGGTTCCCACCGAGATGTCCTCGCGACACGTGATCGCCAGAACGAAGAACACCGCGAACAGGCGCATGCGCCGCGAGTCGAAGCAATCGATCGCCGCCAGGAGGAAGGCGGCGGCCACCGGCTGGAAGTGGATGTCGAAAAACTGGGCGCCGTGCAGGGGGGGATAAAGGTAGTAGGCCCCCGTCAGCGCCACGGCCATCAACGGCGAAATCCGCCGAACCGAGAAGCGATAGAGGAAGAGACCGGCCCCCCCCAGCAACACCGCCTGCAACACCAGCAACGTTTCGGCGGCGGGCCAGACCGCATACAGGGGCAACAGGAAGAACATCGCCGCTTCGGCGTGATTGCGAAGTTCGCTCCAGTCGCCTTCGCGGATCAGGGCCGTGCAGCGAAAGGGGTGGCCGTGAAGGAAGTTGTAAAACTGGTTGTTGATCTGCCCCAGATCCCAGGTGTACGAGTTGAACCGGTGGTGATTCCTGATCGTGTAGACGGACATGTACACGGTGTAGAAGATCGCCATCGCGACCACGGTCATCAGGGGGCCGTGCCGCCGCAGGACAGGAGGGACCCGACGTCCCAGCACGCGCAGCCGGTCACGCGCCGCGCGGAGAAAACGCCCGGTTCGGGAAAACGTCGGGGACGCCGGTCCCAGGTGTTCCCCCGACGACGTGTAGGCGGAGAAATGCAGGCGCCACAGGGGCTCCAACGCCACAACAAACACAGCCATCGCCATCGTCAGTTTGAACGTGTCGGGCCACGCATCGCGCAGCAACAAGGTCGGCAGGAATCCCGTCAGGGCCAGCGGCGCCAGCAGGCGCGACACCCGTGCCAGCCGGCGCAGCCCATCGCCGTGTCGGCGCGGCAGGTAGATGGCGGTGGCCAGGGCCAAGCCCGCGCCACCACCGATTGCCAACGTCAGTAGCAGAAGCTTCCGTGCCTCCGTCGAGATGGTGTTTCCACTGACAAGAACCGCCAGTTGCAGGTTCCGAAGGTGGCTGACCGCCAGGGCCACCGATACGCCAATCGCCACCAGCGCCGCGACGCCCCTGACAAGGGCGGCAAGATCGCGGTCGGCGGTGGCGGCCGTACGTGGTTCGGTCATCGCCGTGGTTCGGAGGGCTTCAATTGAAGCGTTGCGCCCTCGGCGCCGGCGCCCACCTCGCCCATGTTGATCTCATCGCGGACGATGTACAGCGGACGCCGTTTGACCTCTTCATAGATGCGCCCGATGTACTCGCCCAGAATGCCGGTCATCAGCAGTTGGGCGGACGATCCGACACCCACCAGAATCATGATCGTCGTCCATCCGGGAACGACGCCCGCGCCGAACAACTTGACGTACACGGCCCAGACACCGCCCGCCAATGCGACGCAACCGGCAACGACACCCAGCCAGATCGCCATACGCAGCGGCACCGTCGAGAACGACGTGATGCCATCGATTGCGAAGCGCAACATCTTGCTGAGCGGGTACTTCGTTTCGCCGGCGAACCGGGCGGGACGTTCGTACGGTACGGCGGTTTGTTTGAATCCGACCCAGGCCACCATGCCGCGCACGAACCTGTGTTGTTCGCGCAGGGCCCGCATGGTCAGGACCACAGGCCGGCTCATCAAGCGGAAATCGCCCGCATCCACGGGGATGGACACGCCACCCAGCATGGCCCGCAGCAGGCGGTAGTACAGTTTCGCCGTCAGCAGTTTGAACCAGGTTTCACCGTGGCGTTTCGATCGGACGCCGAAGACAACGTCGAAGCCCTCTCGCCAGCGGCCGATCATCGCCTTGACGACCTCGGGTGGATCCTGGAGGTCGGCGTCCATCACGACCACGGCGTCCCCCTCCGCCCGGTCGATGCCGGCGGTGATCGCCATTTGATGACCAAAGTTCCGGGAGAACGAAAGAACCTTGTATCGCGGTTCGGTCGCCGCCAGGTTGGTCAGCAGGGACAGCGATTGATCTGCCGAGCCGTCGTTGATGAAGATCACCTCCCACGAGTCGCCAATCCCGCTGCCCACGTCGGCGAAAAAGTCCTTCAGTCGTCGACCCAACTCCGGGATGATCTCCTCTTCGTTGTAAATCGGAATGACCAGCGACAGCGTCGGCCTGCGCATCGGGCCCTGTATACCGCGATTGCCGGGACTTTGGATGCCTCCCGAACGGCTCTCGACACAGCGGCCCTTTGCCCCTAAGACTTTGCCCCATGGTCAACTCGTTTGGGGCACGTTCGACGCTGAAGGTCGGCAACCGGGAGTATGAAATCTATCGCCTGGCGGCGCTGGCGGGCGCGGGGCTGGATCCTGCCCGGTTGCCGTACAGCCTGCGCATTCTGCTTGAAAGTCTGCTGCGGACGGAGGACGGACGAACCGTCAGGGATGTGGATATCCGGGCGCTAGGGGGCTGGGATCCGAAGGCGACGCCGTCGACCGAGATCGCGTTCATGCCCGCCCGCGTGTTGTTGCAGGATTTCACCGGCGTGCCCGCCGTCGTGGATCTGGCCGCCATGCGCGACGCCATGAAGCGCATGGGCGGCGATCCATCGCGCATCAACCCCCTGCTGCCCGCCGAGTTGGTGATCGACCATTCGGTTCAGGTCGACGAGGCGGGGCACGCGAACGCGTTCAGCATGAACGCCGCCATCGAATTTTCGCGCAACAAGGAGCGTTACGCGTTTTTGCGCTGGGGGCAGGCGGCGTTCCGGAACTTCGCGGTGGTACCGCCCGACACCGGGATTGTTCACCAGGTGAACCTGGAATATCTGGCGCGCGTGGTCTTCACCGCGCCGTCACCGTCGGGGTTGCCTCTCGCGTATCCGGACACGGTCGTGGGAACGGATTCACACACGACGATGATCAACGGCTTGGGCGTGCTGGGATGGGGCGTCGGCGGCATCGAGGCGGAAGCCGCGATGCTGGGTCAGGCGGCATCGATGCTGATCCCGCAGGTGGTGGGATTCAAGCTGCACGGCAAGATGCGGGAAGGATCGACCGCGACCGATCTGGTCCTGACGGTGACCGAACAACTGCGCAAGAAGGGCGTGGTCGGGAAGTTCGTCGAGTTCTTCGGTCCCGGGGTGCGGGCGCTGTCGCTGGCGGATCGCGCGACCATCGCCAACATGGCGCCTGAATACGGAGCGACCTGCGGATTCTTCCCGGTCGACGTCGAGACCCTGCGTTACATGCGGTTTTCGGGACGCAGCGACGAACAGATCGCGTTGACCGAGGCGTACTGCCGCGAGCAGGGCCTGTTCCAGACGGCGGATTCCAAGGACGCCGAATATTCCGACACGCTGGATCTGGATCTGGCGTCGGTCGAGCCGAGCGTCGCCGGGCCGAAACGTCCGCAGGATCGTGTCAGCCTGCTGGGCGTCAAGCGATCGTTCGAACAGGCGCTGCCGTCGTTGATCAAACCGAAGAAGAGGGATGCGGCCGCCGTGGCATTGGGCGCGCCCACCGCGTCGGCCGATCTAAAAAATGGTTCGGTGGTGATCGCGGCGATCACCAGTTGTACAAACACGTCGAATCCGTCGGTGATGATTGCCGCGGGGTTGGTCGCGAAAAAGGCCGTCGAGCGTGGCTTGTCGGTCAAGCCTTGGGTCAAGGCGTCGCTCGCCCCGGGGTCCAAGGTCGTGACCGAGTATCTACGCGAGGCGGGGTTGACCCCTTACCTCGACGAACTGAAGTTCAACCTGGTCGGGTATGGCTGCACGACGTGCATCGGAAATTCGGGTCCGCTGCCGGCTGACGTGTCGGCGGCGATTGACCAGAAGGATCTGGTGGTCGCGTCGGTGTTGTCGGGCAACCGCAATTTCGAGGGACGCATCAACGCCGAGGTGCGAGCGAACTACCTGATGTCGCCGCCGCTGGTGGTGGCATTCGCCCTGGCGGGCCGCATCGATATCGATCTGGCGACCGAGCCGCTCGGAACGGGGAAGGACGGCAGCCCGGTGTTCTTGGAGGACGTGTGGCCCACCAACGCCGAGGTCACGGCGGCGGTGGATGCGGCCGTGAAACCGGCGCACTTCAAGTCCAGCTACGAGGTGGTGTTCGAGGGTGACGAGCGCTGGCGAAAGATGGACGTTCCCCAGGGCGAAACTTTCGCGTGGGACGATCGGTCGACCTACGTGAAACATCCCCCGTATTTCGAGGGGATGCCGTCCACGCCGCCCGCGCTGGGCGACATCAGCGGCGCGCGCGTGCTGGCGCATCTGGGCGACAGCGTGACGACGGATCACATATCGCCGGCCGGATCGATCAAGAAGGACGGCCCCGCGGGCAAATATCTGATCGCGAATGGGGTCGATCCGAAGGACTTCAATTCGTACGGCGCGCGCCGGGGCAACCACGAGGTCATGGTGCGCGGCACGTTCGCGAACATCCGTCTGAAGAACTTGCTGGCGCCTGGTACCGAAGGCGGTGTCACACGGTTCCTGCCGGATGGCGGCGTCATGTCGATCTTCGAGGCGTCAGAGAAATACGCGGCGGCGGGTGTGCCGCTGGTGGTGTTGGCGGGCAAGGAATACGGCAGCGGATCGTCGCGCGATTGGGCGGCCAAGGGACCGAAACTGCTGGGCGTGCGGTTGGTGATCGCCGAGAGTTACGAGCGTATCCATCGATCGAACCTTGTCGGCATGGGTATTGTTCCGTTGCAATTCGCGCCGGGAGAAAACGTCGAGAAGCTGGGATTGACCGGTGAAGAGGTTTTCGAAACGGTGGGCCTGCCGGACGCACTGGCCGGGGACTTCGCCGCGGGCCTGCGCATCAAGGTCCGCGCGCGGCTGGCGGATGGCAGCACGTCGGCGTTCTCCACCATCTTGCGCATCGATACGCCGCAAGAGGTTCTGTACTACCAACACGGCGGGATTTTGCCGTTCGTGTTGCGACAGTTGGTCGCCGCGTCCCAGGCGTAGTCAGGCACGGTCGGGCAACGTCGAGCAACATCGGGGATGCGCACGTGATTTTGGCCAGCAGTACGAATCCCCGTTGGTTCGCGGCGGCGACGCGGGATCTGCACGCGCTGCTGTCGGATCATCTGCATTGCGAACGAAAAGCCGCCGAAAACGCATTGTCGTTGGTCCGGCGGTACCCCCATCGTGGGGATTCGGTCGACGTGTTGGGACGCCTGGCGCACGAGGAAACCAGCCACGTCGTTCAGGTGGCGGCGCTGATCGCCAAGCGGGGCTGGACGCCCCGCGCGGATCTGCCGAATCACTACGCGCGGGCACTACTGGCCGAGGTGCGCGGTCGTGAACCCCAACGCCTGCTTGATTTTCTGCTAGCGGCGGCGTTCATCGAAGCGCGGTCGCACGAACGGTTGGGCCTGCTGGCGCATGGGTTCGGCGCGACCACATCCACCGCCACGACCGAGTTGGAGACCTTCTATCGAGCGCTGGCGACGGCCGAGGAACGCCACGCCGACATCTTTCTGGAACTGGCCACGCCGCTTGTGCCGGCCGAGGAATTTGCCGAACGCCTCGCGACCTTCGCCGCGCGCGAAGCCGAGATCCTCGCGTCGCTTCCGCACACATCGCGCGTGCACTAG
>JANOJB010000331.1:0-31005 GCA_031407985.1 Pseudomonadota bacterium | reverse complement strand
ACGTTGTTGGCCGAAGCGGGTTTCAGCGGCGCCGTCGGGCGGCGCTTGAAGCTCTATGTTCCGTCGATGCCACTTCAGTACGTGCCCGCGCCGGATCGCGTGGCATCCGTCGTACGAACCTGTCTGGAGGATGTGGGGCTGCCGATCGAGATCGTCACGCGCGAACCCGCCGAGTTGCAGCGCGCTCTGTGGGCCGGTGAACATGATCTTGCATTGACCGGTTGGTTCGGCGCCAACGGGGATCCCGACAACTTTCTTTACAACCTGCTCGACTCGGACAACACGACGGGCGCGCACCCGTCGAACATCGCGTTCTATTCCAATGCCTGGTTTCACGACATCATCGGAATGGCCCAGCGGGTCACCGATCGCACCGAACGCGAGCGGTTGTATTCGCAGGCCCAGGCCATCGTGGCCAATGACGCTCCCTGGGTACCATTGGCCCACCCCATGGTCGTGTTTGCCGCCCGCGCGGGTGTCCGGGGTCTTGCGGTGCAACCGTCCGCGATGGCTCTGTACCGATCGGTGGAACGCGGGCCATGAGGGATCCCCCGGTGCCGTCCGTGGAGAAAGCGGATTCGACCGCTGAACGTAGTGCTGGCGTACGCATGGCAACGGGATCCCGTTCCCGCCCGCCCTCGTCGATTCGTTCGTCGTCGGAGTGGCTGCTGCGACGTTCTGGAATCTATCGCCTATCAACCCTGCTGCGGTTCACTCCACCCACGGTAGACCAACGCCCTGGATTTCGCCGGCGTCAGGGATTGCGGTGGCGTCTGTCGTTGTTCCTGATCGTCGCCACGTTGGTGCCGGTCATCGCCGTCGCGGCGGTATCGATTGCGTTGGTGTTTTCCAGCGTCGAACAGGGGATCGAATTCGAGGCCCGGCGCGGATTGCAGGTCGCGCGCGCCCTGCTGCTCCAGGAGATTCGTGAACGCGCGACGGCGGCGGCCGCGCTGGGTGACGATGGGCCGCTTCTGGAAGCGCTGGCCCGCACCCCGGCCGACGTGCGCCGGCGTTTGGCGGAGCTGTCCGTGCAACAGCCGTCAGCGCTGGTGGAGGTCACCGATCCGGTCGGGCGCACGGTGGCCCGGTGTGCTTCGGGAACCTGCAATGACGCCGCTATTGGGGAACGGTTCGCCGCGTTCGAACCTGCCGACAGGTCTCCGGTCGTTCGGCGCGCCTTGGAATTCGAGCGCAGCATCAGCATCGAAACCGCGGGGGCGCGGCTGGCGCTGCGCGTGGCATTGCCGCTTTGCGATCCGGCGTTGAGGTTGCTGGGTGCGGCGGTGGTTTCGATCAGCGTGGACGGTCCGGTGGCGGACCGGGTAAAGGCCGAACTGGGGGCGGCCCGCGAGGTCATCTTCTATCGCGGGATCGAACCCAGCGCGTCGACGTTCATGGCTGCGACGGGTGAACGGTTGCTGGGGCCCCCGTTACCGGAAGGTGTCGCGCGATCGTTGCAGATGGCGATTTCCCCCGTCGCGCCTTTGGCGATCGGCGGACGATCCTACTCGGTGGCGTTCGGACCCATTCAGGACGCGGCCGGCCGGCGGGTGGGACTTCTGGGCGTCGCGCTTGATCGAGAGACTCTGGCGGCCGCGCGCCGCCGTGTGACCCTGACCTTGTCGTTGGGCGCGATTGCCGTTCTGTTGGTCGCGATCGGGCTGGCCGATATCCTGGCGCGCCGTTTGACTCGTCCCCTGCGTGATCTGCATTCAGCGGCGTTGTCGATCGCGCTTGGGAATCTCGACACGAAGATCGGCGTGAACAGCCCCGACGAACTGGGCGACGTGGCCGAGGCATTTCGCGTCATGATCCAGAGTCTGAAAGAGAACCAGGAAGGTCTGGCCGCCCGTGTCCGCGAGTTGGTCACCGTGCATCAGGTGGGTCGCGCGATCAGCTCAGTCGTGGATCTGGATCAGGTTCTGCGGTCGGTCGTGGGCGAGGCGCTGATGGTGTTGGGGGGCAAAACCGTGGCGATCGCGCTGGCGCTTGACGGGGGTGGACGCTCCGATGCCGGACCGTCGAAAGGCTCGACGCCTCTCACGACGGCAATCGCCGACCGAGACGTTTCGCAGCCGACACGATCGCGCGTGTTCACGATTCGAGCCGTCGCGGGCGAGCCGGTCGGGCGTCGGCTGGCGGAGATGGCCCGCATGGTGGCAGTGGGTGGTCGTCCACAGCGCAGTGATGCCGTCGAAACGGATGCGAACCTGTCCGCCGCGGCGACCGCCGCGGGATTAAAGGGACCTTTGCTGGCGGCGCCGCTGACCCTGAAGGAGCGTCTGGTGGGAGTGATCCTGGTCGGGCGGTTGGGCGAGGCCCCATTTTCTGACGCCGATCTGCGACTGCTGGTGACGCTGGCGGATCAGACCGCGACGGCCATCGAGAATGCTCGTCTGTATTCCGAGGTCCGCGCTTTCTCCGAGAACCTGGAGATGAAGGTGCGCGAGCGCACCGCTGAACTCGAGCGGGCAAAGGCGGAAACCGAGCGGGCACTCGGAGATTTGCGAACGGCGCAGACGCAGCTCATTCACTCGGAACGCATGGCCGGTTTGGGCCAATTGGTCGCGGGCATCGCTCACGAGGTGAACTCTCCCGCGGCCGCCGTTCAGGGATCGGTCGACGCGCTCGAAGAGACCGTCAAGCGGCTCGATATGTGCGGGCGGCAGGTCTATGATCTTGGGCTTGATCCTGACGCGCTTGCTCGCTACTTCGGGATCGTCCGGAGGTTGCTGCCGATATTCGCGGAGATGGTGATGCCCTCCGCGGTCGAAACGCGCGCGCTTGGACGTCGGGTTCGAACGGCTCTAACGGGCCTTCCTGGTGCCGATGCGGGCGCGGCCGCGTTGGCCGAGCTCGGTCCTACGGGAGAAGGCTTGGTTGCTGAGCTCAAAGACATAGCGGCCGGCAGGAACCTCGCGCCGCTGGCCGGCTACATACGTGAACTGGCGTTTCTGATGCGAGCGTCCATGACCATTCGCACGGCGATTCAGTCGATCCGCCGCATCGTCGGCGCGCTGAAACGCTACTCTCGGCTGGACGAATCGCCTGTCGAACGCGTCGATGTCCACGCCGGGATCGAAGACACGCTGGTAATTCTGGCGCACCAGTTGAAGTCGTCTGAGATAGGGATTAATGTGAAACGTGCCTACGGGAATATCCCTTCCATCTCGGCATATGTGGGTGAGTTGAACCAAGTGTGGACAAACCTCATCCACAACGCGGTTCAGGCGCTAGGCGGATCTGGTGAGGTGTTGATCGAGACGTCGGTGCAGGGGGGATATGTACACGTGGCTATTCAGGACGATGGTCCTGGTATTCCGTCGGAATCGATGGCACGAATATTTGATCCTTTCTTTACGACCAAGGGCAAGGGCGAAGGGACAGGTCTGGGCTTGAGTATCGCGCACAAGATTGTGGAGAAACACGGGGGCAGGATCAGTGTGGAAAGCGTTCCGGGACGAACGCGATTCGAGGTCCACCTCCCCATTCATGGACCGGCCTCAGCGATTCCGGTTGCTCGTCCCCGCGTCGATTCCACGGCGCCGTTCGGTCGTCAGGGTCAAGATTGACCGCGGGAGAGATTAGCTTGCGCGAGCACATCGTCTGCGTTGACGACGAGGAGGGAATCCTTACCGCGTTGCGCCAGCAACTGTCCGCGCGCTTCGGCGGTGAGTGCGACATCGCCGTCGCCAAGAACGCCCGCGAGGCGTTGGACCTGATCGACGACCTGCAGCACGATGGCGAGGAAGTGGCGGTGGTGATCGCGGATCAGATCATGCCGGGCATGAAAGGTGTTGAATTGCTTGAGGAGGTCCACAAGCGAAGTCCGCGCACGGTGAAGATTCTGCTGACCGGCCAGGCCGGGTTGGACGCGGTCGTGTATGCCATCAACCGTGCGGGCCTTGATCAGTACATTCCGAAGCCGTGGGACGAGCCAGATCTCCGCCTGACCATCCAGAACCTGCTGTCGCGGTTTCGATTGGAACGCGAGCGGGAAGGCCTGTTGGCCGAGCTTCAGTCCAAGAACGCGGAACTGGCTTCGTTGAACTCATCGCTGGAGGAAAAGGTTCAGGTCAGAACCCGAGAGTTGGAAGGTCTGAACGCGCGGCTGTCCGAGTTGGCGATCACCGACGGTCTGACTGGGCTTTACAACCACCGCCACTTTCGCGAGCGCCTGACGTTGGAGTTGGAGCGCAGCAATCGAACCGGCCTGCCGCTATCGGTGCTGATGATCGACGTCGACAGTTTCAAGCTGTACAACGATCACCACGGTCACCTGGCCGGGGACAACGCCCTGCGCGGGGTCGCGAAGGTGTTGCAGCATGGTCGGCGCGCGAACGACGTGGTGGCCCGTTACGGTGGCGAGGAATTTGCGATCGTCCTGGTCGACGTGGCCAGCGCCGCCGCCAAGGATGTCGCCGATCGCATCGTCGCCCAGGTCGCTGAGTTTCCGTTCGAGTTCGGAGCGACGCAGCCACATGGCCGTCTGACGATTTCGGCGGGGGTTGCCACCGCGCCCGGCGACGGCGTGGACGCGGCGACCGTTCTGTCAGCCGCGGACCGTGCCCTGTTTGCGGCCAAGAATGCCGGGCGCAACACGGTTCGCGTCGCCGGCAAGTAGTCGAGAGATCGTCGCCCGGGCCCTTCGCGAGGAAGGGCAATCAAGAGCGCGCCAGTGAGGTAGATAGATGGGCGCCGGTCATCTACCATGCCTGCATGCGCGTCGCGGTTCTGGGAGCCGGGTCTTGGGGCTGCGCTCTGGCCGCATTGTTGGCCGACGCCGGCCATGAGGTGGCGTTGTGGGAGTTCAATTTCGCCGAAGCCGAGCGCATCCGGAAGACGCGGCAACACGCGTACCTTGGGATCCGAATCGCCGATCAAATCCTGGTGACGGCGGATCTGGCTGGGGCGGTTCAGGACCGGGCCATGGTTGTGGTGGCGACCCCGTCGGAGCATGTTCGCGTGACCATGGCCGCTGCTGCTCCCCATCTACAGTCGGGGGTCATCGTCGCCTGCGCGGCGAAAGGTCTGGAGGCGCGCACGCATCTGACCATGGATCGCGTGATCGGCGAGGCCGCGCCGGGTGTCCACCTGGCCCTGTTGTCGGGCCCGACCTTCGCCAAGGAAATCGCGGCGGGGTTGCCCGGGGCCGTCGTGGCCGCATCCAGCGACCAGGAAACGGCGTCGGCCGTTCAGAGGGAATTTTCCGGTGGGCGCCTGCGCGTCTACACCACCGATGATGTGATCGGCGTGGCGTTGGGCGGCGCGCTGAAGAATGTCGTGGCCATCGCCGTTGGGGTTTCGGACGGTTTGGGATTCGGCGACAACGCGCGCGCGGCGCTGATCACCCGCGGTTTGAATGAAATGGGTCGACTGGCCGTGCGGATGGGCGCCCACCCGTTGACCATCTCCGGGCTGGCGGGCCTTGGCGATCTGGTGCTGACCTGTACCGGCAACCTGTCGCGCAATCGCCAGGTCGGTCTGGCGTTGGCCCGCGGCGAAGGGCTAGTCGACATCGTACGACGCCTGGGTCAGGTCGCCGAGGGGGTAGGGACCGCCACAACCGCGGCAGAGTTGGCGGCGGAACTGGGCGTCGACATGCCCATCACCACCAATGTCGCGGCGGTATTGCACGAAGGTAAGGCCCCGCGCGAGGCGGTTGCCGAATTGTTGTCGCGGGATTTTCGCGCCGAGCGGGACTGATTGACCATCAACCCCGCGTGGGCAACCCCGCGTGGGCGCCGAGCTGAAGTGACCGCTGGTCGACCTGGCAAACGCGCAGGCGACCATGCGCAACCGTCACGTCATCAGTGGGTGCAACCGCCGCAGCGATCGACCTCCGGGATGGCCCGTAGTCGCTCGGTCTCGATGGGGGCATGACAAACTACGCAGTCTCCAAACGTGCCTTGGGCGATGCGCGCCAGGGAGGCCTGGATGCGAATGAGCGCGACCGCCTCGGCTTCCTTCACGCGCGCGCGGCGTTCGGCCAAGGCCTGTTCGAGCGTGGAATCGTCGCGATTCGCTGGTCGGCTGCGTGGAGAATTTTGTTCCCCTGCCGGCGCCTGATGACCGCCCCCAAGGAGTAGTTGGCCACGGCTGATAAGCTTGCGTCGGATTGAATCGAGAGTTTGGGTGTCCATGCTTTCCTTCGTAAGCATGTTGGGTGCCAACAGGGGGCCATCCCGGCAACCCAGCGCGCGGCGGTGCTTTTGGGTGCGAGAGATGCCAGCGGCGAGGGCCTGATCACGCAAGTTGCGCCATTTTTTGTCCAATGTGGGCAACCGTTGACAGTCCCGCCACCACGGGTGTGTGCTATCGCCGCGGTTGTCCGGCGATACCGAGTGGCGGATATGGCACGCCTGTCACGGAGCAACGGGAAACTGACGTGCGACTTTGACCGGGTTGTTACTTTTCACGGACTGCTACTTCTGCTGAAGCGCCGATTCGATCGCGGCTCGAAGCAGGGGGGCGTCGGGTTCGATTTTGTCGTCGAACGCGCGAATGACCTGGCCGTCACGGCCAACCAGGTACTTGTGAAAGTTCCATCGCGGCCGAGCGTGCTTCAAGGTCAAGAACTGATAAATGGGGGACTGGCCTTCACCCTTGGTCCTGACCTTGGCGAACATGGGAAACGTCACGCGGTAGTTCAGATCGCAGAACTTCTTGATTTCGGCCTCGCTGCTGGGTTCCTGGCTGCCAAAGTCGTTCGAAGGAAATCCCAGGACAGCGAAGTCGCGGTCACGGTATTGCCGCCACAACTGTTCCAGACCAGCGTACTGCGGCGTATTGCCGCATTCGGAGGCGGTGTTGACGACCAAACTGACCTTGCCGTTCCATGCCGAAAGGGACTGCGGCTGCATGTCGATCGAAGGTGCCGTGAGGCGGTACAGGGACATGATCGGATTCATTTTTCGCGCCTTCGCTTCTTGTTGGATTCCGGGGTGCGCCAACAGTTCCTCGATTGTCGATCGCATGGCGACGAAATCGGTTGAGCCCGGAGCCAGAGTGCCCCCGGGATGGATCCGCCGGATGAATCCCCCGCGGTCCACCAGAAAGCTGACGCTGGTGAAATCGCGCTTCCCAGCGGCAAGCCACCAGCGTTTTAAGGTGCGCCAGTCGCGATCGATCGCTACGGGGAACTTGAAGCCGTAGTCACGTATCCACGCGCGCACCTTGCCAAGGTCCAAAGGATCGGGCCGTTTGTGGTGGTACATCCCAACCACCACGAGGCCTCGTGAAGCATAGTCGCGATGCAGTTGATTCAGCGCGGGAGCGGTGGCGCCGCAATAGGGGCAATCGGTATCGGTGAACCAACGAACCAGCAGCACCTTGCCGCGCAGCGAAGGCCAACCCAGAGGGGGTGAGCCGATCCATTCCGTAAGGTCCCAGCCGGGTGCCGCCGTACCGATGAGCTCCGCGCCGACGGGCTCGTCCGCCGCGCGCGACCTGCCGCAGCCTGCCAGCAACCCGACGATCGCGATCAGCCTGGCCATTCGTCGGGTCACCGCCACGGCGGAAGCGTGGTACGCGAGATCGGGTTTGTCGAGTGCGGTGCGGCGGCGGCGGCAAGGCTGAGCAACCAAGGGCCGCCGCCGCGCGTATCATCGTGGCGGAGGTCAAAGCGCAATGTGTCGAAGCATCAAGACTTTGTTTAATTTCGATCCCCCGGCGACGGATGATGAGATCCGCGCGGCATCGCTGCAGTTCGTGCGTAAGCTGAGCGGATTTACCGAGCCGTCCAAGATGAACGAAGCTGTATTCCATCGTTGCGTCGAGGACACGTTCCAGGTCGCGCGAACGTTGGTGAACTCGCTGGTCACGACGGCGCCCTTCCGTGATCGGGGAGTCGAGGCCGCGAAGGCCAAGGCCCGCGCCCTCGATCGTTTTGGTCGCGTGCCGGGGGCCATCCGGGGCTGAACGCCGACATTGTTCGCTCGGTCAACGGCTGCGGGGTTGAGGTATTTGTGTGCCTCGAATGATCACTGGATTCACCATCTCCCGCGCGGGTTCGCGTGGAATCGTCTGTTCATCACTTGGCGGGGCGGGGGGCGCGTTTGAAGTCGCGCTGATACATCCGCAACAGCGACAGGAACGACGCCATAACCAGCGGCCCGATGAGCAGGCCCACGCCGCCGAACGCCCCAAGACCGCCGATCAGGGAGAAGAAAACGATCGCGCCGTTCATGTGCATGCCGGCCTTGATCAGCAGCGGCTTCACCAGGTTGTCGACCAGGCCCACAACCACCAGACCCCACAGGGCGAGGAACAGCGCGGCGTAGGGGTGACCGGTGAGGAAGAGCAACCCAGCAGCCACCAGGCAAACGGCCCCGGCGCCGATCGCCGGGACGAAAGCGGTGAAGAAGGTCACCCCCGCGAAGAAGAGGGGGTGCGGCACGCGTGCGACCAGGTAGCCGATCAGGGCAGCGGTAGCCTGCACTGCCGCAGTGATGACCGAAGACAGCACGACGGCGAAGGTCACCGTTTTGAACTCCATGAGCAGCTCACGTGTCTGTCCGTACTTGAGCGGCGACAGACCATCCACCCAGGCCACAAGTTGGTCGCCGTGGACCAGGAAGAAATAGAAGGCGATCAGCATCATCACCGCCTGGAAGACGAACGATCCGGTGGCCGACAACGTCGCGCCGACGGCAATCGCGGCCTTGCCACCTTGGGCACTCATCTGTTTCTGCACGGCCTCGGTGAGATCGGATTCCTGTTGCGCGGGAATTCGATCCAGCGCCTGACGGGCCAGTCCTCCCACCGAAGGCGGTAGGCGTTCCACCAGTCCCGCGACGCCTTCGCTGCGCAAGGTGTTCGACAGGAACCGGAGCCCTTCGCTTCCCTCCTTGATGGCGAAGGCGGAAAACGCCACCGCCGGCATGACCAGCAAGACCACCGCGCCAAATACGAACGCCCCTGCGGATAGTCCGCGCCGCCCACGCAAGCGATCGCTCAAACGCCGGTGCACCGGCCAGACGACACCCGCCATGACCGCCGCCAGAAAAAGCGCGCTGGCGATCGGCCGCGCCACCATGGCAACCAGCACTGTTGCCGCGATCAGTAGAATAAAAAAGAAACGCCTGGCCGTACGGCTGGCTGCCATTGTGGGCACCAGCCTAGCCGACACCCGCGGGTTGGCCCAGCGTCAAATGCGCTTACGGTGCCAAGGCGAGATCGGGTCCCAGTCGCGGATCGAAAGGCCTGGCGTCGTCATCGACGACCCCCGCGGGTGTACGCGTCGCGAAGTAGTCTTCCAGTTGGCGTCGAGCGGCGCGGAATGCGTTGCGGATTGCCACGTACACATCCTCGTGCGGAACGTTGCTTGGGTGATCGTGCGCGACGATCAGGAGCGCTTCGGGCATCACCCATTCCATCCGAACGCGGTATCGGCGTTCCTTGCGGCGTTCGTCCATGGCTTCGATCACAACATGCCCACCGGTTGCGCCTTCCATGAGGACGCCCAGTCTGGGCAGCCAGGCGCGTACCTCCAGCTTGACCGCCTCGGTGGAGTCCATTCCCGCGAATGTGATTCGACACGCGCTTTCGATCATCGATTCCTTGCCAGACTCCGGAGCGAGAGCCCACGCCAACCCCGTTCGGCGGTGAGCCGGGGACCGTTTGAGGTGAGCCATTCCCAGGTCATAACCCAACACATAGCCACGAATACCGTCGCCAATCCTAGCAATAATTCCATGGTGTCCTCCCTCTGGCGGGGTCCACCAGGTCGCTAGGCTGGCCGATCATCCGAAGCCAATCCGCAAGTGACTTCAGTGCTAACTCCATACTCGACCCGATCCGCGTCCGCAAGGACCGTTTCCGCGGCACCTGGGACTCTGACGCGGTTGGCGGGAGCGTCCGGCCGTGCCGTTCCGCGGTTCCGCCTGCAATTCTGGCAGTGAAATCATCGCGATGCCGACGGCGCCGTCCGACATCCGATACGGCAGGAGCTCAACCTGGCGGTTACGCGCGCCGTCGGCAAAGCAACGTCGCGGCCATCAGGGACAGCGTCGCGAACCCGGCGGTGACGCCGAGTTCGATCGCGGGGGATGACCACGCGGGTAGGAGGCCCAGGGGCACGACACCGCCCTGAAGGCCGCGGCGCACGGCCGAGACGGTGTAGGTCATCGGATCGGCGGCCATCAACGCGCGGACCCAGGCGCTGCCTCCCGTGGCGGGAAACATCGCGCCCGAGAGCATCCAAAGGGGAATGAGGGCGACGCTCATGACGCCGTGGTAGCCCTGCGTGGAATCGATCCACCAGGCGACCGCGAAGCCCAGCGCGGTGAATCCCACGGCGCCCAGCGCCAGCGCCGCGAAGACCAGTGCCAGGTCGATCGTGGCCAGCGGGAATCCCGCCAGCGGCGCCAGCGCCACCAGTGCCACCGCTTGCAACAGCGCGATCGTCACGCCGCCCAACGTCTTGCCTAGAACCAGCGCCGCGCGCGAGACCGGCGCAACCAAGACGGCCTGCAAGAAGCCGTGGTGTCGATCGTCGATCACCGACATGGTCGAAAAGATCGCCGTGAACAGCATCGTGAGGACGATGGTTCCCGGATAGAAATAGGCGAGGTAGCCCTGTCGGCCCGCGCCGGCGATCTGGAAGCTGTCGCCGAGGCCCGCGCCCAGCACCACCCACAGAATCAGCGGTTGCGCCACGGATCCGACGACGCGGCTGGGTTGTCGGAAAAAACGTCGCAGATCGCGCCCCACCAACGCACCGATCGCGCGGAAGGTGTTCGGGTGCGCGATCGTCGTCGGCGCGCCGGTGCCGGCAAGGGCGGGGGCTGTCACGGTCGGGCTTCCTCCCCGAGGCCACGGCCGGTGATCTGCGCGAACACGTCGGCCAATGTCGGACGCGCGGTCGCGACGCTGCGCAGGCGTCCTGCGGGGAACAGCTCGACGATGCGCGGGACCATTTCGTGTCCCCGTGGAGATTCCACGCAGACACGACCGTCGACGATTCGCGGCGTCAGGCCCAGGCGCGCGCCCAGCGTGGCGGCGATCTCTTCGGGTGCGTCGCCATCGACATGAAGCACGTCACCCGAAACGCGCGCGCGTAGATCGTCGGGGGTGCCCGTGCAGACGACACGGCCGGCATCCAGGACCGCGATGCGGTGACAGCGCTCGGCCTCGTCGGGTTGATGGGTCGTCACGATCACCGACAGGCCGCGGCGCGCGCGCAGGTTTTCGATCTGATCCCAGATGCGGCGCAGTGCCTCGGGGTCGACGCCGCGACCGGGTTCGTCCAGCAACAGCAGATCGGGATCGTGAAGCAGCACGCGCGCGATTTCCAGGCGGCGGCGCATGCCGCCCGAGTACCGCGAGACAGCCTCGTCGGCACGTGGACCAAGCTGCATCAATTCAAGCGCGTCATGAATACGGACGGTGGCGTGGCGGCCGGGGAGGCCAAACAACGCCGCGCCCAGCGCCAGATTCTCGCGGCCGGTCAGCTTCAGATCCAGGCTGGGATCCTGAAACACAACGCCCAGCCGACGGCGATACGCGGGGTGGGTGGGGTTGGCGGGCAGGCCGTCGAACATGAACGTTCCGGCGTCCGGTGGAAGCAAGCCCGACAGCAGTCGAAAGGCTGTTGTCTTGCCGGCGCCGTTCGGTCCCAGCAGGCCGAAGATCTCACCCGGCGCGACGCTGAAGGAGACGTCATTCAGGGCGACACGTTCGCGGAAGGCCTTGCGCAGGCCATGCGCCTCGATTCGAGGCGGCGTGGTCATGCGACGGTCCGGTCGATGATCAGCGCCGCGAACAGCAACGTCAGGTAGACCAGCGACGCGAAGAACAGAGATCGCGCCCACACGCGGTTGGCGGCCCGGCGCAAACCCGCAACGCCCATGACGACGAACCCCGCGCCCAGCAGCGCCGCCGTCACGGTGTACACGATCCCGGCGACGTGAAGCGGCCACAGCACCAACGACGTCGCGACCAGCGCCGCGGAAGACACGATGATCACGATGCGCGTGGGGCGCTCGCCGATGGACAGCGGCAGAATCGCGAATCCGGCCCGTCCGTAGTCATCGGACCGGTAGAGCGCAATCGCCAGAAAATGAGGGATTTGCCACAGGAACAAGATTCCAAACAGAGCCAGCGCGCCGGCGTCGATCCGTCCGGTGACCGAGGTCCAGCCCATCAGCGGCGGCAACGCGCCCGGAACCGCCCCGACGAATAGGGCCGCCGCCGAGGTGCGTTTCATCGGTGTGTAGATCGCGACGTACGAGACGAACGCCAGGCCACCCAGAATCCCGGTCAGAGCGTTTCCTGCCAGCAACAACAACGGAAGCGCGGCGCAGGCCAGCGCCGTTCCAAAGACCAACGCCGCCGACGGTGGCAGGCGACCCTCGGGCAGTGGGCGGTTCCGGGTTCGGTCCATCAGCTTGTCGACGTCGCGTTCCAGGAACATGTTCATCGCGTTCGCGGCCCCGACGATCAGCGCGGTACCGAGCAACGTCATGATCGCCCGCCAGCGGGACAATTCCCCGGGCGCTAGCCACAGGCCGCCGCCAAACGTCGCCATGACCAGACCCGTGATGCGCGGCTTGGACAGGCTTATCAGATCCGCGATGGCGTCAAACCACGACCGCATGCCCGGCTCGGCGCCCGACGTCGCGGGAGTCCCACCCAACGCCAGTCCCAGTTGGGTCGCCAGCAACGCGGTGGCCACGGCCAGGTGCGCCTCGACGGTCGCCAGATCCAGGAACGACGTCACGGCATGAAGACCAAGCCAGATCTGCGCCGCCACCAGGGCAGGGGCCACCAACGCCAGCGCGCGCAGCACGGGGCGTCCGGCGTTGCCGCGAAGATTCAAAAACGTCGAGACGATCACGAACAGAGCGACCAGGGCGCCTCCCAGGCGGTGCAGCGCCTGCACCAGCACGGTTGGGTGAGCGTCGGGCCACAGCGATCCCCGGCACAGGGGAATATCCAGACACGCCAGGGCGGCGCCCGAATGACGCACCAATCCGCCCAGCACCATCTGGAAATAAACCAGCACCGCGGCGACCAGCGCGGCGTTGACGGCGGTTGCCGACGCAGGGGAGGGCAACAACATCGGAGCGGATGGATCGCGAACCGGCCGACTGCGCACCGCCAGGTACAGAACCGTACAGAAGAAGAGCAGTGACGTCGCCGTGTGCAGCGTCGACACGGGCGTCGGCAGTCGGAACAAAACCGTGATGCCGCCGAGAAGCGCCTGCACGAACACCAGCGCCACCGCCAACCATGCCACCCGGCGCAACGGACGATGAGCAACGACGCGGCTTCGCGTCACCAGCATCGCCAGAACCAAGGTTAGGATCATGACGGTTCCCGCAGCCAGACGGTGGCTGTGCTCGACAAGCACGCCGCCCTCCATCTTCGGCATCATCGAGCCGTAGCAGGTTGGCCAGTCGGGGCACGCCAGGCTGGAGCCGGTTCCGTGAACCAGGCCGCCGATCAGAATCAGTAAATATGTCGCCGCCGCCGTGACGATCGCGAAACCGTGGACCAACATCGGGGCGCTTTATAGCGCGGAATTGCCGGAGTGGGGGGTGGACGTATCCACGATCTCCCGAGCCCGAGCAATGGCCGCGGACAGGTCGGGACGGATGGCCAGTTTCCCGGGAGTCTCCCCTAATCTGGCCCGGTACAGCAGCCCGGCGGGCTGGTGCTGCAACCCGCACAAGATGGCCTGGCCGCCGTTCTTGTAAAGCTGCGCCAGGGCGCTTTCCAGCGCGACCAACCCGGTGGCATCCATGGCCGGGACGTGGTCCATCCGGATGATCAGCACCCGCGTCTGTCCGCCGGTTGCCGCCATCTGGCTGGTCGCCCTTTGGGCCGCGCCGAAAAACAGCGGCCCGGCAATTTCGTAGATCGCGACCCCTTTGGGCAGATCGGGCGCCTGGCTGGCGTGCGTCGCGTTGGGGTGCCCTTCACCACCGATCAGACTGACCTTGGTCAGTTCGGCCATGCGTCGCATGAACAGCAAGGCGGCCAGCACGATGCCCACCGAGACGGCGACGACCATGTCGAAAATGACGGTCAGCCCGAAGCAGGTCAGCAGCACCAGGCTGTCGCTTTTGGGGGCGACACGCACGATGTGCGCGAAGTGTTTGACCTCCGAAATATTCCAGGCGATCAGCAGCAACAGCGCCGCCATGGCCGCCATCGGCAAATGACCGATCAGCGGAGCCAGCGCGACCACCGCCGCCAGCACGGTCAACCCGTGAACGATCGCGGCAATGGGGGATCGTGCGCCGGAACGAATATTGGTCGCCGTTCGCGCGATGGCGCCCGTCGCTGGAATGCCGCCGAAGAACGGGGTGATCACGTTGCCGATGCCCAGCGCCAGCAACTCGGCGTCCGGATCGTGCCTGGTTCCCGCCATGCCGTCGGCGACGACCGCCGACAGCAGCGATTCGATCCCTCCCAACATCGCCACGGCGAATGCCCCGGGCAACAGTTCGCGAATCGTCGCCAGCGACAACAGGATGGGGTGCCCGTCCGGACCGGGCGCGTTCCAGGGCAACAGCGGCAACGGCGGCAGCGGCGGCACACCGTCGAAAATGCGGCCGTCTATCGCGATGTGAAACCGCCGCGCCACGGTGGCCACCGATACGGCGGGAAACAATTGCTCGACGGCGAAGGCCAGCAACGCGGCGATGGGCAGGGCCAGCAGAGGAGCCGGCACGCGGCGCGTGATCCGCGGGGCGGCAATCAACATCGCCAGCGTGGCGATGCCCACGGCCAGGTCGGCCGGCGACACCGTGGCGCGGGCCTGCCACATGGCGGCGATGCGGTCGAAGTAGTGCTCGGGGGTGCTGGCCAGTGTCAAGCCGAACAGATCCTTCAGTTGCAGCGTCGCGATCACCGTCGCTATCCCGGCTGTGAATCCCGTCGTCACGGGGTGGGGGATGAATTCGATGAACTGTCCCAGACGGCCCAGGCCCATCCCGATCAACAGGATGCCGCCCATCAGGCCCGAGATCAGCAGACCGCCCAGGCCGAAGCGCGTGTAGATCGGCGCCAGGATCACGATGAACGCGGCGGTCGGACCACTGACCTGCGTACGCGAACCACCGAGCGCTGCCACCACCACCCCGCCAACGATCGCGGTGTAAAGGCCATGCTGTGGTGAGACCCCGACGGCAATCGCCAACGCCATGGCCAGTGGCAATGACACCAGCCCGACAACCAGACCGGCCAGGACATCGTGTTTCAGATCGACGCGCGTGTAGCCCTCGCGCAACACGGCACGCAACGCGGCGGCGGGAAGGCGCGACAGTCGACTGCCAGACAGGGCCGACTGGTAGCGCGTACGGGCCACTATGGCCCTGAAAATTCGAACGCGGCCTTGGCCGGTTCACCCTCCGCGACGGTCAGATCCGCCGCTTTGGTTCCCAACCGTTCGTGCCAGGCTTCCAGCGTGTAGGTTCCCCCGGGCAGTTTGTCGATCGCGAAGGCGCCGTCGCTGCCGCTGACCGCAAAGAATGGATTGGTCGCCACGACGACGTAGCCCGTCATCCACGGATGCACGTCGCACTTGAACTTGATGATCTGGCCGCCGTCGCTGAACGTTTTCGTCATCGGCCCCATGCCCGGGATCTGCGCCTGGTTGAACAACGTGGACGCTCCCTTGTACGTGTGCACGTTGTGCAGCGTCTGATCGCTGTTCTTGATCTGCACGCGCTGGCCCGCGATGACCCCCTGAACCCGGGGCAGGTAGACGCAGCCGCTTTGATCCAGCACCGCATCCGCAGGGGGAGGTGCGTACGCGCCGGAGGCGCCCTTCACGACACGCACCAGAACATTCTTCAATCCGCCCCCCGCCGCAACAATCACGTCTTCTTCCTTCAACGCCTGGCGCGCGCAAAACGGGTCCGGCGTAGTGATAGGGCGGGCCTCGGGCGCCTTGCCGGTGAACCGGACGGTGCCGCGGATGGTGCCCTTGCCCAGCCGTCCGGGGCCACCAGCGGCCGGCGGATCGGCGGTGGGCGCCGTACCGGGGGCGGCGGGCGCGGCCACGGCTGCTGCTGGTTCACCCTTCTTGCAGGCGATTGCCGCGGTCGCGGACAGCAAAGCGAAGATGGTCAACCGGGACACGCGCGACGACGGGATCGACATGGCCTGGGGATATCAAGCGTATCCGTCGGGGTCAAGGAATGGTCGGTGACCGCGGTCGCGTCGCCCTACGGCTCGTTCGCGACGCGACCAAGGGCGTCCAGCAGGCGATCCATGCCGTCCGGTGACGTGTCGAAGTATCCACGAATACCCATTTTGCGATCGACCACCACCAGATGTTCGCCATGGACGATCTCCCAGAAGTCGTCGGCGATCTGTTTTCGTTCGACGCCGATCTTGAACCCATCGACCACTGCCCTTTGCACGGTGTCCAGCGGGCCCGTGAGGAAGGCCCATTTGTGCCCGTCGGCACCGTGTTGTTTGGCATACGCGGCCAGCACCGTGGGCGTATCGCGATCGGGATCGACGGAAAACGACACCAAGTGGAAATCAGGACCCAGGCGCCTCGCGCGCCGCGCGACCTCGGACATTTTCGCGGTCAGCACGGGGCACATGGTCTGGCAGGTCGTGAAGATGAAATTCGCCACCCAGACCTTGCCGGCAAGCTGGCGCGTGCCGAAGGGCTGGCCGCGCTGATCGGTCAGATTGAATGGTTCCAGCGTCGCCAGGACGGGCGGCGGCGGCGGCACCCGCCTCAGCAGGGAACGCCCCAACGGCACGCCGAACAGCAACAGCAGCGCCGCGACCCAGAAGGCGGGCCGCGCGATCCACCGGCCGATCGGCCCACCCGAAGGGCGCGGGGACGCGGTTCGCGGGGGCGCGGTTTGATCGACCGCGGCCTCTCCTTCTTTTGCGTGCATGTCGCCGTAGTGATTGACCCCCCGTCGTGATCTGTCAAGTCGTGATAACTTTCCAGCACTGTGAGCGATTCGATCCGCGCGAACACCGTGTCCAGACCGCGTGGGCTGGGCGGGGCCAGTGCCGGGAAGATCGGCATGTGGGTCTTTCTGGTGACCGACGCGATGGGCTTCGCGGGTTTGTTGCTGGCGTACGCGATCCTGCGTGTGCGCGCGGGATCCTGGCCCGACCCCGGGGAGCGTTTCGATCGCTCGCTGGCGGGGGCGTTGACGTTTGTCCTGCTGTTCTCGGGCGCCACGATGACCGCGGCGGTCGCCGCCGCGCGCGAAGGCAAGGTGGGCGCGGCGCGCTTGCTGACGGCGCTGACAGCGCTGGCCGGACTGGCGTTTGTCGCCGGCCAGGTGGCGGAGTTTCACGCCCTGTCGACCGCGCGGCATCTGGGCCTGACGGCTGATCACGCGGCGGCCTTGTTCTACGTGATCACCGGTTATCACGGGCTGCACGTGCTGATTGGCGTGGTGGTGTTGACGGTCGTGGCCAGCCGCCGCGCGATGAAGGTAGGTGTTGTCGAGGTGGTGTCCCTGTATTGGCAGTTCGTCGATGTGCTGTGGATCGTGATCTTCGCGGCGCTGTATTTGTTGCCGCCGGTGGCGCGTGGGTAGCGGGCGGGTTTGGCTGCCCAGCGCGTTCGCGGCAGCGTGTGTGGCGATCGCGCTGCTGTTGTCGGCCGGATCGGTCGTCGCCCTGGAACGGCCGATGTTGATCACGGTCTTGGTCGGGTGGGTGGGGATCGCGGTGTCGACATCGTTGTACTGGTCGATGGGCCTTGGCCGCGAATCGCGGGCATTGCGCTGCGTGGCGGCGCTTCCGTTCCTGTTGTCGATTTTGCTGATCGTGGCGTTGATGCTGGACGCTGATTTTCGGGGCCGCACGGGGATGTTGGGGGGATGATGCCGCTGGGTGGGGGCGGGCGGCGTGTTTTGACGGTCGGTTTGATCACGATGGTGCTGTTCGCGCAACAGCACGCGGCCTGGGCGCTGTGTCCGAACTGTCTGGCCCAGACGCGAACCCTGACGCCGACGTTGCGGTTGCTGGGCGTGTTCTTGTTGGTTCCGTTCGTCGTGGCCTATGTCGTGTTCCGCGCGATTCGTCGCGCGTGTGGCGCTGAGGCTACACGTGCCAGCGCCGCGAAACCGTGAAGACGTCGCCGGTCGTTATGCGGCCGCCCTGGTCTAAACGGCACACCGATCGCTGAGAGAGTTCGCCTGACGGATCGGGTTGGCGATTCGCCGCTGGTCGATTATCTTGACCGTCCCCGGAGCAAGGGCGTCAGACGCCCTTGTGGTTTTGTACGTCCACAACATAACCAACGGGGATTCATGAAAACGTTCGATGGTTCGTTCGGCCTGGGCAGCAGGTCTTCTTTCGGGTTTCTGGTGGCTGGGGCCTTCTTGGCCGTGTCCGCATGCGCTTCCAGCGGTGGCATGCCGACACCATCCAGCGGTGGAGCAACCGGCAGCAGCGGCGGCGCCGCGCCCACCGGCGGGGCGACAGCAACCGGTGGGGCGACGGCCACGGGCGGTTCGATAGGCACGGGCGGTTCGATCGCCACGGGCGGTTCGACAGGCACGGGCGGAACGACGCCCACGGGTGGGGCGGGGGGCGCGCTGGTTGTGGCCTGTCCCGCGATGTGGACAGGATCGGCGACGCGGCCTCAGTTGACCGACGAATCGGCGCCGTGTTTCACGATTGACCACTACCTGGCGCAGGCGGGTACCATTGGGGCACTGGTGCCTGACAACTGGAATCCCGTCGCGGGCCTTCCGGCCGCCGCCACTCTGACCCCAACGTTCACCGTCGCCGCCGACGGCAGCGGGACACACATGACCGTCCAGGCGGCCATCACCGCCGCCAAGACCGCGGGCGGGACGACGCGTGCGAACATCCTGGTGAAACCCGGCGCGTACCGCGAACTGGTGTGCGTCGACGGCACCGTGCCGATCACGTTGTACGGCGCGGACGCGGACGCCGCCCTGGTGACGATTGCGTTCGACAACTACAACGGGAAGACCGTCGACACGACCATGACGAACGCGTGCGCGGTTCCGACGGGCGCGACGTACGGGACCAGCGGCAGCAGCACCTTTTTCGTCAAATCGAACGGCTTCCAGGCGATGAACCTGACCATTGCCAACGATTTCGCGGAGGGAGCAATGACATCCGGCGTTCAGGCCGTCGCGCTGACGACGCAGGGTGATCAGATGCAGTTTCAGAACGTCCGCGTGTTGGGTAACCAGGACACGCTTCAGGTCAAATCGGCGACGGGGCTCCTGGTGGCCAGGGCCTACTTCAAGAACAGCTTCATCGAAGGTGACACGGATTTCATTTTTGGACGCGGAACAGCGGTGTTCGACGGCTGCACGATCACGTATGTCGCCGGCCGTAAGACCGATTCAACGCACATTTCGCCCAGCACCGAGGCGACCAATCCGTATGGGTTCTTGATCATCAACAGCAAGATGGTGGGCGGCGCCGGCATCATGGGCACGGCGGCGCTGGGCCGTTCGTGGGATGACAGCTCGGCGACCGCGCCGAACGGCCAGGCGGTTATTCGCCAGACAGAGATCAGCAATCACATCAGAACCGCGGCACCGTGGACCGCCGCCGCGACGTCCAGCCGCGCGTTCAACGCCGACATGAATCGTTTGTACGAGTACAAGAATACCGGCGCCGGCGCGGCGCCCTGATGTTCGGGGCAGCTGGTGAATTCGGCTGACGACGTTAACGTCAGCTTCGCTGACGACGCTCACGCGAGATCGGCTGGGGCATGCAGGGGGTCGGCCCCGCGCGGTCTCGAGTGGACCTGGCACGCGCCATCATCGCAGCGTCCGGTCAGACGCAGTCGGTTCTTTGCGAACAGCCAGTACCCCAGGTTCAGCATGTGCGAGATACCTGGAAGGCGGGTTGCCGCGACCAATTTGGAGAAGCCAACCGCCGCGTAGAGACGGCGGAACACCTCCACCCCCCGGATGACCGACCCGTCGGGCAGTCGGCCATGCAATTGACCCATGACCGCCTCCCAAGTGAGTCCAAAATCAGCCGCGTCGAAACCCCGCGCGGCGATGTCGGTGAATCTTATGCGATGGCGCTGATCACGACCTTTCAGCATGCGCATCTCGCGCATGCACAGAGGGCAGGCTCCGTCATAGAAAACCTCGACATCAAAATCGGTCATCGGTTGTTTCAACGCGCCACTGTCCTTGATGGTTACAGGTGCCCAGCGTCCGATCGCCGAACGGGTTACGAACACGCCTCGGCGACGAAGGTCCGGAAGATTTCGACCGCGTTCCAACGAGCAAAATCGTCGCGCAGGTCTTCCGCGCGCTGGGTGAACGTCGCCTCCGAAACCAGGCGGGCCAGCGCCACGCGAATCTGATCGCGGTCGACGTTTCCCGCGCGCAACAGAAGGCCGGCGCCCGCGTGTTCGATCGCCCCCATGGCCAGGTACTGATCCAGGTTGAAGGCGATCCCCAGGACGGGGCGACCTTCGGAAAGCGCCTGGTACCCCGTGGTGCTGCCGCCGTTCGACACGACAACGGCCGAACGGCGCGCCGCCAGTTCGCCCGGCAGATAATCCGCGACGTATACGTGATCCGGCACGACGCCCGGATCTGAACGACCCGCGGTCGCCACCAGTACCTGGTATCCCAGGCTTGCCGCCGCGTCGATGACCAGCGGCAGACGCTGCACGCGACCGGAAGAGCCCAGCGTCACGTAGATCGTCGGCCGCTGGGGATCCAGTCGTCCCCACCACCCCGGCAGCGCCACGGGCGGCGACCACAACACGGGGCCCAGATACCTTTGGTGCGCCGGAAGGTCGCGGGTCGGCACCAGCGCCGGTACGTCGGGAAACAGCGTGTGGTCGCCGTGGGTCAGCACCTGCGGGAGGGTTCCCAGATCCGCAAGGCCGTGTGCGCGGCGAAGGGCGTTGACAGGATTCGCGAAGTGCTTGAACACCCACGGCAAGGCCTTGGGGAAGTACCGCGCGGCAAGGCGCACACCCAGCAACTTCACGATCGGGTGATCGGGCAACGGGTAGCCATCTCGGACGACGTGGGTGCTCCAGTACGCATTGATCAGGTTGGCGTACGGCACCCGTTCCACGGCAGCCGAAACGGAAAGCGACAGCCGCAAATCGCCCACGACCAGGTGCGGTCGGAGCTCCGTCATAAGCGCCCGCTCTTCTCGAATGTATTTGGCCAGTGTGCCGCGGCCGTACAGCCGTCGGCCCGAGGCGACCCGCGCGTCCACCACCTTCGGCGACAGCGAACGGATGGCATGGCGAACAAACGAGGTTCCCGCGAAGATCATCTCGTCGAAAGTCGCCGCCGCGAAATGAACTTGATAGCGGGTCGGGTCAAGCGCGCGGGCCAGCGTCGCCAGACGCACCACCTGGGCCAAGGTCACGGCCTCGGCGACGAACAACACACGCTTCAAGGTGACCTAATTGCAGTCTTGCAACGTGTCGCGCGCCAGTTGCCGCCACTCGGCCGCGTCCACGCCAAAGGTGTCCAGGTCGCTTCGCGCGGCGACCGCCAGCGCCAAGGGCCGCGCTCGCGCGCAGTTACCGCGATCCGCGAAAAACGCCGCGGCCATCGCCTGATTCCCGGGGAAGGTCGGGTCGCGCTCAAGCGCCAGCGTGAAATACCGCGACGCCTTCCTCGATGAGCCGACGGAGATCATGGCCGGCGCTTTCCAGTACAGGTTGGCCAACGCGCGCGCCGCGGCCGCGTGGTCGTGTCGCGGGTTGACCTGTTCCAGGCGCAGCAGGGTGGATTCGATCTCGGGTATCACGCCCAGAGCGAACAGGCGTCCGTGCGTCAACGCCTCGCCCGCCAGATTGGCCGCCAGCCACAGCAACGCGTCCGGCGCGTCGGGCGTCGTGTTCAGCAGACCCCGCGCCAGGTCGATGCCGCGTTGATAGTGAACACGTGCTTTTTTGTCGTTCGCGGAAGCCTTTCCTTCGCGATACGCCAGCTGAATCTGACTGGGTCCTGGGTCCTTGACCGCCATCACTTCCCCCGATCGCATGGTTGCCGTAAGGGCGCACAGCGCCGCCGTCACGACCGCGCCCGCCCGCGACATCATGGCGCCGCCCCCGACATCAGACGCGTCAGCGCGGCCAGGGTCTGGGGCACACCGGTGTAACCGTGCGCGTACCACAGCCACCAACTGGTCATCATGATCCCGTGTCCGATCAAGATGAACACGTGACTCCACATCTCGACGACGTCGGATTTTCCCGTCAGGTATCGCCGCCAGTGCATCACCTCGTCGACCAGACTGTAGATAAACGACAAGACAATCAGCACCAGCGCGGGGATGCCGTACATCGCGCCACCCGAGTAGGCCGCGCACAGCAACACGCAGCTGCTGATACCAGCGACGATGATGATGTGATGAACCATGGCCTCGCCCCCGCGCAGGGCTTCCCGGTAAATGGTTCTGTGGCCGATGGTGTCGATGGATATGGCCAACGTGAAGATGATGGCGCCCAGCGGAAGCAGGTACGCCTCGGGAGGCAGAGGCGCCCCGGCGCGGTGCCCCACCCAGATGAACCCGCCCGTGGAGGCGCACAATCCCAACATCAGCCCCACCCACGCCAGGTACACGATCCAATCGACGCGTCGAAATTCACGAATGCGTCCGACGTAGATCGCGATTTCGCCGAAGGGTCCCGCGGTCGCGATACCAGGGGTCACGGTACCTCCGTCGATTGTGCAGCCGTGGCCGTGCCGCCCAGCCTGCCGACGAACCTGCGCCACAAGATCGACGGCACCGTACCGACCACGGCGCGCAACGCAAGCCATAACTTGCGGGGGCGAGAGACGAACGCGCGGCCGGCCCGCACGTCGAATCCCCGGCGCGCGATCTGGGTTCCGATGTCGGAATAGATCAGGCGCGCGGCGCGAATGGCGACGGCGCACCTGACGGGCATCGCAGCCAGACCCTGGTCACCCGATGCGTAGAACCCTTCCGCGCGGCGCAAAAGCTCGGCTACGGCGCGCCCCGCGCGCACATCCGGTTCGGTGCCCGTTGCCCCCAGGTCCAGCAGGTCCTCCGGCAGGTAGACACGGTCGCGCCGTTCATCCTCGGCCACGTCGCGGCTGATGTTGGTCAGCTGCATGGCGATTCCCATGTCCGTGGCCCGCCGCAGGGCATCCGGATCACGGACTTTCATGATGTGCGCCATCATCAAGCCGACGGTCCCGGCGACGCGGTAGCAGTACAGCAGAAGGTCGTCGTAGCTTCGGTACCGCACGAACCCAACGTCCATTGCCATGCCATCCAGCAGATCATCGGCGTAGCGGCGCGGCAGGTCGTGACGGCGCACGACGTCCTGGAATCCGCCCAGGATGGGATCCGGCTGGTCGTTCGGTCCATACACGCGACCGAGTTCGTCGCGCAGGCCGGCGACTGCGGCCAACGCGATCTCGGGGTCCGAAGGTAAGTCCACGGCGTCGTCGCACCGCCGGCACCACGCGTAAAGCGCCGTCGCGTCCTGTCTGAAACGCGCGGGAAGCAGGCGCGCGCCCCAGGAGAAACTCTTCGAGTGGTGGGACATGATCTTCCGAGAAATCGCCTGGCGCTCCGTTGTCATGACGCCAGCTCCTCCCGCGCCAGACCAAGATCATTCAAGACCAGCCTCGTGGTGGCCTTCGCCGAGTTGATCACGCCGGGAACGCCCGCTCCCGGGTGAGTTCCCGCACCGACGATATACAAACCCGGAATCTGCGGATCGCGGTTGTGGGGCCGAAAGTACGCGCTTTGTCCCAGACGGGGCGCGATCGAAAACGCCGATCCCTGGAACGCGTTCAGTTGTTGTTGGAAGTCGCGGGGGGTGAAGATGCGCTTGACCACGATTTCCTGGCGCAACCCAGGCAGGACGTTCTCCAGGCTGGCCAGGATACGGTCGGCGTAGGGTTCGGCCTGCTGGTCCCAGTCCACGTTCGCCGTTCCCAAATGCGGGACCGGAGCCAACACGTAGAACGATTCGCCGCCGGGAGGCGCCAGGCTGGGATCGGTGACCGTCGGTTGGTGCAGGTACAGGCTGAAGTCGGGAGGCAATTCGGGACCGTGGAAAATCTCGCGCAGCATTTCCTGGTAGCGGGGGCCGAACAGCACCGTGTGGTGGGCCTGTCCCGGGTACTTGCGCCGGGTTCCAAAGTAGATGAGGAACAGAGACATCGACCAGTGCATGCGTTCCAGGCGCGCGCGTTGGTTGTCCGCCGTCGGGGTGCCCTGGTACAGCGTGGCGTAGGTGTGGTGAAGATCCGCGTTGGACACGACGGCGCTGAAGACCTCCTCGCCGTGATCGGAGGTGACGATGTGCCGGGCATTGCCCCGCTCTTGATCGACGCGGATGTGGCGGACGGGCGTCGACAAACGAATCTCACCGCCGAGGCGCGTGTAAAGGTCGACCAGCCCACGAACCAGGGCCCCGGTACCGCCGCGCGGAAAGAACACGCCCCACTTCCGTTCAAGAAACGGAATCAACGTGTAGATCGCGCTGGTCTCGAACGGATTGCCCCCGATCAAAAGCGCATGAAACGACAGCGCCTGGCGCAACCGTTCGTCCTTCACGTAGTGGCTGACGGCGCCATACACCGAGCGATCGGCGCGGAGGCGGGCCAACTGCGGCGCCACGCGCACCATGTCGACGAAACGCAGGAAGGCCGCGTCGACCAAACCTTCGTAGCCCGCCTCGAAGACGCGCCGGCTGTAGTCCATGAACCGTTCGAATCCCGCGGCGTCGGCGGGAAACAGCGCCGCCACCTGCGCCCGAACCGACTCGGGCGTGCCGCCGTAGTCGAACTTGCTGCCGTCCGACCACCGCAGCCGGTAGTACGGGGTCACCGGATCCAGGATCACGTGGTCGGCCATGCGCTCACCGGCCAGTTCGAACAGCTCCTCCATGCAATGGGGCGCCGTGATGACCGTTGGTCCGGCATCGAACGTGAAACCCTGATCCTCGTAGACGTACGCACGTCCCCCCGCGCGGTCGCGGGCTTCGTAGATCACGGTGTTCGCCCCGCCTGCCTGCAGGCGAATGGCCGCGGCCAGTCCCCCGAACCCACTACCGATGATCGCCACCCTCGCCCTATCCATACGATGCCTCCAGTCGTTCGATTTCGGCCGCCAGCAGCGCCAACTCAGCCCGGTCCCCCACGCTGGTGCTCAGGTCCGCCAGCGCCGATCGCAGGTAAGACGCGGCCTGCCGTCGGCCCTTCAGCCCCACTGCTATACGAAGCCTGGCCGCCAGGGCGCGCGCGTGCGTGCCGTCGGGATCGCCACCGTCGACCAGGGTCTGTACGTCGGACTGCAACTTCTGGAACGCGGCCTCGTCCAGATCGCGCGACGCCAGCGCCCACGGCCACGTCGGCCGGCCTCCACGCAGATCCTCCAGCGCCTTCGAGTCAGGGTCTTCCGCCGAAGGTGCCGTCAGGTTCCCGAAGTCATCCAGCATCTGCAATCCCAGTCCAAGACGCCGTCCGAAACGTGCCAGGGCCTCGATGCGATCGGGAGACGCGTCGGCGGCGATGGCTCCCATCCGCGCGGCGAAGCCCATCAGCGCTCCCGTCTTCAACATCGTGCTGGTCGCCACCGCGCGATACACCCAGCGCCGCGGCATGCGGCCTATGGCAACGGACAGATCCAGCGCCTGCCCCAGGTGGCAGTTGTACATCGTGTCGCAGAGCTCGCGGCGAATTTGCTCGCTCGCGGCGGGCGAAATCGATCCCAGTTCATCCACCATCCGCAGGGACCAGAAGTACATCCAGTTGCCGGCGTTCAACGCCGTCGGCATCCCATGCGTCAGATGGGCGGCCGGCAGTCCGCGTCGTTCCAGGGAGCCGTCTTCGATATCGTCGACGATCAAGCTGCCGGCGTGAACCACCTCCACGATCGCCGGTAGCAGGGAAGGCATGTCCCCAGCCCCGTCGGCGAGGCGCCAGGTCAGTCCGCACAGACGCGCCCGAAATTGTCTACTGGGGCGCCCCAACATGTCGCGCGCGATGTCGCCAAGGGCACGGTCCCAGAACGGGCGGGGCAGGCCGGCGGATTCGGTTGGCTCGGGCCAATCCGCGGGGTGCGCAACTGACCGCAAACGATCCGGCGACAGCGCGTCGTCCACGAACTGCTCCAGACCGACCTCGTACGATGATCGAGAACGTGCTTTTGCGTTCATGATTTCTCCCGATGTTTCGAAAACAGTCCCCGCCAGCAGATGCCCCTTGGCGGTCGTCCAAGCAGCACGCGCATGCGATCCCATCGCGTGTTTCGTGAGCCGTAAAACCGATTGATCGTGGCGTCCGGCAGTCGATAAAACCGGTCCAGCGCCGTCCAACGCGCATCCGGCGCCATGGCGTTGAACATCAGCCGATTCAGCAGGCGTTCGAATCGCCGCTGCCCGCGCAAGCTTTCCGAGATCGCGCGTACGGCCGTCACTGTCTCGCCGGGTGTGTCGGCCTTCGCAATGGCCAATGCGACCCGGGCCGCGATGGGCAACGAATAGCCAGTTACCGGGTGGAAGAATCCGGCCCGGTATCCGACCGCCAGGGGAAAATGCCGCTGGTCCCGTGCCTGGGACGGCGATTTCCGAATTGGCAGAGGGAGCACGCCCGATTCACTTCGAAGAACGCGGCTGACGGTCGCGCCGCACCGTTCGACGTATGCGAGCACACGGCGTTCGACGTCAGCCAAATCCAAAGCGGGATTCCCGCTGTACATCGTGTCCTCGACCAGTACACGCCGCGGCGAGAAGGGGAGGACGTAGATGAACCTGTAACCGTCGATCTGCGGCACCGTTGCGTCCATGACGATCGGCACCGTCCAGGGACCATCCGTGGCCAGCTCAAGCTCAAGTCCCAGGAACTTCTGGTAGCCGGTCTGGCTTCCAGTCGGTCCCGGTTGGGGGCCACGCGCGTCGATCACTCTGTCGGAATGAATCACGGTGCCGTCATCTAGCTGAACCCGAGACTCTTCAACGCTGGACACCTTCCGACCAAGCAACAGCCGCGCGCCCGCTGCTTGTAGACGATCAGTGACCACGCGCGCGAAGTTTGCGCTGCTGATCGTGGCGTAACCCGTGTCGATCGTGCGTTCCCGGCCTGGGAAACGAACAAGTTGGCGGGGCCATCTTTGTGTCACCAGAGCTGCCACAAGCTGGTGCTGCGAAGCATCCAGATCGCTGTCGTGGAACGACCAGGTGTGGTTGCCTCCGAGAGCACGGTCCTGATCGACCAGAACGACACCCCGCCCACGGCCCACGTCAGCCAGCGCCAAGGCGATCAGTCCGCCCGCGAGACCGCCCCCGACGACAAGGTGATCCGATGGGTTCTCGAGGCCGCTGTCCACGTTCGACAAAACGCAGCCAATGGGCAAACGGTAACAAGCCCGATTCGTTTTTTTGTTTCTGGGCAATTGCGGCGCCCCTGTTACCGTTCGCGGGTGCGGCGCGTATGAACCAGGAAGCAGTGAATGATTCGGATTCAGACGACGCGCTGATGGCGCGGTTTTGCGAGGGCGACGAGGCGGCATTCGGCGTGCTGTATGACCGCTATGCTCCACAATTGGAGGTTTTCTTGGGACGTTTCGTGCGCGACAAAACCCTGGCCGAGGACCTCCTGCAGACGACTTTCATGTCGTTCGTGAAGGCGCGGGGGCGGTACCTACCAACCGCAGGGGTCAGAGCATGGCTGTTCTCGATAGCAGCCAACGCGGGACGGGATGCGCTCAGGCGACGTGTCGTTCGCCGCGAGGAACCGCTGGGCCCGGGTATCGATGATCTGGGGGGCGAAGCGCCTGTGCAGTCAGACCCCGGGATGAGCCAGGCGATCGAGGTCGCGTTGCGGCAGTTGCCGGCCGACCAGCGCGAGGCGGTCTTGCTTCACAAGATGCACGATCTGTCGTTTCCCGAGGTGGCGGCGGCCATGGGGACGACCGTTGGCGCCGCGAAGGTGCGCGCCCACCGCGGGTACCAGAAGTTGAAGCTGCTGCTGGCGCCACTGGAGAACCAATGAGTTCGGACAAGCCGACCGAGACTGGCGCGTCGCGCGCTGTGCCGATGTCCCCGGCGCTGGTACGGGCGCGGGACGCCGCTCTTGAAGAGTTGCGACGTCAACCGCGGTCGGTATCGTGGCGGAGCGATGTCGTCGGCACGCTGGTTGTCGTCCTTGGCACCACCGCCTTGGTGCTGGGTTTGGGTGCATGGCTGTCGATCGTCGAGGTCGAACGCCTTCGTGAACGTGCCGTGCCATTGGGATTGCTGGTCGCGTTGCAGGCGCTGGGCGTCTTCGCCGCCATCGCGCCGGGCAAGGCCTTGCTGCGCTGGAGTCTGGGCGTGCTTGCGCTGGCGGCTGTCGTCGCGGTGATGCTGGGACGCGGGGAGGGGGCATCGCCTCACACTCCCGCGTACGCCTGTTCGACCAGTCACCTGGCCGTGGATTTGATTCCGCTGGGGCTGGTACTGTTTTCGTTGCGACGGTTCGCCTGGACGCTGGGCCGATCCGTGCTGGCGGGAACAGCCGCCGCCGTCACTGGAGCCATCGCGGGCGAGCTGAGCTGTGGCCGTGGCTGGTCTCATGCGTTGTTCCACCACGTAGGTGCGGGGCTGGTGATCGTGATTGTCTGCGTGGTTGTCTCTCGCGCGCGGCGGCCGCAGACGTTCGCCCCTTGACGGCTTTCTTGACCGTCCCGAAGGCGTCGTCGGTTTGCGAATCGAAGCCTATGTACACATAATGGATATGTACATACATCACGGAGGGTCCAGACATGACCGCAGCGGCTCGTATCAAATCACGGCGTGGGAACCTTTCGGCCTTCGACGCGAAAGTCCCCAGAACATACCGCCTTGCCCCCTCCAAGCTGGCAAGGGCTCAGAAAATCCTGGGGGCGGCCACCGCCACCGAGACGATCGAAACCGCCCTCGACATGATCGTGTTCCGTCGAGAACTTCTTGACGGTACCCGCGCCATGCGTGGCGTCCGCATCGATTCCGGGGAGCGCAAAGGCTAGTGAGCCCGCCAGAACGGAAGTATGTGCTCGATTCGAACCTGTTTATTCAGGCCTTCAGAGACCGGCAAGCCGAATCGGACCTGCAGAGATTTCATGCGCTTTTTGCCCCTTTTGAATACCTAAGCGCTGTGGTGGCGCAGGAGTTACGGGCCGGAGCGCCGTCCCGGGAGGTTCGCCGGGAGTTGGAGCGGAGCATCCTGGGTCCTTTCATCCGCCGTGGTCGAGTCATCGTGCCGTCCGCTCACGCATGGGAGCGATCCGGCGACCTGTTGGCGGAGATGTCCTGGCGGGAGGGTGTGGAACTTTCCCGGGTAACAAAGGCCTTCGGTAACGACATTCTTCTGGCGCTTTCGTGCCGGGAGTCCGGGATGGTTTTGATCACGCACAACACCAAGGACTTTCGCCGAATTGCCAAATACGCGCCGTTCGATTTCAAGGAGCCGTGGCCGAACCCCGTGAGTTAGTCAAGACCGGCGTCGTGGGCGCCGCCGTCGGCGGGCCCCCACGCGTCCAGGCCCTTTTGTGGGAGGGCGCTTCCGCCCGCCGCAATCTCACATCAGTCGCCGCGCCAGAAGATCGGATAGTCGGGACCCAGGCGCCGCGTGCTGATTGCGGCGTCGTCCACGAACAACGTGGCGTTGGGCGGCGTGATGCCGCTGGTGATGCCACCGACTTCCCACTGAATGTAGGGACTGGGAAGGATGGGTCGGGCCTGGACGTCAAACACCTTGGTGCCGTCCACCCAGATCGTCAGCTGCCCGGTGTTGTCGTTGGTGGCGCGCAGGAACGCCTCGATCTGAAACCAGCGCGCGATGGGGACGGGGGTTTCCGTGATGGCGGGCTCGTTTGTCTGGGAGGCGTGGCCGAAAAGGACGAACCGCATTCCCACGGTGCCGTCGGAGATGAAGTCAACGTCCCATGCTTCCCCATCGGTGGTGGGATCGGTGGCCACACGTCGAGAGCGAAATTTGAAACACAACCAGTACTGGGTCGCGGTCACCACGGCGGGGACGTAGTACCAGGCGCTGTAGTACCCGTTGACCGGAAGCAGGCCCGCCCGTTCCGCCACCGCCCCCGCGCCCGACACGATCACCGATCGCAGCGCGTGCCGGCCGCTGCGCGCGTGTTCGGTCGCTACGCTCAGTTGTCCCCCACCGGAGGTCCACGTGGAGCCTTGGGCATCCCGAAACCAATCGGACGTGTCGCCGGTTTCGTGATCGGTCCACCACAACACGTCGGGGCTCATGCCCAGATTGGCTGGGTCGGAAGTACATCCCGTTCCAAGCAAGATCGCCAGAGCCGCAAGCCGCGCGCGGTCGGTTCCGATGGGTAGGGTTCGCGTCACGGTGCCGAACGGCGGCTGGCGTTTTCGATCACCGCGCGAAAATGTCCCGTCGGATATCGATTCATGTACGCGGCGGATAACTCACGCGCGCGCGGATCCCGTCGCGCGACCGCCGCCTCGACCGAAAGAGCCAGTGCTTCCTCCGCCAGCCCGCCTCCCGGGTGGCGGCGCAGATATTCGTCGAGCAGGCTGGCCGCCCGCGCGGGTTGGCCCTCCTGGCGCAGCGCGCGCATCGCATCGAAGACCAGACCGGTGTCCTCCGCGGGCATTCCGCCGGATGCGGTCGCGATCGTTTTTCGCGATTCCCGCGTTTGAGGAGCAAGCACGGGGCGTAGCCTGGCGGAGGACAGCTTGGCTTTGACGATCTTGGCTTCGACCACCGGGGCCTCGGCGACCGGGGCCTCGGCGACTGGGCCTCTGGCGGAAGGGCGCTCGTCGATCGCGGCAATTTCGGCGATCGGGGCGGAGATCAGAGGAGCACGCGCTTCGCCGGCCGATCGCATCCGGCGCGTGAACGATGACGTTGCCTTCGCGGCGGGACGATGCGCGGGTGCGGATACCAGGCTTTGCGCCGTCTCGGCGATCCAGTGACGGCCCACCGCGGCGGACGCGGCGGCCGCGCACAGGATCCCCGGCAGAACGACGGCGGGACGGAAAAACACACCACGCCGGATGATCCGCTGTTGCAGCAGGCGGGCCCGAACCCGTTGCTT
>JANOJB010000327.1:0-7067 GCA_031407985.1 Pseudomonadota bacterium | reverse complement strand
CCCGCCCGGGAGACGGGCGATGTCGTCGCGGTCGAACGCGCGTCCTACTTCCCGGAGGCGGCACGCTTCGGCGGGCCCGAAGCCATGTCCGCGGTTCATGCCCTCTTTCAGGCCGACAGCGATCTCACCTGCGCGCTGCTGGCCGCGGAGGCCGACAGCGAGGCCGACGACCTTCCCGATGCCGATTCCGGACGACTACCGTTCCTGGTGGCCACGTTCGACGCGCTGGCAGGTTCCCTGGGGCTTGATGCCACCGCTCGCCGGCAACTGGCCAAACGACGGCGCGACGCCCACACGGGTGAAGTCACGCCTGCATGGGCCGATGCCCAGTCACGTTGGTTCAGGGATCTGCGTGCCGGCCTCCGTACGTTATTGGCCGGGCAACGTTCCCGGTCGGTGGCGCGCGCATTCAAAGACTACGAAGCGCGCGTGCGAAAGGTCTCGGCTCGTCTCGATTCCACCACGCGCGATCGTGTTCTGCCTCCGCTCTTGCACCTATCGGCGGTCCGCCTGATGGGCCTGGATCGCTTGGCCGAAATCCACGCCTACACCTTCTGGGAGCGCACCTTGGAAAGTCTAGAACGCCATCCGGTGGCGTGATTCATCACCGCCACAGACGTCCCGCGATGTCGTCGGCGAACAGAAGACCGGCGGGCGTCGGCCACACGCAAGCCGCATCCACATTCAGCCAGCCGCGTTGGACGCACCCATCGACCTCCGCCTGCCGTGGAGCGACCGGGTCCATCCCAAAACGTTGCGCATGCGCCGCGCGGTCGATCCCGTCGGTCGTGCGCAACGCCAACCAAACGGCTTCATTCTCAAGATCCGCCAGACTTCGCTTCTCAGATTGCGCGGGCTCGGGGGATCCCCCGCCTGCCGCCGCGTCGCGAAGATAGGTTTCGGTCGCGCGCGCGTTCGAGAAACGCCAGCCGCTTCCGTCGGCAAGCGGCCGAAACGAGGCCGCCGAGCAGCCCACGCCCAGGTACGGAGCCCCCGTCCAGTACAGCGCGTTGTGCACCGCGCGTTTGCCCGGCCGCGCGTGGCTGGACACCTCGTACTGCGCGAAGCCGGCCGCCGCCAGCCGGTCGCGCACCCATTCCTGCATGGCGGCGGCCTGGTCGTCATCGGGGACCACCAGGTCCCCCTTGCGCGCCCGCGCGCCGAACGGCGTCCCGCGCTCGATGGTCAGCGCGTAGGCGGACACATGGTCGGGGCCCAGCGCCAACACCTCGTCCACGGCACGTTTCCAATCGTCAAGAGACTGCCCGGGAAGTCCGAACATCAGGTCGACCGACAAATTTTCGATCCCGGCGGCGCGCGCCGCGCGCACGGCGACCGGACCGGCCGCGGCGTCGTGGTTGCGACCGATCGCCGACAGCAGGCGATCCTCGACCGCCTGTAGCCCCAACGACAGCCGGTTTACGCCCTGCGCACACAACGCCCGCAAGATCGCCTCGTCGACCTCACCGGGATTCGCTTCAACCGTGATCTCGATGGGCGTTGCCGCGTCGGATCCGAAGGAGCTTCGGCCCGCCGCGATCACCCGCCCCAGCGCATCGGGGCGCCAAAGCCCAGGCGTGCCACCACCGAAATAGATCGATGCCAGCGCGGGCGATTTCCCTTGTCCCTCGATTGAATCGGCGCGAAACCACGGCGCGCGTGCGGCGATCTCGGCGGTTATCGCGTCCGCGTATTCGTCGTGGGGAATATCCGCGCGGGTGTCCACGGCGAAATCGCAGTACGGACAGTGAACCCCGCAAAACGGAAAATGAACGTACAGACCCAGCGGTCCAGTCTCGGCCAGGCGTCCGGCCGCGATCTCACTGCCTACCCGACCCGATCGCCGACGAATGGACGCGACGTTCACGTTGCCTCACCCCTCGAAGACGCGACCAGCCCCTAAGGGACCAGTCGGTATCCGGTCCCGTAAATCGTCACGATGTGTTTCGGATCGGCGGGGTTGTCCTCGATCTTGCGGCGCAGCTTGACCACGACGTTGTCGACCCCGCGCGTGGACGAACTGCTGGACACACCCCAGATCTTCTCCAGGATCTCCTCGCGCGACACCGGCTGTCCACCGCGCTCGGCCAGCAAACGCAGCAGCTCGACCTCGTAAAACGACAGCGCCAACGTCTTGCCCTTGCGAATCAGCTCGTGTTTGCGCGGAAACACCACCGCCGGCCCGATGACAATCTGTTCCTCCCGCGGGGTGATCCGCTGCAGACGCCGGAAGATCGCGTTGATGCGCGCGACCAGTTCTCCGATTGAAAACGGCTTGGTCACGTAGTCATCCGCGCCGACTTCCAGTCCGCGGATCTTGTCGTTTTCCTGCGACCGCGCGGTCAGCATGATCACCGGAATCACCGGATTGGCGGCCCGAATTTCCTCGCACACCGCGAAGCCGTTCATGTCGGGCAGCATCAGGTCCAGCAACACCAGATCCGGGCCCCGGTCGCGCGCCAGGTTGATGCCTTCACGGCCAAGGCCCGCCGCCAGGATCTCGAAGCCCTCAAACTCCAGCGCATCGCGCAGCCCACGGACCAGATCCGGTTCGTCCTCGATGATCAGCACGCGCCGACGGCCCGCTGGTACTCCCGCCGGCGTGCTCATGGTTTCACCGGACGCAACACACCCCCCGGGTCCCGTGCCGCGTCAGGCGGCGACGGTTGGGCCCCCTGCCCTTCACCCGCGACGGTCAGCGGTATCGCCGCGGCCGCTGTCGGCGCCGCGGGCACGACGACCGTGAACGTGGCCCCCTGCCCGGGCACGCTGGACACGGTTACACGCCCCCCGTGCGCCTCGACAATGTGTTTGGCCAGCGCCAGGCCGATCCCACTGCCGCGCACGTTCCTCTCGCGCGCGTTCCGGGCACGATAAAACCGCTCGAAGATCCGCTCCTGCTCATCAATGGAAATGCCCGGGCCGTGATCGCGCACTGAAAGCGTCACGCCCCCGGGCGTTCGGGACAGGGCCACATCGACTTCTTTCCCCTCGGCCGCGTACTTCACGGCGTTGTCGATCAGATTCAGCAACACCAGCGTCATCGCGTTTTCATCCATGCGAATCGGGGGCAAATTCGGTTCGATCGCCGTGCGCAGGCGCATCTTCTCTTTTTCGACCCGGTAGCGGCATACATCCAGCGCGCGTTCGACCACGTCGTCCAGGCGCCCCTCGGCGAAATCGTAGCTGGCCTTGCCGCGTTCGATGCGCGCGAAATCCAGCACGTTGTCTATCAGATGCGACAGACGCTCCGCCTCCCGCGTGATGATCTCCGCGTACTCACGTGGGGTCTGCTCCCCCTTGTGTTTGCCGGTCGCCAGCAGCTCGCCGAACATGCGAATCAACGACAGCGGCGTCTTCAGTTCGTGCGACACGTTGGCGATGAAGTCACTCTTCAGGCGCGACGTCCGTCGCTCGGCGATCACCGTCAACCACACCACGCCCAGCCCGATCGCGATGATCAAGGTCGACACCGGAATCAACAGAACGCCCAACAACCGCTCGGTCTCGGCCTGGGCTTGCAGCTCTTCGACGTTCTTCGGCAGCAGCTGGATCCGCCACGCGTACAGCGTCTTTCCAAACGACGCCTCGTGCAAAAACCTCTGATCGCGCTCCTGAACCGGCTGACCGAAGATGGGTCGCGCCACTTCGTCCAGAATCGCGATCTTCCGATCGCCCCCCAGCGCCCGCACCTCCTCAGGAAGCCACTTGCGGGAGATCAGCGCCAGGTTCATCTTGGCCGCGACGAAGTACGCCTCACCCGCCTCCGATTGCTTCGACGCATAGGCAATCAGGACCGACTTGCCGTCGAACAGTTGATGCAAATGGCGAAAATTTCCCGGCTGCGCTGGCGTCCAAGGTTGCAACGAATTCCAATCCAGGCCCCGGACGTAATTCTGCCAACGATCCAACTCCCGGCCACGGTGACGCGCCTCGGGCGTCGGAAACACGGACCGGATCCGCAAATTACGATCCAACACAACGACCGATTCCATGGCTTCGGGCAATTCCAGTCCAACCCGCGGCCCCCCCGTCTCGTCGTCCCACTCGACCTGTTTGAACAGATCGAAATCCGACGTGTCGATCCGCTGTTGGATTCCACCCGCCAGCGTCTGCGCCAGCTGACGGTTGCCCTCCATCAGGGACACCTTGCTGCGTTCCGACGTGGTCTTGGCGTAGCGGTATCCGTAGTACGACAGCGCCAACGTCGCGCACACGATCGCTGGAAACACCAGCGCCAGAATCAGGGAAATACGCGCGCTTTGCCGGGGCATCAGATGTTTGTCCCCGGTCTCACAACTTCGCGGGTTCTTCGTCCCGCGCCGCCGACGGGCGGGAACGCGGCCCTTTCCTGGGTTTGTCCGCCTTGGCGCGCGGTTTTTCGAACGGGACGGAAACCGGTGCCAGCGAAATGGTCTCACCGCGATCACGATCCATGGCGAACGGGCGTGTCACGGGCACGAAACCGGCCTTCTCGATACGAATCGTGACCGATCCCTCGTTCGCGGGCCGCTCCACGACAACCGGCGTCGTCCCCAGCGCCCGCCCCGATGCAACATCAGTGACGGTCGCTGCCGATGGCTGCGAATCAATCGTCAAACGAATCGGCGCGGTGGCCTTCGGCACGACGCCGCCGGGTGTCGGCACATCTTCGACGCGAACGGTTTTTTCCGGGGACAACGGTGGCGGCACATCCACGGGGCTCCCGGAAGCCACCGCGCCGGTATCATCCCGCCGCGAGACGGCGAATACAGCGACGCCCGCGACCGCCGTCACGAGCATCCCCACCAGAATCAAGCGCCCGCGGGCGGGGCGCTTCACCACCGGCATCGTGGTGACGATGCGCTCGCCGGTACCGGTGGTCATGGTGGTCACGCTGGGGGACGTGGGCGGCGCCATCACCGTCGCGGCCCGGGATCCCGCCCCGGCGCCGGACATCGTGGCGGAGACCAGATCGGGCGACGACGCCCCACGAATCACGATCGACCTTCCCGCCGCGACCCGGATCTCCTGCTGCAATTCGCTGGCGGAGCGCTGTCGTGCCTCGGGAGATTTTTCGAGCGCCTTGGCCACCAGTGCGCCGACCGAGACCGGGATCGACGGATCGATCTCAACCAGGCGCGGCGGACTGACGTTCAGGTGCATGTTGACCAGCTCGCCAAACCCTTCGGAAAGAAACGGAGGTCGGCCCGACAACATCTCGAACATGATGATTCCCATCGCGTAGATGTCGCTGCGCTGATCGACGGACTTGGTACCCAGGCACTGCTCCGGCGACATGTAGACGGGGGTCCCCATCAACGTGCCGGTCCGCGTCTGCATGCCGCCACCGGTGGGAAATGTCTGAAGTTTCGCGATGCCGAAATCCAGAACCTTGATCCGCTCGCGCGCGGGATCGGACGGGTCGCTGATGATGAACAGGTTGTCGGGCTTCAGATCGCGGTGAATGATCGCCTTTTCGTGCGCCGCCGCCAGGGCGGATGCCGCCTGGTAAGAAAACTCCAGCGTGTCCGCCAGGGGCAACTTGCCCAGCCGGCGAATCCGCCCGGACAAAACCTCGCCCTCCAGCAGTTCCATCACCAGGTAGGGCGTACCCTCGGGTGTGGTACCCGAATCCAGGATTTCGATGATGTTGGGATGGCGTATGGCGTTCGCCGCGCGGGCCTCGTTCAGGAACCGCAGCAACAGCTGCGGATCCTTGATCATCTCCGCGCGCAGAACCTTGACGGCCACGCGGCGGCCAATGTCGGGGTGCTCGGCCAGGTACACAGCCCCCATCCCTCCCTCGCCAAGCAGGGACACGGCGCGGTAGTTCCCGAACCGCTGACCAATCACGGTTAGCGACAATAGCGGGTTTCGCGTGCCGGCGCGACCCGCCCGCGCGACCAGCCCACGCAACCCGCCCGGTCGGCGACGCTACTGCAAGCTGTTGCAGTCGAAGGAGTCGGACACCACGCCACCTCCGCCACCCTGGATGTTGAACGCCGTGACGCGAATCGACGTCTCGGACGCAATCACGGTGGGCTGGTTGTTTCCGATTTGAAGTCCGATTTGCAGATTGAACGTCCCATAGTCGGCGCGCGTCATCGTCGCAGGGTTGCCGGATTGCGGTGTCGCCGTGGCCGTCACGCTGGCCCCCACGCGCTGAAAACGAAAGGTCCCGGCGGTCGCGATCGTCGGCTGCAGATCCCCCGCCCCCGGCTGGAACGTCGCACTGGCGCCGGTCACGTCCCCAGCCGCCGTTGGGACGGATCCGATCCCCGCCGTCACGATGGGATTCGTCGGCGGCAGGGCAAGGTCGGTGACGGCCGCCTGGACGAACGCTCCCGTACCTCCGGAAACAAACGACTCGAAATCGAACGAGGCATCGAAGTCGCCGGTGATCGGTCTCTGCAAGACGTTCCGTAGGTTATTGCCCTGGCTGTTCGAGGAACGCAGGACCAGGGCGCCATCCGTGACCGTCGCGCTGCTGGTCGCCAACGTACCGATCGTCAACTGGATCCAGACCTTGTCGCAGGCAACGGTAGCGCCGCCTGAACCGGTGGCACCACCTGAGCCGGTCGCCCCGCCAGCGCCGGATTTCGGCTTCTCGGCGCCGCAACCGAACGCGAACAGAACCAACGCCGACACGACCAGGGCCGCTTTGTGCATGCGACATGGTCGTTTAGATCGCCGGCAACGGTCAATTTTCTGCTTGCCAGGTGTTCAAAATGACCTGGCCGCGCCAGCGTAGTTGCACGACCGTGCATGCCATGTAACCATTTTTGTGATGCGAGCGCTCACCATTCGGAATCTGGAGGACGATGAGTTGCGGTGGCTGCGAATGCGGGCCGCTGAACATGGCCGGAGCTTGAACGCCGAACTGTTGGACCTGATCGCGGTGGCGCGCGGCGACGAGATCGCGGCAAAAATGCCCAGCAGCCCATTCGCGAAAACCGCCGTGCGCGCCCGCAAAGGTGGCGTGCGAACGCCGCCCACATCGACCGCCATGGTCCGCAACGGCCGCAACCGGACCGGCTGACGGAGACGAAGGGTATGCCTGACGCCTGCGTTTTGGATGCATCGGC
>JANOJB010000257.1:0-3551 GCA_031407985.1 Pseudomonadota bacterium | reverse complement strand
CCGGGAGCACAGTTCCCAGCGGTTCGCGTCGGGCGCGATGCTCTCCTCGTAACGTAGTTCGAATACATCACGGGCCTGCTGCCGGAGGTGCTTGTACTGGTCGATCATCTGCTCGAGCTTCTCGACGGAGTCGATCCACTCGTCCTCGATCGTATCCGGCAGACTGCCGAAGATGTCGAAACGATCCTTCATGCGACGCGACAGGACGCCGTAGACTTTCTCGTCCTGTGTGTCGTGGTAGACGAGGTTCAGCATGTCCACGGTCCGTCGGGCCTGGCCGAATCGCTTGATGCGGCCGAGGCGCTGCTCGAGGCGGGACGGGTTCCATGGCAAGTCGATGTTGATGAGCGTGCCGAGGGTTTGGAGGTTCAGCCCCTCGCAGGCGGCGTCCGTGGCCACGACGAGGCGAATGTCGCGATTTTTCACCGCCGCCTTGATCGACTCGCGCTCTACGGAGGCGAAGTCACCGCCGCGAAACAAGCCGCTCTTGCCTGCGCCGGCGTACACGCCGATCGACTCGTTCGGCAGCAGCTTTGCCAGCTCGGATCCGACGAAGTGGGCCGTGTCGTAGTACTGGCTGAAGACGATGCACCCGTGCTCGAGCCACGTCTTGCCCTCGCTGCGGTGCTCGGTCAGGAAGTACCGCACTGCCGTCAGCTTCGGGTCCCGCGCTTCCGGCCGGGACAACTCGTCCACGATCGTCTGCAAGTGCGCGGCCTCCTGTGGCGTGAGGGCCGAGAGTGCCTCAGCGATGAGCTTCGCCTGCTCCTCGTCCTCAAGCATGTCCCGGCGGAGCATCTTCGCAGCCGTGGCCTTGCCGGAAGCGAAACTCGAGCAAATGCGCTGGAGCAGCATAGTCTTCATGAATCCTGCGGCCTTCGTTCGCTTCCGCAGGGCCGTAGTGAAGTCCTCAGCCGCCTTATACGCCAAGTCGAACGGGTGGTTCGTCAGCAGGCCGAGGCCGTCGAACCCAACGCCGGCGCCAACGGTCGTCCCGCCGTCCGGGTCGGGGTGGATATTCACTTCGATGCGATCGAGCAGATTGGCGTCCTCGAGCGTCTTGCGCCGCCGGAGCACCGTATGCCGCACGACGGGGTTGTGTTCGTGCAGGAACCGGGGTTCGAGCGCCTGGACGACCGCCTGCTGGTTCAGGAATTCGAGGGAGCCGAAACCACGATCCGTGAAGAACACCTGGTCGGGGATGCCGAGACCGAGGCGCAGCGTGGCGAAGAGCGACTGCTCGTCGCCGGGCGGCAGCGGGTTCCGGATCCAATCCCAGGCTTCCTTCTCATCCGGCGGGACCTCCTCACCCTTCACGATCGGCAGCGCCCGCGACCAGTCGCTCCAGGGACTGAAGGGCTCGCGACCGAGCACAAAATCGGCTCCCGCGTTGAGGATACGGAGCAGGTCCCAGAGTTCGTAGACCTGCGTCTGGATCGGCGTCGCCGTGCCCAGCAGCAGGTTCTTGGTGCGCGGGCCGATCCGCAGCATGAAGTCGAGCAGGTTGTTGGGCTCCGGGTTCTTCTCGCCGAGGCCGCCACGTCGGCGTGCCTTGTGCGCCTCGTCGAGCACGATGGTTCCGTACTTCCGCTGGAGCAGATACTCCCGCTCGTCGGAGTCGTGGAAGATCAGGCCCGTGGAAACGATGGCGACCCGGAACGGGCACCGGCCGATATCCTCCGCGCCTCGTGTTCTGACGACGTGCCCGTTCGGATCGATCCAGACCTTCTTCGTGGAGGACCACACCGCGCTCGGAATGCCGAGCTTGTCCGAGAGCTCCACCTGCCACTGAAGCGTCAGCGTGGACGGGCAGAGGATGAGAACCGGCCCGTCGTCCAGGAGCACCGAAATCATGGCGCTCGCCGCGAGCGACAGCGTCTTCCCGACGCCGACTTCATCCGCCAGGAGCAGGCGGGCCTTGCCGTACGTCTCGCGGTGCGCGAGGAACATCGTCACGAACGAGCGCTGCCAGGGCTGGAGCTGCTCGCCGCCCCGGTAGATCGGGCTCTCCGCCAGGGCGGCTCCCGGAAGTTCGTCGGCCTTCGCATCCTCGAAGCGGATCTCGACGCGGTCGGCGACCCGCTTGATCTCCTCGACGATCGCGTCGGGCAGCGGGTAGGCGTCCTTCCAGAGCGCGTCGAACTCCTCCTCGACCCAGGTCACGCCTTCCGGGGAAGGGTCCTCCCACAGGATCTCGTAGTTCTGGGCGAAGGCACTCTTCGTCTCGTTGATCGAGCCGAGGAAGCAGGTCTTCGAACCGTCGGCCGCCTCAATGACTCCGGCCTTGCCGTGAACGAAGACGCGGTCCTTTGGCACCACGCGGATCTCGACCCGCCCGCTCGTCAAGAGGTCGTGCAGCCGCCGGTAGCGGTCCCGGTAGAGGAGCGCCTCGACCTCCGACGGCGCCTGGTTCCAGCGCTCTTTCAGCGCCGTCTCCCGGACGTGCTTCGACACGGCCACGTCGTTCGCGTCGAGTTCGCTGTTGCAGACGATCTGCACCTTGGGAATCGCGGCGATCTCCTCGCCGACCAACTCGAAGATCGAGCTGCGGAAGTACCCGGCGATGCGCTTGTAGGAGCGCGCACCCGTGATCTTGGAGATCAGGAAGGCGTGGTCCAGGCGCTGGCGGCGGGACGAGAACCGGCGGATGCCGCTCATGTCCCGCTTGTCCCCTTGTTGTCCCCTTTGCGCGACTGCTTCTTCGGGGGGCTCTTCGTGGGTTCCGCCGCACTCTTGCGGCCCTTGGCCCCCGCTGCTGCCGTCTTCCCGGTACCGCGAGCCAATTGAGCCATTTTTGAGCCATTCCGGTGGGGCGTCTGGCGGCCCGGCTTCGATGAGCCAATTGAGCCATTAATGAGCCATTTCGGCGTCACCTCGTAGGCCGATCCTCTGCCGGCGCCCGTTTTGACCAAAACGCCCTTGTTCACCAAGTCCTCAAGGTCTCGCTTCGCGGTCGGACGAATAGCGCCCGTCAGCGTCTGATAGCTCGCGTTGGTCAGGCGGCGCTCCGTTTTGATCGCTGTGATCGCCTTGCGCTGCCGTGAGTTCAGGCCCAGCTCGTCGAGTCGTGCGGCGATGAGCCAGTCGCGCCATAGCGTGAGCACGAACTGCCCGTCCTGGCGGAACTCCGGCGTGGGCAACCCGGCCGCCCCCATCAGACGGATCATGTCCAGCGTTCCCGTGCCCGCCTTCTCGATGTAGCGGGCCAGGAAGAGCGGGCCTGCCAGCAGCGGGTTGTTCGGCAGCGATGCGTGCGGCACGCGAAGCAGTTCGGGCGTGAGCGGCGCCGGCAGTTCGCCCGGGTTCCAGACTTCGAGCCGGTCGGCGAAGAGCATGACCTGGACCGACGCCTTCGACGCATAGTCGCGGTGGCACACGGCGTTCACGATGGCCTCGGCCACGGCGTCCCCGGGCAGCTCGTAGGTGACGGGAGCCGCGTTGCTCTGCGCGCGAGTGCCCACCCGGCGGTCGATCTTCGACATCACGAAGTCCACCGCCTGATCGACGAGCTCGAACACCGTGCCCTTGTAGATCTGGTACGAGGGAATGGG
>JANOJB010000092.1:0-69871 GCA_031407985.1 Pseudomonadota bacterium | reverse complement strand
CGGCTCGCGGGGATTGAGGACACGCGCGCGCTCGTACCGCAACGCCGCACCGGCCACATCGCCCTGCTGGTGCAGCAACACGTCCCCCGCCGTAACCAGAAACAAACAACGCTGCCCGACATCCAGGGCCGCGTCGGTGCTGAGTCCGTCCAGGATCGACAGGGCGTCCGCCCAACGACGGTCAACAACCGCCAATGCGGCCAAGGTCTCACGCGCGGTCGAACGAGAGGGGTGATTCCTGTCGACGTCGGTCAACGCCAAAACCTCGGCGAGTCGCGACAATACCCGCGCCCGCCGATCGCCCTCGACACCGCCCAGCAGGCGCGGATCGAAACGCATCGAGGCCCAGCTGTCGGCGACATCGCGTAGTCCCCCCGCTGGCGATTTCCCCCCCAGCATCGCGCCGATCCGGTTGGCCGCCACCAAGCGTTGCGCCACGTGCAGATCAGCCAGTGCCGACCGAAGCGCCATCTGCGCCCGCGTACCGGGATCGAGCGCCGTCCCGTGTCGTTCGATCAAATGCTCGGTCGCCTTCCAGGCGTTGTCCCACTGCTGCCGTTCGAAGCAGATCTCCGACAATCGCTCGAGCGTGGGACGGAACGCCGGATTCCGTGCGTACGACCGCGAGTACAGACCGAGGGCGCGATCGATCTGCCCTGCCTTTTCCGCGCAAAGACCGAGTTGATGATAGCGCTGGCCGGCGTCCGCGACGACCAGTCCCGCGCCCAGCATCGCCTCCAGACACTGCGCTGCCTTCTCCCAATCTCCCGCTGCCAGCGCCACGCCAAACATAGCGTCCAGCGCGGCCGGATTCGCCGGCTCGAAAGCCAGCGCGGCGTCCAGCACCTCGACCGCTCGATCCGCGCGGGCAAGGCGATCGGCAAAAAGAACCCCCAGTTCGATCAGCAATGCCACGCGCTCGAGGGGTGTGGAGGAAAGTTCGATCTCCTTCTCAAGCAGGCGCGCCACCTCGGAAAAGTCGGCGCGCGCGATCGCCAGCTGCCGCAGTACGGTGACCGCGTCGCGAAAGCCACTGTCGGCGGCGATCGCCCGTTCGTACGCGGTCCTGGCCGCCGTCGGATCCCCAAGACGCTCGTTCGCGCGTCCGATGCCAAACCAAAGATGGGCGGCCGCCGGTCCGGCGGCACCCTCGACCCGCGCCGCAAGGCGGTGCCGGAACCCGCGCCAGTCTCCACGCCGTTCGTAAAGACGCTCCAGCGTACGGATCACATCGGCGATCGCGGGATCCAGATCCAGGGCGCGACCGAGATCCCGATCCGCCTCATCCAGGCGACCCAGATCGATCAGGGCAGCCGCGCGATCAGCGATGGCATGCGCCCGCGCCGAGGCCGTGGGTGCTGCCAGCGCCCGTGCGGTGTGCACCGCCAACGAATCGTCGCGGCGCTGCCAATCGTCCTCGCTGAACAATGGTGGTTCGGGTGCCGAAGCACGTGCCTCGATGATCTCGCGGTACAGCGTCAGCGCCGCGATCGGTGCCTGGAGTTCCACGCGGCGAAACTCGGCCAGGCGCCACAGGACGGCGGAACGGGAGTGGGAATCGACTTGGCGCGCGGCGGACCAGGCCAGCAGCGCCCCCAGTCGGTTTCGATCCCCCGCCTGCCCAAGCAGGCGTTCGGCCGCGTCGCACGCCGTTGCATCGCCGGGAACAAGCGAGAGTACCTCTAGCCAGGCAGCTGCCGCCCGGTGCCCGGCGCCCGCCACGACCTCCGCCAACGTGGCGACATCGCGCAGCAGACCCGCACGCGCAACCCGATCGACCACCTGCGGGATCGCGGCGGTCGCCAACTCCAGCGAGCGATCCATCCGACCAACGGCCTCAAGGCGTTGCCGCGCCGGCGCCAGAAGGCCAAGATCGCCGGGCGCGTCCTTCAAGGCCGAGATTCGAACCTCCAAAGCGGCGTCGAATTCACCCATCTTGTCGAGCAGGCCTGCCCGCTCGGCACGCAGGACCGTCCGCGCGGTACCGGTTGCGACCTCCGCGTCCGCCTGGAGCGCACGGCCGAGTTCAGCCTGGCGACCGGCGACACGCAACAACGCGACCCGCGCGCGTCGCAACGCACCGGACAGATCGGTGGGCACCTCGGCGATGGCCTGGTCAAGAGCGGTCAACGCACCGGTGTCGTCGCCCATACCGCGCAGGGCCTCGGCCCACCGAACGGCCAATTTTTCACGACGGCGAGGGGAGCGTTCCGCCCCGAATGCCGCGCGCAGCAACTCGACGCGCCGGCTCGGTGCGCGATCCCCCAGCGCCACCACAAACCGCTCGGCCAGCGCCAGCGCCGCCGCCCCACCCGCGGGATCCCCGAACAGGGGAACCAGGGCGGCGATTGTGGTCTCGGCACCGTTTCCATCGGACGCCAACAAAGCCGCCCGTTGCGCGGCGCGAAAGCGGGTTCTGACGTTGAAGGGTCCCCGATCCCCGGACGCAAACTCTTCCTTCATGACCCGTGCGGAGACCCGCCCGACATCCGTGCCCCAACGCGACGCCAGATCGACGTCTCCGACCTGGATGGCCCGGTCGACGATCCCGACCAGCGCCTCGGCTGCCGCGGCAATCGACCCTGGACCGCCGTCGGTTTCAGCCAGGGTTCTGGCCAGGCGCAGGGATTCCCTCCGCGCTCCCTGTTCATCCAGCGCCTTTACAAGCTCGCGCAGGCGACCGGGGCGCTGCGCGGTGAATCCCCCAAGACGAGCGACTTCCTCGCCCAACCGCCGGGCGCGAACGGGCTTACGGTCGGCCAGGGCCGCGAAGGCAGCGTCGATTGGCTCGAGAGGCGCCTCCGCGTCGCCCACCGACGGCGGCGGCAAAGGGACCGGCGCAATCAACGGCGGTCCTGACCTGGCATCGCTGGCCGGGGCCCCTTGCGCCGAGGTCTTCGAGGCGCCCCAACGATGGCGTGCGGGGACCGGGGGTTGTTTTGTCGGGCGGCCCGGCAAGACCGCCAGCCTCAGACTCTCGGCTTGCTCGGGAGGAAGCCGAGCCGCGACCACGCGAACCGCGAACAGCAATCCCGCGGAGACCGGCGCCTCGGCGGCCGCCTGCCTCAGTTCGCTGACAGCCGACGACGTATCGCCCAGCGCCGAGAGTACGTCAGCCAAGCGCACGCGCAGTCGCGCCCGGCCCGGGGCGTCCGTCGTCACCGCCAGCGCACGCCGAATGTCATCGACCCGTGCGCGGACGCCCGCACGACCAGTCTCATGAGAACCCTCCGCGGCCATCACACCGAAAGGCTAACACCGCCGACATCCGCCGTGTCGGGGCAAAACACCACGTTCCCCGTGACCAACCCACCCGGCGACCACGGCAGCGACCTAGAAAAAACCCGGGACGACGAGGCGCGCGGCACCGAACAGCGCCAACGCCAGACCAACGCTTCCGATAACCGCGCCACCCAAACTTGCCGGCCTTGGGGCACGAAGGGCGGTATCCATTCCCCAGCCCGCCGCCAGCAAGCCGACGACGATGAAGATACCGCCTAACACCCGCCGACTTTACCGCCTGTTGGGGCCGCTCTGCTAGATTGCCTCCCCCAAAGGCCATTCCTATGAACACACGCGTCTTTCGAGAGTACGATATTCGCGGCGACGCTGACGCTGACTTCCCGAATCCGTTCGTCGCCGATCTGGGCCGCGCGATTGGAACGTTCTTGATCGAGGGCGGTGCGCGCACCATCACGATCGGACGGGACTGCCGTCTTTCATCACCACGTATTCATGGCGTGCTCCGACAGGCCATTCTGTCGACGGGCCTTGACGTCGTCGACGTGGGCATCGTGCATAGCCCGGGACTCTACTTCTCGGTCTTTCATCTAGGTGTCGATGGCGGCGTCATGATCACCGCCAGTCACAACCCCTCCGAGGACAATGGGTTCAAGATCGTCCAGGGGAAAAGCACGATTCACGGACCCGCGATTCAGAGCCTGCGACAGATCATCGAAACCCAACGGTTCCACGTGGCGGCCCGGCCCGGCACTCTGGTGGATCACGATATTCTTGCAGACTACGTTCCGTACATCGCGGACAACATCCAATTGGGTCCGCGGCGCTTCAAAGTCGTCGTCGACGGTGGCAACGGCACGGGCGGATTGTCGATCCTGCCGATTCTTCAGCGTCTCGGCATCGAGACCGACGCCCTGTACTGCGACCCGGATGGACGGTTTCCGAACCATCACCCGGATCCGACGGTGCCGAAGAACATGGCGGATCTGGCCGCGCGCGTTCGCGCCACCGGCGCCGAGGTGGGGATTGCCCTTGATGGCGACGCTGATCGAATCGGGGCTGTCGACGGCCGCGGTCGGATCATCTGGGGCGATCAACTGGTGATGCTTTTCGCGCGGGAGATCCTGACCCGCAGGCCCGGTGTCACGTTCGTCAGCGAGGTGAAATGCAGTCAAGCGCTGTTCGACGAGATCACTCACCTGGGCGGCCGCGCCGTCATGTGGAAGGTCGGCCATTCGCTGATCAAGGTGAAGATGAAGGAGGAAGACGCGGTGCTGGCGGGCGAGATGTCGGGCCACATGTTTTTCGCCGACCGTTGGTTCGGCTTCGACGACGCCGTCTACGCCGGGATGCGCCTTTGCGAACTTTTGACCCGTTCGACCGCCACGCTGGCCGAGCTTTACGACACGCTGCCGGTGCTGCACAACACTCCGGAAATTCGAATGGAGTGCGCCGACGACATCAAGTTCGAGGTCGTTCGCCGCGCGGTGGCTTACTTTCGCGCCTCTTACCCAATCGTGGACATCGACGGCGCACGCGTCACGTTCCCGGGCGGTTGGGGCCTGGTGCGGGCATCGAACACCGGCCCCGTATTGGTACTGCGTTTCGAGGCCGACACACCGGCTCGGCTCGCCGCGATTCAAAGCCTGGTCGAGGAGCGCCTGCGAACCATCATCGCCGAGGTGGACGCGCAGGGCGGTGGGCAGAGCCCAATACCTGCGGGCTGATATCGCTCAGTTTGACTCGCGACCAATCCGGCCCGCGGTCAAAGAACCTTCTTCAGAAAGTGGCCGGTGTAGCTGGCCGCAACCCGCGACACGTCCTCGGGGGTACCTTGCGCCACGATCGTCCCGCCCCCCGGCCCTCCTTCGGGGCCAAGGTCGATGACCCAGTCCGCGGTCTTGATCACGTCCAGGTTGTGTTCGATCACGATGACCGTGTTGCCGGCGTCGACCAACCGATAAAGAACCGCCAATAGCTGCGCGATGTCGGCGAAGTGCAGTCCCGTGGTTGGCTCATCCAAAATGTAAACCGTCCGGCCGGTGGACTTCTTGGCAAGTTCCTTCGACAACTTGATCCGCTGGGCTTCCCCCCCGGACAGCGTCGTCGCCGATTGGCCGAGGCGAATGTAACCCAGGCCCACCTCGCGCAACGTATCCAGCTTCTGTTTGACCTTCGGAATGTTCTCCAGGAATTCCCCGGCCTGCACGACGGTCATGTCCAGAACGTCGGCGATGCTGACGTTTCGGTAGCGGACCTCCAATGTCTCCCGGTTGTACCGACGGCCCGCGCAGGATTCGCACTCGACATAAACATCGGGCAAAAAATGCATCTCGATGCGCAGGATGCCGTCGCCTTGGCATGCCTCGCAGCGCCCGCCTTTTATGTTGAAGGAATAGCGCCCGGGTTTGTAACCACGGGCCTTCGATTCGGGCAGATTGGCGAACAAGTCGCGAATGTGCGTAAACACGCCCGTGTACGTCGCGGGATTGGAACGAGGGGTCCGGCCAATAGGCGCCTGATCAATGTCGATGACCTTGTCGACGTTCTGCAATCCGTCCAGGGCGGCGAATGGTTCGGCCACGTGTTTCGATCCGTGCAGCTTGGCGGCCAGCGCGCGCAGAAGCGTGTCGATGACCAACGTCGATTTTCCCGATCCCGACACACCCGTCACGCAGGTCAAGAGCCCCAACGGAAATGACACGGTCACATCGCGCAGATTGTGCCCGCTCGCCTTGCGCAAGGTCAGATTGCGGCCGGCCGCCGACCGCCGGTGTTTGGGGACTTCGATGGATTTCCGTCCCGACAGGTACGCCCCCGTCAGCGAATGGGGGTTTGCCTCGATCTCGGACGGTTTGCCCGCGGCCACCACGCGCCCTCCGTGGACGCCCGCCTTCGGTCCCATGTCGATCACGTGATCGGCCGCGCGGATGGTGTCCTCGTCATGTTCGACGACCAAGACCGTGTTGCCGAGATCCCGCAGACGCATCAGCGTTCCCAGCAAGCGTTCATTGTCACGCTGGTGCAAGCCGATCGACGGCTCGTCCAGAATGTACAGCACGCCGACCAGGGAACTTCCAATCTGGGTCGCCAGCCGGATGCGCTGCGATTCGCCCCCCGACAGTGTCGCCGCGGTCCGGTCCAGCGACAGGTAGTCGACGCCGACATTGATCAGGAACGACAGGCGATCACCAACCTCGCGCAGGATGCGGCCGGCGACTTCCTTCTGTCGCGCCGACAGGGCCAACCCCGCCAAGAACCCGTGGGCGTCGCGAACAGTCAGCGCCGTCATCTCGACGATGTTCTTGTCGCCGACCCGCACGTTGCGTGCTTCCTTGCGCAACCGCGTCCCGCCACATTCCTCGCACAGGGTCTGCGCCATGTACCGGTGAAACTCGTCGTAGATCGCCTCGAAATCCTGATCCGACGTTCGTCCCTGCTCGCGCCGCCGCCGCTCGTACTCGTCGAAGCGCCGCTGCAGATTCGCCAGCACACCCTCGAATTCCTTCTTATAGGTGTGTTTGCGGCCGTTCTTCTCGAACGAAAAATCCACCTCCTGGCCGACCGAGCCATGCAAAACCAGCCGGCGCGTGGGCTCGGGAAGCTTGCTCCACGGCATGTACAGATCGATCTCGAAATGCGCCGCGACCGATTCCAGCAGTTGTTGAAAGAACGCGCTGTTTCGCCTTTCCCAAGGCTCGATGGCGCCTTCCTTCAGCGACAAATCCTCGTTCGGAACGATCAGCTCGGGATCGAAAAACATCTTGGCGCCGATTCCGTCGCAGGACGGACAGGCACCGGCCGGGTTGTTGAACGAAAACAGGCGTGGTTCGACGTCGGGGTAACTGATGCCGCACGCGGTGCAGGCGAATTTCTCCGAAAACGTCAGGTCCTCGCCTTCCAGCGGTGAAATCTTGACAACACCGCCCGCCAGCTTGGCGGCAAGCTCGATCGAATCGGTCAGGCGCTGCTGAATTCCGTCTTTGCGAACCAACCGATCAATGAAAACCTCGATTGTGTGTTTCTTGTTCTTGTCCAGCTTGGGTGGTTCAGCCAGTTCGATCAGATCACCGTCAACATTCGCGCGGACAAAGCCGTCGTGCCGAAGTTTGAGCAGTTCGTTCGCGAATTCCCCCTTGCGGTCGCGAACGATGGGCGCCAGAACGGAAAACCGCGCGCCCTCTGGCAACGCAAGCACCTGATCAACCATCTGCTGAATCGTCTGCGAGGTGATCGGTTGACCACAGCTCCAGCAGTGAACCTGGCCCACGCGCGCCCACAAAAGCCGCAGGTAGTCGTAGATTTCCGTGATCGTCCCGACCGTCGAACGTGGGTTGCGCGATCCCGATTGTTGTTCAATCGAAATGGCTGGCGACAAGCCCTCGATGGAATCGATGTCGGGCTTGCGCATCTGGTCCAGAAACTGGCGCGCGTAGGCCGACAACGACTCGACGTAGCGTCGCTGTCCCTCGGCGTAGATCGTATCGAACGCCAGCGAGGATTTTCCCGAGCCCGACAGGCCGGTGACCACCACCAGTTTGTCGCGCGGGATCTCGACATCGATGTTCTTGAGATTGTGCTCGCGCGCACCCTTGACGATGATGCTGTTCGTGGCGCGCACGGCCGGCTCGGCGCGCGGCCGGTTGGGGGTCGAAGCCTTCATATAGACAGCAACACGCAGGGCGCGGACAGTCCGCCGCAGGAACCTATCACAGCGCGTGTCCTCCCCGGTACACAGGTGGAAGCGGAGCTGGATTCAGCGCTGGCTGGCGGGCCGGGCCACCCGGTGCGTCATCCGCTGCGTCTTCGCGTGCGTCTTCGCGTGCGTCTTCGCGTGCGTCTTCGGTTGCGTCTTCGGTTGCGTCTTCGGCTGCGCCATCGGCTACGTCTTCGGCCGCGTCTTCGGCTGCGTCTTCGGCTGCGTCTTCGGCTGCGTCTTCGGCTACGTCTTCGGCTGCGTCTTCGGCTGCGCCCTCGGCTGCGCCCTCGGGTGCGTCTTCGGCTGCGCCCTCGGGTGCGTCATCGGCTGCGCCCTCGGCTACGTCTTCGGATCACCTGTGGCGCGTCGCCAGGCGAGCGGCCAAATCCAGCGCGACCAGGAAGCTGCCCGCGTTGGCGCGGCCGGTTCCCGCGATCGAGTAGGCGGTGCCGTGGTCTGGGGACGTGCGCGGGAACGGCAATCCCAAGGTGATATTCACGCCATCGTCGAAATGCAGCAGTTTCAAGGGTATGAGCCCCTGATCGTGATACAGCGCAACGACCGCGTCGAACATACCGATGGCCGCCTGCCGAAACACCGCGTCGGGTGGGTGCGGACCGGTCACAACGGCCGGAATGCGTTCGACCTCGAGGCGGGCCTGCGCCGCACGTACCGCCGGAGAAACCAAACGTGCCTCCTCGTCGCCAAAACGCCCGGATTCTCCCGCGTGCGGATTCAACCCCGCTACCGCCACACGGGCGCGCCCAATGCCGAAATCGGCCACCAACGCGCGGGCCGCCAGCACCGCCGCACGCGTGATGTCTTCAGGTGCAAGCACGCGAGCAACATCTCGCAGCGCCATGTGCCTGGTCGCCAGGACCACGCGTAGGCGCGGCCCCGCCAACATCATCGCGAAATCGGCCGTCCGCGCGCGGTCGGCCAGGTACTCGGTGTGCCCGGGGAATCCGAATCCGGCGCGCGCGATCCAATCCTTGGATATGGGCGCCGTACAAAGCGCGGCGATGTCGCCGCGTAGTGCCGCATCAGTCGCCGCTTCCAGGTATGCGAATTGCGCCCGCGCCGATGCCAAGTTGGGTTGCCCGGGCGTGATGTCGGCCGGGCCCGAGACATCGATCGCGACCACGCGCGCCCTCGCCACCGTTGGCAGGTTCATCCGCCGGGCGGCGGCGTCAAGAACATGTGCTTCGCCGTAGACGCGCAACGACAAATCCGGACGCGCCGCCACCGCCCGCACCACTATCTCGGGACCTATTCCCGCCGGATCTCCGAGCGAGATTCCAACCGTAGCTTTGCCAGTCGCGGTGGGTGCGGACATCCGCATGCATCATACGCAAGTCACGCAAATATTCCGGCCCGTCCCGTCGTCGAAGGATCGTGCATACGGCGCTCGCCCTGTGGTGGACGATGCGTCTTGCCTGTTGGCCGTTCGAGGTCGAGGGGCAAGGCGCCGGAGAAATCGCGCTTCGGCCCCCGGCAACGGAAGCGCCAGCGGTTTTGCCGCCAAACGAAACACCAGCAGTTCAGCCGCCGACTGAACCACCGGCCACTCAACCGGCGCCGACCGAACCGCCGATCGTCAAGCCGATCGAACCAACGGCCAGTCCTTCACCCCCGCCGGTGCCCTTGCCACGGCCCACGCTTCCGCAATCCCTGCCATTGCACGAAGAAGCGCGCTACGACATCCGCTACGGAATCTTCGGATTGGTGGGCGAGCTGAGTTTTTCAGTCGGTGGGGTGACGGAGGGGCCGGATGGATCGCGGGTGGTCAAGGTGCAGGGGTCCGGGCAGGGCGCCGTATGGGGCCTGGGCACGATGAAGCGACACATAAACGCCGAGTTTGATCCGGGCACATTGGGATCGCGGCGCTGGAGCGTGCTTCGTCTTCGCGACGGCGAAAACGCAAGCCAGGGCACGGTCGACTCGGCGGCCATCGGAAACAACGGCGCCTTCCTGCTGGAACGGACGAAACCCGGTGAGCCTCCATCGCGCCAGACAGTCGCCTTCTCAGCGCCGACATCCGATCCGCTGGGACTGCTGTGGCGCCTCCGAACGGCACCTCCACGCGCTGGGCAAACCGAAACATTCCAATTGCTCGATGGACTGACCCTGTGGCGTGTCCGGGTGACAACCTCCGCCGTGGGGGAGTTGCTGCAGGATGTCGGCACGCCCGCGATGCGCCTGGATGGCGAAATAGCTCCCATCTTCTATGACGGTCGCCCGGATCCCCAACGCCCAATTCGTCCGTTCACGCTGTGGCTCACCGACAGCAGCAACCATTTGCCGCTTCGCCTCGAGGTTCCAGTCGGGCTTGCGGATGTGGTGATGACGCTGTCCGCGACCCGAAGACTGACACAAGCGCTACCCGAGCACGACTCCCGGCCCGGGCTCGACACGGCGCGGGGCTTCAACAAAGAACGCAGCCTTCAGGTCAGCGGACCGGTGCCGGGCGCCCGGAGTTTGTAGCCGACATGTCGAACCGTCTCGATCATGACGCTGCCGGGACCGAGCTTCGCCCTCAAGCGCCTCACGTGAATGTCAACGGTGCGGGTCCCGCCCGCATACCTGTAGCCCCACACCCGCGATAGGAGCTGTTCGCGGGTGAACACCCGGCCTGGGCGCTCGGCCAGGAACTTCAGCAGCTGAAACTCCTGACGGGGCAACTTCAGGGCCCGCCCGCGAAACGCCGCCTCGACGGCAACCGAGTCGATGACCAAATCGCCGATCTTGATTCGCCCAGCCGCGCGGAACGACGACATCCGCCAATCCAGTTGGCGAATGCGCGCGTAGAGTTCCGGCGCCACCACAGGCATCAGAACGAAATCGTCCGCACCCGCTTCGGGATCAAGGCCCGCCAAACGAGAGACCTCGACGCAAAGGAGAACCGGCACATCGGACAACGACGCCACCTCACGGACACGCCGAATCGCGGCCCGTCCGACCTCCAGATGCGCTCCCGCATCCACGACAACAACCGACGGACGCGAGAGCTCGATGTCCTCGGGAAGTTGATCGATGTCGTATCCAACCGCGACCACCTCGCACCCAAGATCGTTCAGGGCGAAGGCGGGCGAATCCGGTTCAGAGACGGTCGTCGTCGGGTTCGACGTGACCACCAAGGCTCTCATGCTGGCGGTACACTATCAGGCCGCATGGCTGGAACCCCAAAAAAATCAAGGGGACAAGGCGCGGCAGAAAAGGCGACTGGTATTTCCGACAGGAAACATTTGCTGCCTGGCGCTTGGCGTCGCCCGATCCAGGTGCAATACTCAATCCGGATGGACGATTTCCACTGTTCCTTTTGTGGGAAGCGGCGACGCGAGGTGCGCAAGCTTATCTCGGGTCCCCGTGTGTTCATCTGCGACGAGTGCGTGGCGTTGTGCAACGACATCATCGCGAAGGAGGAGGCCGCCGAGCGTCCCAAGTATCCGCGCCCTCGCGAGATCTACGACGAGCTGCACCGCTACGTGGTGGGCCAGGATCGCGCCAAGAAGGCCTTGGCGGTTTCGGTGTACAACCACTACAAACGCATTGGCCAACACGGCAAAGCGGGCGAGGTCGAGATTCAGAAGGGAAATATCCTGCTTCTCGGCCCGACCGGATGCGGCAAGACCCTGCTGGTACAGACCCTGGCCAAGAAGTTGGATGTCCCGTTCGCGATGGCGGACGCCACGACGTTGACCGAGGCTGGCTATGTCGGCGAGGACGTCGACAGCGTTATCAAGGCCCTGTACCGAAACGCCGGCAACGACGCCGAGAAGGCCAGCCGCGGTATCGTGTGCATCGACGAAATCGACAAGATCGCGCGCAAGGGCGGTGGGCCGTCGGTGACTCGTGACGTTTCGGGCGAGGGTGTGCAGCAGGCGCTGCTGAAGATCCTCGAAGGAAAGCAGGCCTCGATAACGCCGGATGGCGCACGAAACCGGCCCCAGCAGGAATTGATTCAGGTCGACACCACCGACATCCTGTTCGTCTGCACGGGTGCCTTCAACGGTGTGGAGGAGTTGGTCCGCCGGCGCGTGGGACAGCGGGGCCTCGGGTTCGGCGCCAGCATCGAAAAATCCGAGCAGTCGAAGAACGAACTGCGCGCGTTGACCAGAACAGAGGATCTGATCAAGTTCGGAATGATCCCCGAGTTCATGGGACGACTTCCTATCATCGTCGCCGCCGACGATCTGGACGTCGACATGCTGATCGAGATCCTTTGGAAGCCCAAGAATGCGCTGGCCCGCCAGTACGAGCGCCTGTTCGAAATGGAGGGGGTCAAACTTCGCTTCACCGAAGATGCGCTTCGGAGCGTGGCCGAGGAAGCCGGCCGACGAAAGTCGGGCGCCCGCGGTCTGCGTGCGATCTTGGAGGAGGTCATGTTGGACGTCATGTACGAGATCCCATCGTTGACGGGGGTCAGCGAATGCGTTGTCACCAGAGACGTGGTGGTCTCTCGCGGACGGCCCCAGCTGATTCGCGAAAAGAAGGCATCCTGACCACCCACCCACCCGCCCGCCGCCCGGTCTACTGTTTTGTCTGGCCCGGTTCACGCATTTCACCCAAATAGTCTGTCCGCCCACCCGCCCGCTCAACGCGGGCCCACCTTTCTCTTGAGGTCCCACCGATGCTGAGTCAGAAGGAAAAGAACGAAATTCGCCGCGTGCTGGAAGACGAGCACAAGCGATTGTCCCGCACCAGTCAGAACGCTCTCAGCTATTCGATGAATCACGAACGAAACATCGGGCGAGACTCGATCGACGAATCGATGGAGGAGGAAATTTTTTCCACCGAGATGAGGCTTCACGATCGCGAGAAGTTTCTCTTGAACAAGGTGACGAAGCAGCTCAGCCGGTTGGATGCCAACGAGATCGACGTCTGCGAGGAATGTGCTGAGTCGATTTCATTTCGGCGCCTGATGGCCCGACCGGTGACCACACTGTGCATCGACTGCAAGGAGCAAGCGGAACGTGAGGAGGCCGCAGCGGTCCAGACCGGACGCGGGGGCCTGGGGGATGCCGATATCGGTGGCGGGGACGGCGATAAACCGTCGGCCACCGCCGAAGACTAAAGACCCCATCCGAACAGATCGATCCTTACCGACCGATCCTTACCGATCCTTACCGATCAGCTGCCGATCTCTTGCCCATCTCCCGCCGATCCGGACGACGTCGGGAGCCGCGATCCCTTTCGGGTCGTCTGGGGCGGGTTCGGGCGCGGCTTGATTGCCGTCACCAGCCAACTGATGTAGGTTTCGGCACCGACGGCGGACCTCATGGCCGATAGCCGATATCGCATCACCGAGCGTGTCGCCTCGGGCGGCATGGCCGAGGTATTCAAGGGGGTTGCCGAGTCGCTGCAGGGGTTCAAAAAGAACATCGCGCTCAAGCGCATCCTGCCCGCGCTGACCCAGAACAAGAAGTTCGTCGCGATGTTTCTGGACGAGGCGCGCCTGTCCCTGTCGCTGCAACACGCAAACATCGTCCAGGTGTTCGACATCGGTCACTCCGAGGACACGTACTTCATCGTCATGGAGTTCGTCGACGGTGTTGACCTGAAGGGTCTGATCGAATGGCGCCGGCGACTCGGTAAACGGATGCCCACCGCGGCGGCGTTGTACATCGTCAACGAGATCTGCAAGGGACTGGCGTACGCGCACGAGATGGTCAATCCCGAAACCGGACGGCCACTGGGAATCGTGCACCGGGATATCTCTCCTCCGAACGTGCTGGTTTCGAAGCAAGGCGAGGTGAAGGTGGTGGACTTCGGACTGGCCAAGGCGACCAGCCAATTGGAAACGACGGATCCGGGTGTGGTGAAGGGGAAGATGAGCTACCTGTCACCCGAGGCGGCCCGGGGCGACGAAGTCGACAGCCGCGCGGATATTTTCGCGGTCGGCATCCTGCTGTATGAGCTTCTGACGGGAAAGCGGTTGTTTTACGGCGAGACCGACTATCAAACCGTCGAGTTGGTTCGGAACGCCAAGGTTCCCCCGATCAAGGCCCAGAACCCCGAGGTCGAACAGGAACTGGAGGATGTTGTTCGGAAATCCCTCGCCAAGCGCAAGGAAAGTAGGTTTCAGACCGCGACCGATCTTCAGGACGCACTGGCGCAATACAGTTATTCGCGCGGGTTGAAGGTCATCTCCCGCGATATCTCCGATTTGGTCCGCCAGTGCCTTGAGGACAAGGCGGCCGAATCGGGGGGCAAGCGGCGCGCGGGAAATATTCTGGACACCCTGCTCCAGGACGAGATCAACAAGTTCACGTCCGTCGATTTCGAGGATCCGGGGGCACGGCCCGTGTCCCCGGAAGAACTGTCACCCGCCGGAGGTTCTGGAGGGGAATTCGTCGATCCGCGCGCCTGGGCCGTCGAGACGACCAATCAGCCCATCGCGGAGGGCTGGCGCCCAACCGGATCGCTGCCCCTGAACAATGGGTCGTCAAAACCGTTCGTGCACGACGGCAGACCGACGTTGAAAGACGACGCCGATGTCGCCAGGATCGCCTCTCGAGCGTTTGGCGCCTCGCCGAGGCAGAGTCGCACGACACCGGCGGTTCCCGACAACGCGTTTGGGGGACCCACGCCGGGTCCCGAATCGTTGGCGGCGGTACTGGAGCCTGCGCCGGCCCCCACTGCCAAGAAGCCCGTGGGGAAAACCCGTTCGTCGCATGGGCTTCTGATCGCCATGCTCATCGGCCTGGGGCTGTTGGCCGCGGGTGTGGCCACGGCCGTACTGATAAAGCGCCAGTCTGTGCTGCGTGCACGTGGAGAGGGGACACAAGGACAACCGCAGCAACAGGTGCGACCACTGTCGCGGGCCCCCGAAGTGCGGCCGTTCCCACGGGCAGTTAAGCAAATGCAGGCCCAAGATCTGTCGCGACCACAGCAACCGTCGTCCGGGACTCAGGTGCAGCCCCACGGGGGCGCGCGGGTCGAACCGCTGCCCCGGGCGCAGGTTCAGCCCCTCCCGCAAGCACCCCAAGTGCAACCGCTCCCGTCGCAAATGCCGGCACCTGTGCCGCAAAAGGTACAACCGCAGGCACGAACCCGACCGCGAGCCCGACCGCGAGCCCGAACACAACCGCAGGAACCAGGGCAGGAACAAGGGCAGGAACAAGAACAAGAGCAGTCGCAGGAGAAATCTGAATCGGAAGAACAACCGGAATCGCCCTAAACGGGGCTTACCCGTCTGGATGGTGACAGCCGCAGGCGACCGGCACACCCACGTATCTGAATCCGTTGCTCGGACTGCTATCGTCCGGGATGCTGCGGCATCAGAAGCTGAGACTCGGGCTCAGGCTGGGCATCGGCCTGGAGGTTGTTCTAGCCCGCCGCTGCCACAGCCTTCGTCCATGCCGGCCGAGATGTCACCCGATCCAGCCAGTCGTTGATCGCCGGGCGGTTGGCCGGATCACCCGGCACGCGATCCTTCGCCACCTGAATGACGGCAGCCAGCGCGATATCGGCGATGGAATAGCTGCCGGCCAAGTAGGCGCGGGCTGAAAACACCATCTCCATCACGCCAACCGCACGCACGTACTTCTGCGTCGCCGATTCGGCAATCAAGGGGTTGCGCTTGTCGGGTGCCAGCGACGCCGTATGCAAATAGACGTCGTAGTACGCGGGATAAACGGCGGTGAACGCGAAGTCAGACCACTGGAGAATGCGGGCGCGTTGCTGGCGCGCCTCGACCGTGACGTCACCCGGGGGCGGCAACAACCCGGCGCCGGGAAAGGTGTCGGCGATGTACCACAGGATCGCGCCGGATTCGGCGAGCACGAAGTCTCCATCGACCAACACCGGAATTTTTCCGTGTGGGTTCAGGGTCAAGAACGCCGATGTCCGCTGCTCCCCGGCGGAAAGATCCACGGCGACATATTCGTACGATGCGTTTGCCTCTTCGAGCGCCACTTGAAGCTTGAACGCGTTGGGCGATTTCCGTCTTACATGTGCGTAGAGCTTCATCGGACCTCCGAAGGAAGAATGACGTCAGATCAGGGTCTGGTCAGGAATCGAGCCAGAATCGTTTTGACACCGACGGATCCAAAACGCACGGTGACTTTCAGATCAGCAGCCACGCCCTGCCAGGCTCGCACCTCGCCGACGCCAAACTGTGAATGGCGCAGCTTCATGCCCACGACCAAGCCGCCCGTCGCGTCGTCCGCCGCGGCGTCGTAGTCGACCACCAGTTCACCCCGCGAGGCGCCAGAAGAACCGCCTGACGAACCAACCCGCGAGCCTCCCGACGACCCGCCACGCGAACCGCTCGACGAACCAGCCCGTGGACCGCCCGATGACCCAACCCGGGAGCCTCCCGACGACCCGCCGGACGAAGCGCCCCCCGATCGTGCCGAAGAACCCGAGCGATACCCCGTCGCTTGACTGTCTCTGCTCCAGCGACCTTCCCAGGGCCCCATCCCGTCGGTGCCGCCCATGCCATAGCCACCGTAGCCCTCTGGGCGTTCCATGATGATCGACTCGATCGCATCGGACGGTAGTTCGGCCAGGAAGCGGCTGGGTATGCCCGGCAGTTCTTGTCCCGACAGCCGGCGGCGGCGAACCCGCGTCAGAGCCAACTGCTTGCGCGCGCGCGTGACGGCCACGTAACACAGGCGGCGCTCTTCCTCCACGGCCGAATCGTCGTCGACGCTGCGGGCGTGTGGGAAAATTCGTTCCTCCATTCCCGTGATGAACACGGAGGGAAACTCCAACCCCTTGGCGGTGTGGACCGTCATCATCGAGATTGCGCCCTTCTCCGGATCGTAGCCGTCAATGTCGGAAACCAACGCCACCCGTTCCAGGAACCCAACCAGCGTGGGTTCCTCCGCCTCTTTCTCGTATTCCCGCATCTGCGCGACCAGCTCCAGCAAGTTCTCGATGCGTCCCTCGGACTCCAGCGACGACTCGGCTGCCAGTGCGTCACGGTATCCGCTGTCTTCCATGACCTTCTCCGCCAGTTCGGCCGGTCCCATCCCGATCCCTTCGGTCCGCAGGCGTTGCATCATCTCGACGAACGCGATGACCCGCTTGCGGGGCCCTGTCCCCAGGAAGTCCGGACTGGCGGCCGCGTCCTCCAGCGCCGTCCAGATGGAAACCCCGCGCTGGTACGCGAGCGTGGCCACCTTCTCTACCGTCGCATCCCCGATGCCGCGCGCCGGTACGTTGATGATGCGCTGCAACCCCATTCCGTCGTCGGGATTCGCCAGGACGCGCAGATACGCGATCAGATTTTTGACCTCGGCGCGGTCGAAAAACCGCGTACCTCCAACCATGACGTACGGCAAATCCCGGGCACGCAGCGCTTCTTCCAACACACGCGATTGCGCGTTGGTCCGGTAGAAGATCGCGAAATCGCGCGGGCTCATCGCCTCTTCCAGACCGGCGGCGATGCGTCCGGAGACGAACTCGGCCTCGTCACGCTCGGTTTCTCCCTCGAACATGGTGATTTGTTCACCATCCCCCGCCGTCGTGAACAGGCGTTTCGGCCGGCGTTCGGTGTTGCAAGCGATGATGGCGTTCGCCGCGCGCAAGATGTTTCCCGTCGACCGGTAGTTCTGCTCCAGTTTTACGACCCGGGCGCCCACATGATCGCGCTCGAAATCCAGGATGTTGCGAATATCGGCGCCACGCCACCCGTAGATTGACTGGTCCTCGTCGCCGACCACGGTGATGCTTCCGGTCTGACGCGATAGGTTTTGCACCAACCGGTATTGCACGCTGTTGGTGTCTTGAAATTCATCGACCAACACGTGGTCGAACCGCTCACGAATTTCGTCGCGTGCCGGCGTGGGTTCCTCGCACAAGCGCAACGCTTGGATGAGCAGACCGCCAAAATCCGTGGCGTTCGCGGCGCGCAAACGTTCCGAATACAGTGCAAAGGCCTTGCCTACCACGTCGTCCAGGTAGTCGTCCGAGCGAAACGTGGATGCCGTGATCCCCTGATTCTGGGCGCGATCGATCACCGATAGAACCTGCCTGACGGGAAACATACGTTCGGGCACGGCCAGATCGGTTAGCACCCGCGACAACAGACGCTTCTGATCGTCGTCGTCGTAAATGACGAAATCCCTGCGTAGCCCGATGTGCTCACCCCACTGCCGCAGCAGACGCGCGGACAACGCATGGAACGTCCCCAACCACAGCCCCCCGGCGCTGACACCCAGTCGCTGCCACAACAGGTGCGACACGCGCTCGCGCATCTCGCCGGCGGCCTTGTTCGTGAACGTGACCGACAAGATCCGACGCGGATCCGAGCCGGCCGCCACCAGACGGGCGATGCGATAGGTGATGACACGCGTCTTGCCGGAGCCCGCGCCCGCGACCACCAGCAAGGGGCCGCCGGGGGTCGTGACCGCTTCCAACTGGGGCGCGTTCAGCTCTCGCTCCAGTGCCACATGTGAAAACGGGCCGGTCTCCAGATCGCGACCTCGCTGCTCGCTTCCTCCACCTACGGGCGGCGGTGATCTGGGAACACGAACCACCGAAGGCGTCGTCGCCGCCACCGACGCTGTCAGCAACGGAATTGTCGATCCTCTCGTCTGATATGGCGACGCAGAGGTTGGTGCGACTTTGACCGGAGGAGTTGCAGCGACGGGCACCTCGGTCGTTGCCTGTGCGGTCGCTGGTACGGGCACCTCGGTCGTCGCCGGTACGATCGCCGGGGTGGGCACCTCGGTCGTTGCCTGTGCGGTCGCCGGTACGGGCACCTCGGTCGTCGCCGTCTTGCCCAGCGAATCTCCGAAAAGTGCCAACTGCCCCATGTCGTCCCCTGCCCCGCGAACTCGCGATCAGCCCGCCAGTGTGGCGGCGGCGGCACCTAGTATCTGTCGTTTGGTCAGAAGCTCGATAATCTGGGCGATCACCTCGGCCTCAGGCTCGTTGCCCCGGATGCGTAGGTCGCAGGCCTCGGTGCTGGTGCCACCGGGATCGATCTCGATCACGATCCCCGGGGCATCGGGAATCAGGGCCTGAACCGCGCCAAAATCTCCCAGTCCTATGGCGTTCGTCGTCGATACGACGATCAAGCCGGCGTCAATCAACAGGTGCGCGACTTCGCCAAAACGACGTACCAACTCGGTCTGCGTGGCGTCGACCCAGACCAGATCCTGATCCACGCCCAACAACACGTTGCTGCCGTCCAGCATGTACGCGCTGCGCTTCTGATCAAACAGCGCCTTTTCCAAAGCCCGCGCGTATCGATGTTTGCCGGTACCCGACTTGCCCACGAACATCACCAGCGCCGCCCGATGACCTTGTCGCTCGGCACGCTCGGCCGCGCTGATCGCACCCTTGACCCAGTTGAAATCACGCCGACGCGCTTCCGCCCTCAACTCGTCCTGTTCGTCAGATTCGGCCGCCGTGATGATGCCGCCCCCGGCCACATCGTAGCCGTCGACAATGACGAACCGCCCCGTGGCTTCGGAATCGCCTATCAGATCGAACGCGACCGGATTGCGCGTCTCCAGCACAACATCGGCGACGTCGTGCCGCCCCACGTGGTCCTTGCCCAGCTGAGCATCGATTTCCGACGCGTCGATCACCTTAAGGATTTTGTGAATCCGAACCGGCGTGGCGATCGTGTGCAGCTTCAGCTTGTAGTCACGCCCCTGGGTGAAAGGCCGGTGGCCAAGCCAAATGATGTTCGCCCGCAACCGTGTGCTGACCAGAGGCGCCCGGTCGGCGTGGCTCATCACCTCGCCACGCGTGACATAGATTTCCTCGGACAGGGTGAACCCGGTCGACCATCCGGCATCGATGTCGGTGCGCGGCGCCGCGTTGAATCCCTCGATGCTCTTGATCGTCGTGCTCTTGTTCGACGGCGAGAAGGCGACCTTGTCGCCCACCTTCACGCGCCCACTTTCGATCCGTCCCGCGATGATGCGCCGGTCGTCACCCGCGTTGGTGAACTTGTACACCGCCTGCACCGGCATTCGGAACGGGGCGTCGGATTTGCCAGGTGCTTTGTCGAACGCATCCAACGTCTCCAGCAGGGTGGGCCCGGTGTACCACGGCGTCTTTGACCCACGCGTCGCCAGGTTCTCGCCCGCGATGGCGCTGACGGGAATGAACTGCTTGGGGCTAACCGATCCGATGCCGGTCAGAAACGCCCGGTACTCGGCTTCGATCTTACGGAAGTGTGCCTCGTCATTTGCGACCAAATCCATCTTGTTGACGCACACCGCGACCTGCCGGATCCCCAACATCGCCAGGATGTATCCATGGCGGCGGCTGTTCTCCCGAACGCCTTCCTTCGCATCGATGACCAGCGTGGCGGCCTCGGCACGCGCGGCGCCCGAGATCATGTTCTTCAGGAACTCGATGTGCCCGGGCGCATCGATGATGATGTAATCGCGGCGCGCGGTCTTGAAGAAACAACGCGCGGTATCGATCGTGATCCCCTGGTCCTGCTCGTCCGATAGCGCATCCAGAAGAAACGCGTACTCGAACGGCTTGCCTGTCCGCTCACACTCGCGCCGCACCGCCTCCAGCTTGCCTTGCGGCAGCGATCCGGTGTCCGCCAGCAACCTTCCCACCACCGTCGACTTGCCGTGATCAACATGGCCGACGACGACGATCTGCATCTGCGTCCGGGGCGTGGGCACGGCCACTTCCTCGCGGGGTTTGGCCTCGGCCATGCCTTCGCGGGAGACGTTCTCAATTTGCGGCTCAGACATCAGCACGGTCTTCGTCATCTCGTCGATTCATCACGTACCGCGGGGCGACCACGAAACTCACATGTACCCTTCACGCCGCAGCTCTTCCAGACCGTGTTTGCCATCTTGCAAACGCCCCGACCGTTCAGCGATGTTGCTCAACTTGCCGCTTTTCAGCTCGTCGATGATGTCGTCGACATTCTTCGATGTGCTTGGAATGGGCGCCTGGCACGGACCGCACCCCAGACTCCGGTATCGCGTGCCGGCACCCTGATCGTAGTACAGCGATACCGTCGGAATGTTCTCGCGCTTGATGTACTCCCAGATGTTCACCTCGGTCCAGTCAAGCAGCGGATGGATCCGAACATGTGTACCCGGCGCGAAGTCGGTCTTGAACTGATTCCAAAACTCAGGCGGCTGATCGCCCACGTCCCACAGGTTGTTCTTGTCGCGCGGTGAGAAATACCGTTCCTTCGATCGGCTCCCCTCCTCGTCGGCGCGCGCCCCCACGATGACGCCATGGTACGGGAGGCGATCGGTCTCGGGTTCATAGCGCCCGGTATCCAGATTCAAACGCTGGCGCGCCGTCGTTCCTTGCAAAGTGCCCTTCAGTGCGTCGCGCTTCAAGATCCCACAGCAGTCCACGCGCGACAATTTGTCCGGGTGCCCATCCGGCAAATGCTGGGTCGCGGGAAAGGTCCGGCCCGCTCGAATCGCCTCGGCGTCTTGCCCGACGATCATCGTCAGCCGGTATTCCATCGCCAGACGATCGCGATACGCGATCATTTCGGGAAGTTTGTAGCTGGTGTCGATGTGCACCAGCGGAAACGGCACGTGACCGAAAAACGCCTTGCGCGCCAACCACAACAGGACCGTCGAATCTTTACCGACCGACCACAACATGCACAACCGCTCGAAGTGCCTAAATCCCTCTCGCAGGATGTAGACGCTTTGTTGTTCCAGCTGATCTAGATAATCCATGTCGAAAAAACCGCGTGAACATTGTCCGATCGCAGGCACCGTCGCAAGGGGCAGCCGTGGTTTCCCGGGTCAGTTTGGAGCAGCCAGCAACTCCCGTTCCGCTTCCTTCAGCGTCTGTTTCCATTCGGGATCGCTGGGCGCCGCGGCAACGGCCTTGCGGTACAGCCGTACCGCGTCACCGATCCGACCCGATCGCCGCAAATGATCGCCAAAATCGACCAAGGTCTGGTGGCATCCATCGCGATCATGTTTCAAGGCCGCCTCGAACAGTTCGCTTGCCCGCACCACGTGGCCGGCGTGCCCGTGCTCGACGGCGGCCTGGTGCAAAGCCCAGTGATCCTCGGGATCGATCTTCAGGGCGTCGTCGTAGGCCTCGGCCGCTTCGGAATGGCGTTCCATCTCGGCGTAGACGTCACCACGAATAGCGGCGACGAAGAACGGATCACCTCCGTGATCGGCAGCCGCGCTGATGGCCTCCAGCGCCTCCAGGGTCCGCTCTTGCTCCAACAGAACCTGGGACAACTTCGCGAAGCCCAGACCATACGTGGGATCTATCTCGACCACCTTGCGAAACGCCCGTTCGGCGCTGCTGAAGTCCCCGGCCTCCAGTTCGGCGTCACCAAGTTCCCGCCAAGCCTCAAGCAACATCGGGTTCTGGGTCGTCGCCCGACGACCCGCCTCCAGGGCGCCCCGATCGTGCGTCGCATTCAGCGCCTCGGCCAGCAGCGCCCACGCCGCCCCCAACTCGGGCACCTGTTCGACGGCGCTGCGTCCGGAACGAATGGCCTCTTCGGGTCGTCCCATCTCCAATGATTCCCGTGCCCGCCGCAACGCGCGCAGACCCGAAATCACGGCTGGCGACCGCGGCGCTTTCACGCGCGCCAAATCGGGATCCCCCGGTGTCAGCGCCGCCACGATCCTAAGTCCCAATTCCACGCGCAGCCGCACCTCGGGTAGATCCGCTTGGGCGGGCTCGGCGCCCAGCGCATGCAAAGCCTCGACACGCCAAAAAGCGGCCGTCGCCGCGACCCCGTCAGCCAGAATCCGTCGCGACAAAGCCACCGCTGCGGCGTCACCACGTTCGGATGCCAGCACGAACGCCGCCGCCGCAGCATCCAATCGCGCGTCGTCGTCCCGCATCGTCAGGGGCGGAAGCGCGATCGCGTCCTCAAAGGCCCGTGCGGCGGCCGCCCAATCCTGGTGCAACGCCGCCCGCATCCCCACGGCGAAAAGCAACGCGGGCGTTGGTGGCGTCGCGGCGCGCACCGCCGCGGCCAGCGTGGCGTCCACCGCCGATTCGTCGCCGGCCTCTTCCAAGAGTTGAGCCAGCTCAAGCCAATGATCCGCCAGACCCGGATCGCGCCGGCAGCACTCCTCGCAAAGCGACCGCGATCGGGGGAGACCCGCCTCCGCGTCCGTACCGATTCCGACGCCCGTAACCGCCGCCGTTGCCAGTTCGACCGCCAGCACGTGCAGGAACCGGAGCAACGAGGTTCCCACCCTTTCGACGCCCCGATCGGTGACCTCCACGACCGGCCATTCACCGTCCGTGCTGGTTCCCTCGGCGTCCAGGGCGAACAGGCGGCCGCCGTGCTCCAGGAAGGGCCACAATCCCCGCTGTCCCGCCGCCGCCAGGCCTTGAAACCTGGTGGCCGCATCCGCCAGCGTCAGAAGATCTGAACCGGGACCCAATCGTCCCCCGTCGTGAGCGGCCAAGAACGCCGCCAATCCCGGCGGCGGTTCGCTGTTGAAAATCGAATGAAATCGCTCGGCGGCGTCGGCACCCGCCCCGGGATACAGCGTCGCGCCCGACACCGCGGCCAGTTCGCGCTCCAAAGCCCCCACCAGTGTCCGGACCGGATCGACCATCTGCACGGTTTAAGCGGTGGGTGCGCAACGATCAAGCCCGGACTTTCATACACTGCCGGACCCAAGCCGCCGTGCCGGCAGGATCCCCCATTCCCCGGTTGGTCTGGCCGCCACCACGTGCCGGACGCGCGGACAAAAAGCCGGCCCGATAATGTCACCAGGACGGTCGAACACGTTCTGGACTTGGTCCCGTATCCCTGTGGATAACTGTGCGCGAAGGTCCGCCAAATCTTTGAAATACCGTCGAAAATCGCCGCCGACTTGATGTATGATCGTGTTGCGTAGCTTACTAAATTGAGCGCCGCGAGGTCTGGCATGGGGAAAATTCTGCTCTGCGATGATGAGGAAACGCTGTGCCGCAGCCTGGGGCGCATTCTTCGCAGCAGCGGCCACGAGGTGACCGCCACGGACGGTCCCAATGGCGCCGCTAAGATTCGTCAGGACCGCTTCGATCTGATTCTCACCGACATCCGCATGCCGGGCGTCAACGGCTTCGAGATCATCGCGGCCGCGCGACAATACGCGCCGCAGACTCCCGTGATCGCGATGAGCGGCAATGCCGAAATTCCGGACGCGGTCAGGGCGATACATGCGGGCGCCCGGGATTTTCTGATCAAGCCCTTCGACGCGAATGCGTTGGAGGAAGCCGTGGCGTCCGTCCTTGGCCCGCACAATCCGCCAAGCAATCCTGCCGATCCGCTTGGTTGGCGGGACCGAAACGCACCATGGCTGCTGGGCTCCGATCCGTCGATGCTGCCGGTTTTGTCGCTGCTGTCTCAGGTGGCCGATACGCGTTGCACTGTGCTGATCACCGGCGAATCGGGCACCGGCAAGGAATTGGCGGCGCGATCACTGCACGCGGGTTCTTCCCGTTCGGCGAAACCGTTCGTCGCCGTCAACAGCGCGGCGATTCCCCCGAATCTTGTCGAATCGGAGCTGTTCGGCCACGCGCGGGGAGCTTTCACGGGAGCGACCACGTCGCGGCTGGGGAAATTCGGGCAGGCTGATGGCGGTACCATTTTCTTGGATGAGATCGCGGAGATGGAGCTAGCGGTCCAAGCGAAGCTCCTGCGCCTGATTCAGGACGGGGAGCTTTCGCCCGTCGGCGAGGAAACCCCACACAAGATCGACGTCCGCATCCTGGCAGCGACCAATCGCAATCTGGAACACGAGGTCGCGACGGGACGCTTCAGAGCGGATTTGTTCTGGCGGCTGAACGTCATTCCCGTCGAGATGCCCAGCTTGCGCGTGCGCAGTACGGACATCGTCCGCCTGGCGGAGTTTTTTCTTGGCCGCGCCAACGAAAGACACCGACGGCAAGTGACAGCGATCGATCCGCAGACGATGGGGCTGATGAAGAACTATTCATGGCCAGGCAACATCCGCGAGCTGGAGAATCTGGTCGAGCGGATGGTGATCGTAAAAGGCGCCGGTGTCTTGATGCCGACGGATCTGCCGGCCTCCGTTCGGACACCACGCTCGACGCCGGCCACCGGCGCACCCATCCCTGAACTGCCCGAAAATGGCACCGATCTGAAAACCATCCTCGACGCCGTCGAGGAGAAGATCATCGGTGAGGCTCTGGTCCGCACCGGCGGAAACAAGAATCGCGCGGCCGAGTTGCTGGGCCTGAACCGCACGACCCTGGTCGAGAAGCTCCGCCGTCGCAAGGTCACGACGACCCAAGCCTGAGCAGGCTCCCGAAGCTAGCAGCCGGTGCCGCCGGCGGTGGTCGGGGTACCCATCGTGGTGCAGGGCCATTCGGCGATGCTTCCGCATGTCCACTTTCCGCTGGACCCGCAGACGCAGAACCCGACCTTGGCCGCACCGGCGCTGTCGTTGTATCCGGAACACGGGGTGCATGCGGCGGCCGTGCATGCGGTCGATGCCGTCACTGCCGTACATGCGGGCGTGGTCGCGGTGACCTTGTAACAAGCGTAGTCGGCCGCCGGAAAGGCGCACTTGGCCTCGACGTACACACCCGCGGTACAGGTTTCCGTCTTCGTCCCCAATTTCGCCCCGTTGTTTTCGGGGCCACAGGTCTTGTAGCAAACATCCGTCGGTGTGACGCAGACGCCGTCCTTCGCCTGGGTCGTGCACAGAGGCGCCGCAACCGTGGTACCGCCGGTTCCCGCCGATGCTCCGCCGGTACCGGCGGCAGTGGTGCCACCGGTGCCCGTGGCGGTACTACCGCCCGTGCTTGTGACGGTCGCGCCGCCCGTGCTTGTGACCGTCGATCCGCCCGTGCTTGTAACGGTCGATCCGCCCGTGCTCGTGACTGTCGATCCGCCCGTGCCCGTGGCGGTGGTTCCGCCGGTTCCCGGTGCGGCTGCGCCCCCGGTACCCGCGGCCGTTGTCCCCCCCGTACCAGCTCCGGTAATCGGACCGGTCGCTGCTTCCGGGGTACAGCCAACGGCGCCCCACGTTACGTACAGCGCCAGAACCGTTCCAGCGACAACAGCAGAAACTCCAAATTTCGAATTCATGAGGGGGCTCCTTGGCGAGGGACCTACCGGAAGATTTCGTTTGGTGGTGTCCAATGGGCCGGAGCACGGCTCAGTGCCGGGTCCCCCCGTTCGACCTGATCCCCAATACGGCACGCGGTTCGGGCTTTTGAGGAAGCCACGCGCCAGAGGCGCCCCCAAGGCGCGGCGCCCTACACGCTAGCTAAGCCGCGCCACCGCGGCCGCGATGCGCGAGACGCCCTCTTCGACGTTTTTCATCGAAGTAGCATAGGACAAGCGCACGTATCCCGGGGCGCCGAACGCCGATCCGGGCACGACGGCGACCCGCGCCGATTCGATCAGGTATTCACAAAGCTGGGCGTCGTCGCCGATGACTTTGCCTTCCGGCGTTTTTCGTCCAAGGAAAGCCGAAAAATCCGGAAACGCGTAGAAAGCCCCCTTGGGCTCGACGCACTTGGCACCCGGAATCTCGCGCAACGCCTTGATCATCACCTTGCGGCGCCGATCGAATTCGACACGCATCGTCTCCAACTCATCCGTCGGTCCTTCAATTGCGGCCAACGCCGCTGCCTGGCTGACCGCCGCGGCGTTCGTGGTCGACTGCCCCTGGAGTGTGCCCATGGCGGCGACCAATTCCTTGGGCGCGCATGCAAATCCGATGCGCCAGCCGGTCATCGCGAACGATTTGGATACGCCGTCTACGATGACCGTGTGGGCCCGCACCTCGGGAGAAATGGTCGCGGGCTGAAAAAACCGCGCGTCTCCGTAAAGCAGCGTGCGGTAGATGTCGTCGGTGATGATCCAAAAGTCATGTTTAACGGCCAGATCGGCGATCGCGCGCACAGTCGCTTCGTCCAACATCGCTCCGGTTGGGTTGCAGGGCGATGAATACAAGATCGCCTTCGTGCGGGGCGATATCGCCTTGGCGATGTCGGCAATGCGCGGAACGAAATTTTCCTCGGCGGCGCCGGGAACGGTCACCGGGCGCCCCCCAGCCATCTTCACGATCTCGTTGTAACTGCCCCACGCGGGCGTCGGGATGATGACCTCGTCGCCCTCGTCGACAATCGCGTGCAGGGCGTTGAACAGCGACTGCTTGGCGCCGGCGCTGACGATGATTTCCCCGGGCTCGATCGCAAGTCCGTGCGCCTTGCCCAGCCACTTGGCGACGGCCGCGCGCAGTGCTGGGGTTCCTTCAACCAACGTGTACTTGGTCGCCCCGGCGTCCAGCGCCCGCTTGGCCGCCTCCTTGATGTGAGATGGCGTATCGAAATCGGGTTCGCCCGCGCCGAAACTGATGACGTCCAGCCCCTTGGCGCGCAACGCCGCGGCCTTGGCGGATACCGCCAGCGTGGGGGATGGCTCGATGAGGGACAACCGGCGGGAAAGTTTCAAACTACGACTCCTGGTTCCGTTTTGGTTCTTAGGGTTTCTGGTGGGCGTCTTTGTTGTTCCGGACCTTTACTTGGCGTGACAGGGCAGCGGCGACCGCGGGCGGCACCATACGCGAGACATCCCCGCCCATGAGAGCCACCTCCTTCACGAGGGACGAGGATACATAAAAGCTCTCCTCGCTGGTCATGAGAAAAATGGTTTCGACCTCGGGGGCCAGGTGCCTGTTCATGTGCGCCGCCTGGAATTCATACTCGAAATCGGCCAACGCCCGCAGTCCCCGGATCACGGTCGTCGCGCCCCGCTGCCGCACGTAGTCGACCAGCAAACCACCGAAGGCGTCCACCTCGATGCGCGGATCGCGATCGACGGCCTCGGTGATCATCTCGCGGCGCTCATCGATCGAAAACAGCGGCGTCTTGCGAACGTTCTCGGCAAGCGCGACCACCAGGCGATCGAAGATCTTCAGCGACCGCTTAAGGATGTACACGTGCCCATTCGTGATGGGATCGAACGTGCCGGGGTAGACGGCGATGCGCTCGGCGGCCGGCATGGCCTAGGGCGAAATCCCCAACGTCACGACCGACCTGCGCGATAAAAGGACAGTTCCGTATCGCCGTACTCGCGACGGTCCGTCAGAAACAGGCCCCCGATTGATGCGGCCGGGCGATGGCGCCGATCGTGTTCGACGATGATGACCGCGCAACCAGCCAGCAAGTCGTTCTCGGAGAGTTCGGCGAGCACATCGGCCGCCGCCGTGGCGTACGGCGGATCCATGAAGACCCAGGAGAACCGATTTTCATCGGACGGGGCCTCTCCGGGCTCAGGTTGCACCTTGGACATCGATGCCGCCAGGCGGCGAATGCCGGTGCACACGTCGGCGCCGACCACAACACCGCGCGATTCCATTCCAAGGTCGCGAATGTTCTGGCGCAGGACCGCCAGCGCGTGGCGATCGCGTTCCACGAACACGACCTTGCGCGCGCCCCGCGACAGCGCTTCCAGGCCCAACGCGCCGGTTCCAGCAAAAAGATCCAACACCGCACCGTCGGGTGGCGGGCCCAGGATGTTGAAAATCGCCTCGCGTATTTTCGCGGCCGTGGGACGCGTGTGAAGGCCACGTGGCGCCTTGAGCCGTCGACCACGATCCGAACCACCCGTCAGGCGCATTGCTGGTTGCGTTCCTAGCGTGCCATCGGGATAGGGTCAAATATCGCCAAAACCACGACCAACGCGCGGCGTTGCCACCGCGAGCCAATCCGTTTTCAGTCGTCACCGAGCCGTCGCTCGACAAGCGCCCGGCAGGCCCGCGAACGGCCAACCGTGATACAGTGGCTCCGCTGATGTCGCGCGTGGGTGCTTTCTTTGACCTGGACCGAACGCTGGTCGGCTGTAACACCGGCCGGGTATTCCTGAAGGACCTGCGGCGCCGCGGAGAAATTTCGATGGGCCGCGCGCTGCGGGCCATGGGTTGGTTGGCGAAGTATCACTTTTCGCTGATCGACGTCAACGCGATGGCTAGCAAGATCATGCAAGGAATGCGCGGGTTTTCCGAGCGCGAGTTCGAAGAACGCTGTCGCCGGTTGGTGGAGGACGAGGTGTTGCCCCTGCTGCTGCCGGCCGCATTGAGGAAGATCGAACAACATAGAAAGGACGGCCACGTCCTGGCCATCCTTTCGACGTCGCCGACCTACATGACCCGTCCCGTGGCCGAGGTTCTGGGAATTGACGAGGTGATCTCGACGCAACTGGAGGTGGAGGGGGGCGCGTTCACGGGCCGGGTCATCAGCCCCGCGTGTTTCGGGGCCGGCAAGGTGCATTGGGCCGAGGCTATGGGCCGCGCATGTAGCGTGAACCTGGACAAAAGCTGGTTTTACACCGATTCATACAGCGATCTTCCCATGCTGGAGCGCGTAGGCCATCGCGTGATCGTCAACCCCGATCCCCGTCTGCGACGCACGGCGCGGCAGCGTGGTTGGGCGGTCGAAGAGTGGCGGAAGGCAGCCGCGTGAGCGTATTTCAAGCCCCCTGGTACACCCCAGCCGTTCAGCGCCTGTTGGATCTGGCGCTGGAGGAAGACGCGGGACGCGGCGACGTCACGTCGGGTTCGGTCATTGACGAAGGCCAGGAAGCGGAAGCCGACATCATCGCCAAGGAACGCCTGGTGGTTTGTGGGCTGGGAATTGCGGAAGCGGTGTTCACGCGTTTCGACTGGCGGACGCGCCTGCGCGGACGCGTGGCCGACGGCGATCCGGTCACGCCGGGAACCCTGGTGGCGACGGTCCGGGGACCAGCTCAGGCGTTGTTGGCCGGTGAGCGCGTGGCGCTGAATTTCATGCAACATCTGTCGGGCATCGCGACGTTGACCCAGACCTTCGTTGCGGCCGCGGAGGGCGCAAAGGTGCGGATCACGGACACGCGCAAGACGACGCCGGGGCTGCGCGCGCTTGAAAAATACGCCGTTCGCGTCGGTGGCGGGCACAACCACCGGGCGGATCTGTCATCCGGCATCCTGATCAAGGACAATCACATCGCGCTGGTCGGATCCGTACGCGAGGCGGTGCGGCGCGCGCGAGCGAACGCCACCCACAGCCTGCGGATCGAGGTCGAGGTGGATTCGTTGACCGAGCTTGACGAGGCGCTGGAGGCGGGAGCCGAGGCCGTGTTGCTGGACAACTTCGCGACGCGCGACATTCTCGAAGCGGTCAAACGGGTGCGTGACCGGGCACCGCGGACGTTGATTGAGGTTTCGGGGGGCGTCACGCTGGATCGCATGCACGAGCTGGCGAAGTCTGGCGCCGACATCATATCGGTCGGGTCACTGACCCATTCGGCGCGGGCGGTCGATCTGTCGATGGAGGTGCGGCCCGTGGTGGCGGGCCGTACGGGGGCCGCCGAGCGCGACCGCTGAGCGTTGCCGCTTGCCGAAGGAACGGACACCCGAGCCGGCAGCGGGTCGTGAATGACTGGCAAGGCATGAGCGGAGCGCGATCGCGGGACCCAGAATGAACGCGACGATGGGACACGAAGGCGCCCCCCTGGACACCGTGGCGGTCGCTTCCCGACGCGAGTCCACGTGGCTGGGGCATCGCCACGTGCACGTGAATACGTGTGTGTCGACCAACGATTTGGTGGCTGCCCAGGCAAGGGCGGGCGCACCCGAGGGATTGCTGGTGACCGCGGACCAGCAGACGCATGGACGCGGACGCCTGGGGAGGAGCTGGCACTCGCCGCGCGGTGCGAACCTGTACCTGTCGCTGCTGTTGCGGCCCCGGCGACCGGCGGTGGAGATCCCGCCCTTGACGCTGCTGGCGGGCGGCGCGCTGGCAAAGGCCATGCGAGGCCTAGGCTTCGATGCGCGGGTCAAATGGCCGAACGACTTGCTGTTGCGCGTGGGCGAACAGCAGCGCAAGGTCGCCGGCGTGCTGACCGAGGCCAGCACCGAGGGCAATCGGATCTCACACGTGGTGCTGGGGATCGGTGTCAACGTGAACACCGAAATTTTTCCCGACGATCTGGCGGACAAGGCGACGTCCCTGCGATTGGCCCACGGCGCGGTGTTGTCACGTGAGGACGTGCTGGCGCGCATCCTGTCGGCTTTCGAGCCCGCCTATGAACGGTTCCAATCGGTTGGCGTCGCGGCCGCGATCGATCTGTGGGAGGCCCATGCGGAGTTGGGGATAAGGTGCCGCGCGCACGTGAGCGGCGGTTACATCGAGGGCATCACCACGGGCGTTGCCGACGACGGTGCGCTGCTGATTCGGGACGACGCCGGGAACGTACGTCGGGTTATTTCGGGCGAAGTGATACCCGCACCCGTGCCTAACATTCAGCGCGGCGGCGGCGGGTAACTGCCTGGCACCATGGGCTGCAGTTCGAATACGTGGGTCGGCTTGTATTTCATGACCCAAAGGAACGGGACCAGCAGATACACCTGCCCCATCTCGCCCACCAGGTCGACAATCACGTTCAGGCCTCGAATCACAGTATCACACGGCATTTGCCACATGCCGCCCGCGGCGTGGCGGTGTTTCGCGGCGCGATTCACAGCGACCGGAATTTTGTAGCGCGCCTCCGACTGGGATAGATCCGCCCGGTGACATCAGTCGAAGCAGCCGTCCTGGGCGTGGTCCAGGGCGTGACCGAGTTTCTTCCCATTTCGTCGACGGCACATCTGCGGATTGTCCCCGCGCTGCTGGGTTGGTCGGATCCGGGGGCGGCGTTTTCGGCGGTCATTCAGCTGGGTACCTTGGCGGCGGTGCTGGCGTTCTTCGCATCGGACCTGATGGCCATCGCGCGTGGGGTGACAGGCGCGATTGGCGACCCCACCCGCCGCAGCGATCCCCAGGCGCGGCTTGCCGTCTACCTGATTGTCGGCACGCTGCCGGTCGTCGTGGTCGGGATTCTGGCCAAGAGCGCGATTCGTGGCGGGCTGCGCGCGTTGCCCGTGATCGCCGCGGCGCTGATCACCGTCGCGGTGGCGCTGGCGATCATCGAGCGATTGGCGCGCCATCGGCGCGCGTTCGAGGAACTGGTTTTGCGGGACGCGATCTTCATCGGGTGCGCGCAGGCACTGGCGCTGGTCCCGGGGGTGTCGCGATCCGGGATCACGATCCTGGCGGCGATGGCGATGGGTTTGCGTCGGGACGCCGCCGCGCGGTTTTCGTTTCTGCTGTCGATCCCGGCGATCGCCGGCGCCGGTATCTTCGAAATGAAACACGTTCTTCACTCCGACGTGGGAACCGTACCGCTGCTGATCGGCCTCGCCGCATCGGCAATCACCGGCTACGCCAGCATCGCCTGGCTGCTGCGGTTTCTTCGCACGCGCACGATGCATCCGTTCGTCGTGTACCGGATTGTGCTGGGCACCGCGATTTTCGGGCTGCTTGCGGCCGGCCTACTGCGGCCGTAGTCGGGTTTCACGCGAGCGGAAGACGCGCGGCCCGGATCAGGTCGTTATCGGCGGCGACGTCCGCCCCCGGTTGGAATTCCCGCCGCAACCTTTCGACCTCGGCGGCGACGGCCACGACTTCGCCAATCACCAACAGGCCGGGCGCGCCGGGTTGTCCGGGCGGCGCGGCGGGAATTTCCACGGTACTCAGTTCGCCGAGCGCCCCCGTCCAGCGCCACGCGGCGGGGGTCGCAGCGCCGATCACCACCGCCGCCGGGGTGGCCGCGTGCCAGCCGCAATCGTGAAGCGCCGACGCGATCGCGGCCCGTTGCGCCAGGCCCATCAGGACCACGACCGTCATCCCGCTGGTGGGCAATGCCGCCAACAGAGGTCGAAAGATCGCTTCGTGGTGACCCGCGATCACCGCGAACGAAGACGCAGCCCCCCGGTGCGTGACGGGAATCCCCGCCAACGCGGGACCGGCCACCGCCGTCGACAGGCCCGGTACGACCTCGCACGGAACACCGGCGGCAGCCAGCGCCAGCAGTTCTTCGCCGCCGCGACCGAAGACAAACGGATCGCCGCATTTCAAGCGCACGACGACGTGCCCGCGCCGCGCTTCTTTGATCATCAGTCGGTTCAGCACGTCCTGGCCGATCGATTGGCGGCACGCGCGCTTGCCGACGTAGAACCAGCGCGCGCGCGGCGCGTAAGCCCGCATCGCCTCGGATGACAACGCGTCGTACAGCACCAGATCCGCCTCGGCCAATCGACGCGCGGCCCGGATCGTCAGCAGATCCGGATCGCCCGGCCCTGCCCCCACCAGGATCACACGTCCACGCCCCGGATCAGCCACGGGAACCTCCGTCGGTTCGGTAAAGATCGTTCAACGCCAACAGCAGGCGCGGGCGTCGCTCGGAAAGCGGGATCGCGTCGGCACGCCAGGCCGGCCGCAGGCGGCGCGCCTCCGCGATCCAAGCGTCCAGATCGTCGGGCAGCACGGCTTCAAGTCCTTCGCGCAGCAGGCCCGCCAGCGCTGGTGCGTGCCCCGCCGTCGATACCGCCAGGGTGACGCCGGCCCGACGCACGATTCCCGCCCCATACGCGCTGGCGGACGGTGGATCATCCACGGCCACGACGAAGATCCGGCACGCCTCGGCGGCTAACGAGACGTCGCGGTTGACAGCGGGTGGCGCCGCCGCGATCACCAACCAGGCCTGATCCAAGTCGGCGGCCTGGAACGCCCGTTCGTGGACGGACCATTCATGCGCGGCGGCCAGCCCGGCAAGCGCGGCGGTCACGGTCGGCGACACAAGAGTCACCCGGGCACCGGCCTCGGCCAGGGCGCCGGCCTTTGCCGTGGCAACCGGTCCACCGCCCACCAGCAGGACGTTTCGCCCGGCAAGCTTCAGGAACAGCGGGAACAGTGTTTCGTCGGATGTAGCCAACCAATCCTCACAATTCTGCCGCGCTATTTCGCCCCGTCGGTTGGCAGATCCCGGTGTTTGAAACGCTTACCGCCGCCGTAGTCGGCCGTCAGATGCCCGTTGCCGTGCAGCAGCCAGCGGTAGGTGAGCAGTCCGTCGACGCCGACCGGCCCACGCGCGTGCAGTTTGTCGGTGCTGATACCGACCTCGGCCCCCAGGCCGTAGCGGTAACCGTCCGAAAAACGCGTACTGGCGTTGTGATACACGCCCGCCGCATCGACCGACGCCAGGAACTTCCGCGCGGCGGCCGCGTCCGCGGTGACGATGGCGTCGGTGTGTCGCGAGCCGTGGCGATCGATGTGCGCCAACGCTTCGCCGATGTCCGCGACGCGACGGATGGACAAGATTGCGGCGCCGTATTCGGTGTCCCAGTCGGCGTCGGTAGCAGCGGTCATCTGGGGATAGCGCGTGCGGGTCGCGGCACAGCCACGCAGCTCGACGCCCGCCGCGGTCAAGGCCACCACCGACGCGTCCAGCGCGGCCTCCGCGCCTTCGTCCCACAGCAACGTTTCCAGCGCGTTGCAGGCGGCCGGGTACGTCATCTTCGAATCGACCGCCACGCGCGCGGAGATCTGGGGATCGGCCGCGCGGTGCAGGTACAGGTGACAAATTCCCGCCGCGTGCGCCATGACGGGAATACGTGTCGATCGCTGAACGTACTGCACGAACTCAGTGGAACCGCGCGCCACGATCAGGTCGACGATCCCATGCTGTTCCAGGACCGCCGCCACGTCGGCGCGGCCCTCCAGCAGCACGGCCAGACGGGGATCCAGTCCGTGTCTGACCAGCACGTCGTGGACAACCGCGGTCAGCGCGCGGTTGCTCTCCTGCGCCTCGCTGCCGCCTTTCATGATCACGGCATTGCCGCTGCGCAGGGCCAAGCCGGCGATCTGAATCAGCGCATCGGGGCGCGCCTCGAACACAACGCCGATCAGTCCCAGGGGACACGTCACGCGTTCCAGGATCAGGCCGTCGTCCAGCTCGCGGCGCAACGTCACGCGACCCACCAGATCCGTCATCGCCGCCAGTTGCCGCAACCCGTCGGACAGCGCCACCATCTTCTTGGCATCAAGACCCAGGCGGTTGACCAGCGCCGGCGCCAACGTGCCGTTGGCCTGATCGATCTTGGCGCGCTCCATGTCGCGCGCGTTCGCCGCGAACACGGACGCGCGCACGTCGTCGCGTTCAAGCGCCGCCGCCAGATCCGAAAGCAACGTCGCGCGGATTGTGCCGGGCGCGTCGCGCAAGGCTGCCCCGGCCGCCTTGGCCGCCTTGGCCGCGTCCTTCGTGAATGCCGATGCGGAAGAAGTCATACCGCTCCCATAACCAAGTTGTCGCGCGTGACGACCGCATCATAGCCGTGCCAACCCAAAATGGCTTCGATCTCGTCGCTCCGGCGGCCGACCAATTTGCGGCACGCGTCAGCCGGATAGTTGACCAGGCCCCGTCCGTGAACGCGCCCGCTGCCGTCGCGAATCTCGACGACGTCGCCCTTTTCGAACTCGCCGTCGACGGACACGACACCGATGGGCAACAGCGACGCCTTCTTCCCGGACAGCGCCCGCAGCGCGCCCTCATTGACGATCAGGGCTCCGCGGTGCCGGGTCGAGACGGCGATGCGGCGCCAGCGTGCGCCGCGGCGTTCGGTGCCGGTGATCAGTGTCCCCAGATCCTCACCGTCGAGCGCGCGTTCCAAAACCCGGGGCTCTTCTCCGCTGGCGATCAACACGGCCGTGCCCTCGGCATTTGCCAGACGCGCCGCCTCCAGTTTGCTGGCCATTCCGCCCGTGCCCCCGACCGAGCCCCCACTGGCCAACGCCAGGGTCGCGTTGTCGACCAGCGCGATCTCGTCGATCCGGCGCGCGCTGGAGTCGTCGGCGGGGTTCGCCGTGAACAGGCCCGCGACGTTGGTCAACAGCACCAACAGATCGGCATCCAACGTCACGGCGACGCGCGCCGACAGGCCGTCGTTGTCACCGAATACCGGCGTCGCCGGCTCTTCGTCGGGCGACGGCGATACAGAGCGCTGGTGATCCACCAGCTCGCGCACGCTGACGCTGTCGTTTTCGTTCAGGACCGGGACCACCCCTAGTTCCAGCAGACGCATCAACGTGGTTCGCAAACACAGGGCACGATCCCGATCGCCGAGATCTTCCTGCGTCAGCAACACCTGCGCCGCCGTTACACCGAACCCGGCGAACGCTTGTGTGTAAAAACCCATCAAGTTTCCCTGCCCCACGGCCGCGCAGGCCTGACGCAGTCCCAGGGATCGCGGGCGGTCGGACAGTCCCAGCACCTGCATGCCCATCCCCACGGCGCCGCTGGATACCAAGACAACCTCGCGGCCCGCGGCACGCAACCGCACCACGCTTTCCACCAATCCCCGCAGTCGTTCAACGGCCAGTTGCACGCCGTCCCGGGTCACGACGTGCGTGCCCAGTTTGACGACGATGCGATGCGCATCGCGCAGGTTGCGCCGGTTCAAGGACATGGGCGTGGAATCTAGCATTTGCGCGAAGGTCGGGGATTCTGCCAGCAACGACCCCATTGGCGGCCCGATCCGGGTTGCATTACACTTGCATTGCGATGCCCACACAACAATTGGTGGTACGGGTTCCTGACGACATGGCCGAGGACATTCGAAACCTCGCCGAGCAGTCGGGGCGCCGCCGATCGGACGTGGTCCGCGATGCTTTGCAAGCCTACCTGCGACCGTCGGCGGAAGCGGCGCGTCCCGCAAGCCGCGTGGGCCACCTGTTGGGCTCGCTGAAGTCGGGAATTCCCAACCTGGCGCGCGACCACCGCCGCCACGTACTGGAGTCGCTGGCCCGTGGCCGGTGAGCTGCTGCTGGACACCGGCGGCTTGGTTTCGTTGCTCGATCGCAGTCAGGTCCACCACGCGGCGTGCGTGAAGGTGTTTTCGAGATGGATGCGGCCGGTGCTAACCACCGAGCCCGTCATCACCGAGGCCACGCATCTGCTGGGGCGAGTCACCGGTGGTGTTTCGGCCGTTCTGAGATTCGTCCTTGATGGCGGCGCTGTCATGGTTCCGGGATCGACGGAAGTTTTGCTCCGCGCCAGTGAGATCCTGCGTCGCTACGCCGATCTTGGGTTGGACTATGCCGACGCCACCTTGGTGGTCCTGGCCGAGGACGTAAGGTCTGGTGACATCCTGACGCTCGACCGCAAGGACTTCTCCGCGTTGCGCTGGGGAACAAACCGCGCGTTCCGGATCCATCCGTCGTAGCCACGCTCATGGGGATCCTTGGGGCCGGTACGCTCATGTAAGGTCCGCCCCCCGTGCAGATCCACCTGTGCAAAAAATCCGTTGAGCGGTTCGCCTCCGACTTCGCTCCCCTGCTCTCAACGCTGCGCGATCGCGAACACGTTCCGCTGGTCAAGGATTGTCTGAATCGCTGTCAGCGCTGCGACCTCGGCGGTGTGATCGCGATTGTCGACGGAACGCCGGTCAGTGCCCCGACACTGCAAGCATTTCTCGACGACGTCGATACTCTGGCGTCTGAGAACCCATAGCTCACTTGGGGTGAGCTTGTCGGCCCCGCACAGTCTGCCAGGGATTGGCGGGATGGGGGGGGCGGGGGACCGGCGGTATGGGGGCGCACCGTCTCGAACGGGCGGAACGGGGGATCCCCACGAATCGGATTGTGAAGCGAACGGGCCGCCGTCATCGGAGTTGTCGTGGTGGCCGGTTTCAGCCCACGCCGACGGCTGCTTCTCGGCGACACGCATAGGTACTTAAACTACATTCTATTGATTTTTAATACGGTTCTTTTATTATGTTTATGTGAAAAGAATACGTGAAACCGCCTTGGACGCCTGGGCCGACCGGCCGGATCGGAGGCCTCTGATTGTGCGGGGCGCCCGGCAGGTCGGGAAGTCGCACCTCATCAGGATGTGGGGGCAGACCCGATTCGGTCGGGTGGTCGAAATGAATCTGGAGCGCGATCCGGCCATCGCTCGCTGCTTTTCGGACAATGACCCGCGGGCGATCCTGGCGCGCCTGGAGGCGATGGCGCGCGCCAGGATTCCGCCGGACGGCAGCGCGCTGCTGTTTCTCGATGAGATACAAGCCGAGCCAGCGGTGCTGGCGAAACTGCGCTGGTTCGCGGAGGAGCTGCCCGCGCTGCCGATCATCTGCGCGGGCTCGTTGTTGGACTTCGCGCTTGCCGACCCGACCTTCAGCATGCCGGTGGGTCGGATCGCCTTCATGCACCTGGAGCCGATGGGGTTCCGGGAATTTCTGGAGGCGATGGGCGAAGAACGCCTTGGCGCGCTTGCCACGCAGATCACTGCGGAGGACATCCGCGCGGGGCAGGCGACGATCGCGCCCCTCCACGATCGGATGCTGGATCTCTTTCGCCAATATCTGCTGGTGGGCGGCATGCCCGCGGTGGTCGAGCGCTACCGCAACGAACGTTCCCTGCTGTCCGCAAGCGAGGTGCAAAGTGATCTGTTGGCAACACTGCGATCGGACTTCGCGAAGTACGCTGGTCGCGTGCATCACGGCAGGCTGAACGCCGTGCTGTCCTCGGTCGCGCAGCAGGTCGGTGGCAAGTTCCGCTATGCACAGGTCGATCGGACCGAGCGCTCGTTGGCATTGGCACAGGCGGTGGAGTTGTTGTCGCTGGCGCGCGTTTGCCACCGCGTCCGCGGTACCCCCGCCACGGCGCTGCCGCTGGCGGCGGGCGTCGACGAAAAGCGCTTCAAGTTGATCCTGCTCGACGTCGGCTTGCTGTCGGCGTGTCTGGGCCTGTCGGTGGCTGAACTTGATGCGACGGCCGATTTGATGCTGGCCCATCGCGGTGCTGTGGCGGAGCAGGTCGTCGGACAGCTTCTGCGGCTCGGCTTCCGCGCGCACGAAGAGCCGGCCCTTTATTATTGGCACCGCGATGCGCGCGGTTCCGAAGCAGAGCTTGATTACATGACCCAACAGGGGGCGCACATCGTTCCCGTTGAGGTCAAGGCGGGGACCACGGGCTCGCACAAGAGCCTCCACATCTTCATGGCCGAGCGCGCCTTTCCCCTCGCGGTTCGCTTCAATGCCGATCTGCCCACGATCACCAAGGTGGTCGCCTCCACCCGGCTTGGTACGACCGCGAGATACACGTTGCTCTCGCTGCCGCTGTACCTGGCCGAAGAGTTGCCCCGCCTGGCCGCGGAGGTGTTCCCGTCAGCTGTTTGATGAGCCACGACCATCCGCATTCGCCACCTCATGACCGAGGCATTTCATGGCAAAGAAAGGCGTCCGGGCTCGGTCCGTCCGATCGGTGTGTTCCGCAAGCAAGACGAGGCCGGCATTGGCGAGAAGGTGATTGCCGTCCCCGTCTCCCGGCTCACGCGCCGCTGATCGGTCGCAGGGTTAGATTTCCAGGACCCGCACGACACCCGGCTTCCCCGCGCAAACCTAAACCACGAAATGCGGGACTCGCGGTCCTGATTTTCGTGGTAGGCGCCGCAGGAGCTGCCTCCCCCGTCGCGGGATCGTCACCCGGGCGGCCAACCCAGCGCACGCCCCGCAAGCACGTGCAGGTGAACGTGATAGACGGTCTGGCCGGCGTCGGGGCCGGCGTTCATGACCACGCGGTAGCCGTTCTCGGCGTAGCCGGCGTCCTTCGCCAGGCGCGCGCCCGTGACCATCAACTTGCCGAAGATCTCGGCGTCCTCGGGACCCGCGTCGGACAGGGTCGCGATGTGCCGCGTGGGGATCACCAACAGGTGCAGCGGCGCGCGTGGCGTGATGTCCTTGAACGCCAGCACGTCCGGGTCGCGGTGAACCACGGCGGCCGGAATCTTCTCGTCGCGGATCTTGCAGAACAGGCAGTCAGGGTCGGGCATATGCATTCCTTCCACCGTCTTCCGGTCGGGATCTTGATCGGGTTCGTCAGACCAGCAGTTGCGCCAGGCGCCGGCCGGTCTCCTCGAATGAAGTCGATTCGTCGGTCGGCTGGCGGAGAAACGCGTTGATCGCGTCGATCCTGCCTATCGCGTCGTCGGTGCGCGCATCGGATCCGCGCTGATACGCCCCCAGCAGAATCAGATCCCGCTGGCGTTCGTAGGTGGCCATGATTTCGCGCAGACGCCCAGCCGCGGCGCGGTGCGCGGGATCGGCGACCGCGCTCATCACCCGCGACAGCGACGGAAGAACGTCGATCGCCGGCCAGTGATTCCGCGCCGCCAGCTCCCGCGACAGGATGATGTGTCCGTCCAGAATGCCGCGTACCTCGTCGGCAATGGGTTCCTCCATGTCGCCACCGGCGACCAGCACTGTGTAAAGCGCGGTGATCGATCCCCGATCGCTGTTGCCGGTCCGCTCCAACAGACGCGGCAACAGGGCGAACACACTGGGCGGATAGCCTTGCCGCGCGGGCGGCTCGCCGGCAGCCAGACCCACCTCGCGTTGCGCGCGCGCGAAACGGGTAACGGAATCCATCATGAACAAAACCCGCCGCCCCTGGTCGCGGAAATATTCGGCGATGGCCGTGGCCACGAAGGTCGACTTCAGGCGCACCAGACTGGGGGCGTCGCTGGTCGCGCACACGACCACCGAACGGGCACGGCCGACATCTCCCAGCGAATCGACCAGGAAATCCGCGACCTCGCGTCCGCGCTCGCCGACCAGACAGATGACGTTGACCTCGGCCTCCGTGTTGCGGGCGATCTGTCCCATCAGCGTCGATTTGCCGACACCGGATCCGGCGAACAAGCCCAACCGCTGACCCTCACCGACGGTCAGGAACGCGTCGATCGCGCGTACGCCCAGCGCCAGGGGACGCTCGACGCGGCGGCGCTTCAGAGGATCCGGCGCCGGCCTGTCGACCGCCCAGTCGAGAACCGGACCGGCGATGGGACCCGCACCGTCCATCGGCTCTCCAAGGCCCCCCAGGACCCGACCCAGCAGGCCAGGCCCCACGCGCACCGACAACGGACGCCCGGTCGGAGTGACCATCGCGTCGGGCCCAATGCCCGTCGCCTCGCCAAGCGGCAGCAGCACAACCTCGTCGCCGCGAAAACCGACCACCTCGGCGCGTACGCGCAGACCGCCGCTGCCGCCGTCGATCCAGACCAATTCGCCGACGCGAATTCCTGGCACGGTCGCGCGCACCACCAGGCCCGTCACCTCGGTCACCCGACCGGCGACACGCAACGGATTGACGGCGTCCAGCCGCGCCAGCGCTTCGCCCAGATCCTCCAACCCGGGTACCGCGACCGACGGCAGGCGCGATTCGGCCTCGCGCTCGCCGCCCGGATCCGAGACGACCGCACGCCGTTCAGACATCACGCACCCCACTTCCCATTTCCCATTTCCACGACCGCCCCGTCCCCGAACGCAGCCCGTTCCAGCGCGGCCAACTGGGTTTCTAGGCGCGCGTCCAGACGCCCGGCCGGGGTTTCGACGACACAGCCAGCGTGACCGACGGACGGATCGGCTATCACGCGCAGTTCAACAGCGGACGCCAGGCGCGCCGCAAGGACCGGCCGCGCCGCCTCCAGCGTCGCCAGATCGTCGGGATGCACGCGCAACAGGACCAGGCCGGCGCGCGCACGGGCGGCCGCCAACGCGGCGGCGGCGATATCCCCCAACACCGCCGGTTCCAGCTGAACGATCCGGCCGACGATCTTCTCGGCCATGCGCATGGACAACGTACGGGCCGCGGGAATCGCCGCGGCGTGCACCCGCGCGGCGTCCGCGCGTGCTTCGACCAACAAGGTCGTGAAAGCGGCCTCCGCATCGGCACGACCGGCGGCCATGCCCGCGCGCTGGGCCTCGACCCGCATCGCGGCTGCCTGCGCACGGGCTTCGTCCACCAGCATCTCGGCCTGACGCCGGGCCTCGGCCAAAATCGCATCCCCTTGTGCGCGGGCGTCCAGGACCTCCGCCGGGACCACCCGTCCAAAACGCTGCACCAGCCGGCCCATGGGCGCATTATTATCACCCCATGCCGGCCGTGCCGACCACGATTGATGCCCAATTGGCCGACCTGGACGCCGCCGACCGCGGCTTTGTCCTGGGTGTGCTGATCGCGGGAACCGCGGACGCGGGCGACAGCGCGGCGGTCCTGGCCCTGGCGTCACCCGCCGGTGAACGCTGCGCTGATGCCATACGAACAATCGCGGCGCTGCCACGACCCGAACGTATGCGATTGCTGGGTCTGTTCGCGCGAGAAGCGCTGGCCCCCCTGCCCGCCGGTATCGAGGATGTTCATCCGGATGCTTTGCGTGAGGTGCTGCGTGACGAATCGGTCGAGACCATTCGGCTGATCACGGCGAACGGCCCCTCCGTCTTGCGGGCGGTGGGCGCGGCGGTCATCGCCCTGCGTGGTGCCGAGGAGGAGACGTTGAACCAAGGCGACCAGGCCCAGCAACGCGACCAAAAATCCGGCACGGCCCCCGCCGACGCCGTTGCGGATCTTCAGCGCGCTGTCCTGGCGCCGATCGTCGCCGTGCCGCCCCTGCCGCCCGGCGTGGAACCCAGGCGTTTCGGGCGCAAGCTGACGGCTCTGGCTCCGGCTGCGCTGCTGACCGCGTTGACCGGCGCGGGAGCGGATTTGCTGGGGGCATCACTCCGCGGTGCCGACGAAGAAACACTGAAACGGGCGGCAGCGCACACAGGGGCCCCGTGGGCGGAACGGATCGTCGGCGCCGCCCGTGCGGGTGCCGGCTCCACCGACGCCGCGACCGAGTGCAGCCGTGACCGCGCCCGGATTCTGGTCGCTGCCACCACGCCGACCGGGGACCCGCGCCAGATATTGGAACGACTGGGCGCGCGCGCTTTCGGTGATCGGCTGCAGCGGGAAGACCCAGATCTGGCCCTCGCGGTGGCCCAGCGCCTCCCGTCCGATTTGGCGCGCGAACTGCTGGCGGCCGTTGCACTGTGAACGTCCGGACTGCTTGTCCTCACCCCCAGTCCAAATTCAGCGCACCAAGAAAAGCAGGACCTCCAGCGTATTGAAGGCCAGATGACCAGCGATGCTGCCCAGCAACGAGCCGCATCGCCGACGGTAGGTGAGAAAGCCGGCACCTATGGCTGCCGTCGCGGCAATGTAGAAGACGCCTCCAGCCCAGTGGAGCAGTCCGAAGGCAACGACTCCCACGACGGCGGCGACGCGCGGCCCCCATAAAGCCCGGAATCGCCAGTCGAGCAGTCCCCTGAAGAGAAGCTCCTCCACGAATGGGGCCAGAAACACGTTGGCAAGCACGAAGGGAACGACGGCGGATCCGAGCGCTCGACGGGTCTCCCCCGGAGGAACGACGTCCCCCACGTGGGTTCGTAGCCAATCCAGCGCTGGCGAGAGAGCAACTTCGTAGCCCAGCGCGAGAAACGCGCCTGCCCCCATACCAAAGAGGATGATGCGTGTCGTTCCTGGTCTGACCCGCAAGCCAAGGTCGTCGAGGGTTGGCCGCCACCTCCGCATCAAGAAGGCGACCCAAGCCAAGAGCAGGAATTGAGTGACCAGAAGAATCCACGGAACACGCGTCGCATCGAGCTTGCCGTCCGGAGCGAACAGCGCACCCACGGGCACGAAGAGCAGCGCAGGGAGCAGCGCGTGGAAAACAGTCGGCAGGACCTTGATGTACATATCTTGAAGATATATATCTCCTAGATATGAAAGACAACCCGACCCCGGAGCCCAGCCGCGAGAAGCGAACGCGATATGTGGTCCTTGGAATGCTCCTGCAGGGCCCCGCGAATGGGTACGCCTTGCGCCAGCGCATCTCGGCAACGGTCGGGAACTTCTGGCAGGAAAGTTTTGGACAGCTGTACCCCACGTTGAGAGCCCTGGAGGTCGAGGGACTGGTACTGCCTGGGGCAGACCTTGGGCCCAAGGGTGCTCAGGCCTACGAGATCTCGGCTGCGGGCAGGCTGGCGCTGCGCGACTGGCTCGCGCGTCCGCCCCAGCCTCAGCCCGAACGCAACGAGCTGCTGCTGAAGGTGTTCTTTGCCGAGCTGGCTCCCTTGGTGGTGGCGGAACACATCGCGCGGGCGAAGAGCGAGGCTCGGCGCTTGGCTGAACGGCTGCGCAAGATGCGCTCCGAGCTGCAGCAGGATCTCGCGGGACAGCTCGCGCTACCCGCCTGGCTGGCCACCCTCGACTACGGTCTTGCCGGTCAGGCGGCGCTCGAGGCGTGGTGCGGAAATACGCTGAGTGCCCTGGGCAAGATGAGCACCCCGAACGCCCGCGCGAGTAGGGTCGCCGGATCTCAATCGAAGAAGTCCAAAACAAAACGCCAGCGTTGACTGGCCATGGGGAGGGCGTTCCCAGACGCGCGCGCCGCCCGCCCGTAGATACGTACCTAAGTACCTTCCATCACCTCCACCGTTTCAAGGGCTCAACGCGGATCTATATCTACCTAATTTTGTTTGGTTTGTTGGCTTCCCCCGCATCCGCCGGGTAAGCAGAGTGCTGTTGACGCGCTGATTGGCGCCACCTGGCGGGCTGATGCCTTCCCAAGCCTTTCCTTGCATCCTTGCCGTTCGGACGGTATCTCTGCCGACCCCATGAGTACCGCCGCACCGTTTGAACCCACCACCGCGCCCGCTTTACCCACCGAACCAACGGGGACGCGCTCTGTTCGCAAGGACGTCCGCAACATCGCCATCATCGCGCACGTCGATCATGGAAAGACCACGCTGGTCGATGGATTTTTGCGACAGGCCGGGACCTTCCGTCCGGGCGAGGTCATCGCCGACTGCGCGATGGACTCGAACGATCTGGAGCGCGAACGCGGCATCACGATTCTGGCGAAGTTCACCGCGATCACCTGGAAGGGCACGCGTATCAACATCGTCGATACGCCCGGCCACGCGGATTTCGGCGGCGAGGTCGAGCGCGTTCTAAGGATGGTGGACTGCGTTTGCCTGCTGGTCGACGCGTTCGAAGGACCGATGCCGCAGACGCGGTTCGTGACCCGGAAAGCGCTGGCGTTGGGCCTGCGGCCGATTTTGGTCGTTAACAAGATCGATCGCGTGGGTTGCGATCCCGAAGGCGCGGTCGACGCCACGTTCGATCTGTTCTGCGCGCTGGGCGCGACGGATGCCCAACTGGATTTTCCGATCGTCTACGCGTCGGGGCGCGAGGGCTGGGCCGTCAAGGATCTGAAAGATGCCCGCACCGATCTGTCGCCGCTGCTGGACATGATCGTCGAGACGGCGCCGCCACCGGCCGTGGACGTCGAGGCGCCGCTGGCCATGCACGTGACGACGCTGGATCATGACGACTACCTGGGGTACGTCGCCATCGGGCGCGTGGAGTCGGGCCGCGTTCGCCAGGGACAACGGGCGTTGTGCGTGCACAGGAACGGGGAACGCGAGGAATTTCGCGTCGCCAAGATTCTGGGATTTCAGTCGCTCAAGCGATTCGAGTTGGCCGAGGCCGCCGCCGGTGACATCTGCGCTGTGACGGGGATGCAAGATCTGACCGTCGGTGAAACCATCACCGAGATCGAACGGCCCGTGGTGTTGCCGCTGCTGGAGATCGAAGAGCCCACCGTGAAGATGTTCTTCATGTCGAACAACGGCCCGTTCGCCGGCACCGAAGGCAAATACGTGACGTCGCGCAACCTGCACGACCGTTTGTTCAAGGAGGTGAAGTCGAACATCGCCTTGCGGGTGAACGACACCGAATCGCCCGACACGTTCGAGGTCCTGGGCCGTGGTGAGCTGCACCTGACGGTGTTGATCGAAACCATGCGCCGCGAAGGCTACGAGATGATGGTGTCGCAGCCGCAGGTCATCTTCAAAACCGCGGAAGACGGCAGCCGGACGGAACCCTACGAAGAGGTCGTCATCGATCTGGACGAGGAATTTTCCGGCGCGGTCATCGAGGAGCTGGGGCGACGTGGCGGACGCATGCAAGAGATGGCGCCCGCGGGCGAGGGCCGCATGCGCCTGGAGTACCTGTCGCCCGCGCGCGGCCTGATCGGTTACCGATCGCAGTTCCTGACCGACACCCGCGGCACGGGACTGCTGAACCACAACTTCAAACACTACGGCCCGCACGCGGGCACCATCCGATCGCGCCCGAACGGCGTCATGATTGCCCAGGATCCGGGTGAATCGAACACCTACGGGTTGTTCTATTTGCAAGAGCGCGGGCAGTTGTTCATGGGGCCGCAGCAGAAGATCTACGGCGGACAGATCATCGGACTGCATTCACGCGACAACGATCTGGTCGTCAACCCGTCGAAGGCCAAGAAGCTGACCAACATCCGGACCACGGCGGCGGACGAGAAGTTGTTCCTGAGCACCCCGCGTGCCTTCACGCTGGAATCCGCGCTGGAATTCATCAACGAAGACGAGTTGGTTGAAGTCACGCCGAAGTCCATCCGGTTGCGCAAGCGCGTGCTCGACCACAACGAGCGCAAACGATTCGAAAAGGTCCGCGAGGGTCGGTCCTCGGAATAACGTCGGGCGCGATGAAGGGGTTGGTCGGGCGCGTCCTGTTGGGCGTGGCGGCGGGGATCGCCGTCTACGTGGGGTTCACGATCTGGGCGAACGCGCGTGACGTCGGCGCGGCGTTGGGCCGATTCACCTGGTCGGCGGCGGTGTGGGGCGCGGCGCTGGCGGCCGCGAATTACGGCCTGCGGTGGGTGCGATGGGAGTACTACCTGCGTCGCCTGGGCATCCGCATCGCGGCCGCGGACAGCGGTTTGTGTTTTCTGGCCGGCTTCGCGCTGACCGTCACGCCCGGCAAAATGGGCGAAGCCGTGAAGGCGCTGCTGCTGCGACAGTCGCACGGCATTCCGGCCGCGCGAACGGCGCCCATCGTCGTCGCCGAACGCATCACCGATCTGATCGCCTTGTTGTTGCTGGCCCTTGTGGGGGTGTCGATCTTCGCTGTTGATCGGCGTTTTCTGGCCGCGGGCGCGATCGTCGTCGGCCTGGCGCTGGCCCTGATCGGCAGCGAATCGCTGGGCGGACGGCTGTTGGCGCTCGGCGAGCGGATACCGCCGATCTCGCGCTTCGTCCCCAAGTTGCGTGAATCCCACGCGGCCGCGGCGATTCTGCTGGCGCCTGGGCCGCTGGTCGTCGCGACGTTGATTTCGGTTTGCTCGTGGTTCCTGGAATGCCTGGCGTTCTGGATCGTCGTGCGCGGGTTCTCGGGCGCGGGTCTGGGCCTTCAAGCCGCCACGTTCATCTACGCCACCATGACGGTGGTGGGTGCGCTTTCGTTCCTGCCTGGGGGCCTGGGGGTGACCGAGGCGGGCATGCTGGCGATGTTAACGACGTGGGCCACCGGTCTGGGCTCGGGTGGAGCGGCCGCGGCGACCTTCGTGACCCGCGCGTGCACGTTGTGGTTCGCGGTCGGGGTTGGGCTGGTCGCGCTGGCGATCTACACGCGCAGGACGCCGCGGGGGCGAAGACACGCGCACGCCTCCCGCACGGACTAGACCAGCAGCAGATTCTGAAAGGGCCGGCGATTCTTCCACCGGTAGGCTCCAAAATCGCGTCGATCGGTCGACAGGATACGGCCGCTACCGGCATGTTCGGCCAGGATGACCAGTGAAGCGTCGGCCAGATCCATCGGAAGATTGCGGTACTTGCGCATCAGCTCAAGAATGCGCGGCAGGTGTTCGGCGCCGAGGCGGAAAATCTCGAACGCGCCGCGAACCCCGCTTGAGATGAACGTTTCGGCCGCGTGCGCCCCCAGCCGCGCGACCATCAGGTGACAAGTCTCCGTCAGTACCGGCCACGTCGTCACCAACGGCTCGACGACTTCACCCAGCGCGCGAACCGCTACGGCGTGGTGTTGGTCGCGCCGGTTGGCCAGAGCCAGAAAAAATCCAGTGTCGGCAATAATCACCGGTCCGCCTTCTCGCCAAGAGACGCCGCCAGGTGCTGTTTGTACTTCGCCGACAGGTCGGCCCGCCCCTTCGCGCTTCCAACCAGGTCAGCCAGCAGTTTCGCGGGGGGGCCTTCCCGGGTAACGGCTTCGTAATAGGACTCGATCGACGCCTTCACGACCTCGGTCGTGGATTGCTTGGTCCTCTCGCGAATCAAGCGGATTTTGCGAGCAAGTGCGGCGTCAATGCGGGCGTTGATTCGTGTCATACGGTGTGTATGACACGGGGCCCCGGGGGACGCAATCTTGACCGGTCCGCCGAACTCGCCGGCGAGCCGAACGTCCCCTAACATGGGCCGTCCATGACACGACTCCGTGACAGCAGCGTGGTGGTATCGCGAATCGGCATCGTCATCGTCGTCGCTATCGGCGTCGCCGCCTGGATCCCGCCCGCGGCGCAGGCCGCAAACCCCAGGGTATTCCGCCAGGCCACGGCGAAGGATTTCCAGGAAGGCGAGGCCACCAGCACCTCGGTCCTTCCCACAGGCGATGTCGTCCCGGGTCTGGTCACGACACGGAACGCGGTCGACGCCGCGTTTGTTTGGTGCTCGGTCACCAGTCGCGACGGCGCGACGGCCTACTTTGGAACCGGCGACGAGGGCAAGATCTTCGCGGTGCCCACGCGCGGCGGCGCCGATGCGGCGGCGCCCGCCCGACGGGTCGCGGCCCTTGATGCGTCCTGGATCACCGCGCTGGCCGTCCGCGCGGACGGCACGTTGCTGGCGGGGACCACGCCCGGCGGCCGGGTCTTCGTGGTGGATCCAAGGAATGGTTCGACGCGCGTGCTCGGCGCCGTCGGGACCGGTCACGTCTGGGCGTTGGCGCGCGACGACAAGGCGGGTGTCACCTACGTAGGCAGCGGCGCGCCGGGAAAGGTCTTCGCGCTGGATGACCAGGGGAAATCCCGCCAGATCTGGGACGCGCGCGACAAACACGTTGTATCCCTGATCCGGGACACGGACGGCACGCTGCTGGCCGGAACATCCGAAGAAGCAATCCTGTACCGCGTGCGCACCGACGGGCGCGCGGAGGCGCTTCAGGACTTCGAGGCCGAGGAGGTCCGGGCCATCGTGCGCGCACCGTCGGGGTTGTTCGTCGCGGTGAACGACTTCGAAAAATCGTCGGCGGGTCTTCCCGCGACGCCGGGCCCCCTGCCCGCCAAGGGCACCAAGATCGTGCTGGGCACCGGCGGCCCACCGGCGTCGGCCGGATCCTTGCCGCGACCGGGTGCGCGCAAATCCAAGGCCGCCGTGTACCGCATCGAAGCCGACGGACGCATCGAGCAGGTGTTCGTCCTCCCGGATGGTTATCTGACGGCGCTGGCCGTCGCCGAGGACGGCGCGGTATTCGCGGCGGCCGGCACCGAGGGCCACGTATTTCGCGTGACACCCGATCGAACGGCGTCGCTGGTGGTTGACGTTCCGGAACGTCAGGCGTTGACGCTGGTGCGTTCGGGATCGGCGATTCTGGTCGGTACCGGCGACGTGGGTGGGATCTACCGGGCACAACCGCCGTCGGTCGCGGGCGGCCAATATCTGTCAAAGGTGCTGGACGCGGAATTTCCCGCGCGCTGGGGCACGCTGCGCTGGCTGGGCACGGGGATCACTTTCGAGACCCGATCAGGCAACACCGCCAAGCCGGACGTCGCCTGGAACGCCTGGAAGGCGCTGGACAACCCCCAGCCTGGCCCGCCAGGGGGCGCGGGACACGTGGCCAGTCCCGCCGCGCGTTACCTTCAATACCGGGCCACGCTGCCCACGGCCGGCAGCCGGTTGCGGGGGGTGACCACCAACTACCTCCCCCAGAACCAGCGCGCGCGTGTCACCGAACTGACGCTGGCGGACGCCGCGGTCTCGACGCTGACCCTGGGGACGGCGACCGCGACTCCCGCGACACGCGCGGCGCACAGCACGACGCTGAAGCTGCGCTGGAAGACCGAGAACCCCGACGGCGACGAGATCGTGTACCGACTTTCGTTTCGGCAGCCGAACGATGCCGCTTTCCGGCCGATGATCAGCGCCGGCGCCGAGCCGCTGACAAAGACCGAATACGACTGGAACACCGAAGGGATTCCGGACGGCCTTTACGTGGTTCGGGTCAGCGCCTCCGACGAGCGATCACAGCCGCGCGAGCGCGTCTTGATGTCGACGTTCGACTCGGCGCCCTTGCTGGTCGACAACAGCAAACCCGACGTGGTGGATCTGGCCATCAACTACCCCCTGCTGTCGGGCAAGGCGCGCGACAGCGCCAGCGCGATCACGCAGATCGAATTTTCCATCGACGGTGGCGATTTTCAGTTGGTCTCCCCGGCGGACGGCATCGCCGACGATCTGGTCGAATCGTTTTCGATCCGTTTGCCCACGCTGCCAAAGGGTCCGCATGCGGTCGCCATTCGCGCCCTGGACAGCGCGGACAACATCGGGGCGGCGCAAATCACGGTGAAGGCACCATGACCGGCGCCGATTCGCGCGTTGATGCCATCGGCCTGCCGCTGGCGCCCGAGGTCGTGCAGATCGAGGTCGGCATGGTGCAGAACTTCTGCGAGCTCTTGATCTGTCCCGACACCCGCGAGGCGGCCGTCGTCGATCCCGCGTGGGAGGTGGATCGCCTGCTGCGGGAAGCACAGCGGTTGGGCGTCCGGATTACGTCCGCGCTGATCACCCACGGCCACCACGATCACGTCGAGGGGGTAGCCGAACTGGTCGCGCACACGGGAGCCAAGGTCCTGGTTGACGCACTTGAGATCGATCGCGTGCACGGGGCCCTGGGCGCGACGGCGGCGACCATTGAACCGGTTTCCGATCGCCAAACGGTTTCGATCGGCCGGCGCGGCCTGCGGGCGTTGTCCACGCGCGGTCACACCGTCGGGGGAACCTGTTTTCTGGCCGACGGCTACGTGATCACGGGTGACGTGTTGTTCGTCGGCGGCTGCGGCCGCACCGATTTCCCCGGGGGCGACACCGCCCAGATGTGGACCAGCCTGCAACGCCTGGCGGCCCTACCCGAGGAAACCCGCGTCTATCCCGGTCACAACTATGGCGCGACCCCGACGTCGACCATCGGCCGCGAGATCCTGGAGAATCCCTACCTGCGCTGCGCGACGTTCGATGAGTTCCGAACGCTGCGCGACCGCAAACGCAAGGCGTAAATTCGTGAATGTTGTATATATGCTACATTCATCGCGATGCTTCCTTTCGCGGAGACCGTCCTGGCCTGGCGCCTGTTCCGCGGCATGACCCAGGCCGATCTGGCCCGGGCGGCGCGCATCCCACGCCCGAATCTGTCTGCGATTGAACGTGGCGGCCGCGACGTCACGCTTCGGACTCTTCGTGCCTTGGCCGTGGCATTGGACGTGCGACCGGGCGTGCTGGTGGACGGTGAGGCGCCAAACGCCGCGGCCCCTGCCTTGAACCGCGCGGCCCTGGAGCGCATCGCCGAAGCCGCGGCACGCGACAAGCCGCTGCCGAATCCCCGTGAAGCGGCCCTGGCCCGCGGTCTGCGCGACGCGATGTCGTCGCGCCTTTCCGCCGCGGGCAGCCGATCGAAACACGCACCCGGCCGTACCGCGGACCGCGCCTATTTCTTCCTTCGCTCGACCGAACCGCAAGAAACCATCGCCAGCTTGCTGGACCGCACGGCCGGCCGCCTGGTGCCCAAATGACCAGCCGACAGATCGAACGGTTCTTGACCATCCTTGCCGCCGAACTTGGTGAACCTGCCCGTGCGTTCTTGACCGGAGCGGCGGCGGCCGCGCTGTGGGGACGCGTTCGGCCCAGCGCCGACATCGATCTGGGACTGGAATTTCGTGGTCGCGCGCGCGCGGCAAGCCCCGGATCCTGGCAAAGAATTCAAGAGGCGATCGACCGGACCACCCGCCTGACCGGCGTACCGGCCAGCGTGGCCGAGGACATCGACCGCTGGGGCATGATCACGCTGCTCGACTACAGACGCTCCTCGCGACTGTTCCGACGGTTCGGCAAACTTGAAGTGCGCCTGCTCAACCCGGTGAACTGGGCGATCGGAAAACTGACCCGCTGCCTGGACCCGGACGTGCGCGACGTGACCGAGGTTCTTCGCCGCCAGAAGGTCCCCTGGATCGGCGCCGCCCGGACGTGGGGTCGCGCGTTGCGCGCCAGCCCCGCGTCCACCACGCAGTTTCAATTCCGCCTCAACGTGCAGGATTTCTTTCGAAGGCGAGGGCGATCGATTTGGGGTCCCAGCTTTGACGCCCAGGTGGCCATAAGCAGGTTCGAGGGGGCGGCGCGAATCGCAAAGATGTAGGGAACGCACCGGAGGGCAAGACACGACTTGCCCTCCCAACACGCCAAGCCCCGCGTGTTAGATTGCCCCTCCGATGTCCCCGCCGGATCCCAAAGGGCCATCCAACGGGCCTCCCAAGGGAAGACCTTCGGGAGATCCGAAGGGCCCGCCCACGGGCGCGCCCAAGGGGCCAGCTCCCGTCGTTGGCCTCCCCGCGCCCAAGGTGAGCGTGGGCGCGCCTCTGCCGGTCGCGAAACCGCCGCGGCCGGCGGCGGGCCCACCACGGCCCCCCATCAATCCTCCTCGCCCCATCGGGGGCCTGCCCGCGCCCAACCCAGCCGCGCCGGTGGTAGGCGCCCCACCACCACGATCCGCTCAGACCGCCGTGGACACGGAAACGCCGCCTCCCAGACCACCAGCGGCGCAGCCAAGCAAACCGGCGCTCACCTTGGCGCCACCACCGCCGCGCGTGGCACCATCCACGCCATCCGTGGCCCCGGCGCCACCTCCACAGAATCCCGCTCCGGATCTTGAAGAGGCATTGTCCGACGGGGTTTTCGGAGGAGACGAAGTTTTCGGGAAAGACGAAGTTTTCGGGGGAAAGAAGGAGTCCGTCCTCGCGCCCGCGGTTTCCGGTTCCGCCGAACCCCGTGTCGAAATCGCCAACATTTCGGACGGCGGTTTCGTCTACTGGCTGCTGCGCTTCTACGCCTTTGGGTTGATCGCGGTGGGTGGCCTGGGAATGTGCGCCGCGATCGGAACGTACATCTATTTCGCCGCGACTCTACCGGTGCTTCCCAACCTGGCGCAGTACCAGTCCGAGGTGGCGACCACGACGGTGGTGCGCGGATGGGACGGCACGCCGCTGGCCGAATTCGCGACCGAGCGCCGGGAGATTCTTCCCTTCGAGCGCATCCCGCCGCGTCTGGTACAGGCGTTCCTGGCGGCCGAGGACCGGCGGTTTTACGAACACGGCGGGATCGACTACCGCGGCATCGCGCGGGCGATGGGCGCGAACCTGCGCGCGGGCGAGGTCGCACAGGGCGGGTCGACGATCACGCAGCAGGTGGCGAAATCGTTTTTGTCATCGGAGCGGACAATCCAACGAAAGATTCGCGAAGCCATTCTGGCCCGGCGTCTGGAAGCCCGGCTGTCCAAAAACGACATCCTGACTCTGTATCTGAATCAGATCTTCCTTGGATCCGGCGCCTACGGGGTCGGCGGCGGCGCGCGGCGGTATTTCGACAAAGCCGTCGACGAGCTGGATCTGGGCGAGATGGCGACGCTGGCGGGTCTGGTCCGCGCGCCGTCGCGGTATTCACCCCTGACCAACCTGGAAGCCGCCCGCTCGCGGCGTGATCAGGTTCTGTCCGCGATGGTGGCGTCCGGTTTCGTGACCGAGACCGAGGCGACCACCTGGCGGGCCCGGCCGCTGGCGATTCGCCCGCGCACCGATTTCTTCCGGCTGCACGCGCCGTATTTCACAGAACACGTCCGCCGCGACATCGCGCGCCGTTACGGCGACAAGAAGTTGTGGGAAGGGGGACTGCAAATCGACGTCACGGTGGTCCCCTGGATCGACGCCGCCGCCCAGGAAAACGTCAACTTCGCCCTGCGCAAGCTGGACAAACGTCAGGGCTGGCGCGGACCAGTCGCGCGCCTGGCGGATGCCGCCGCCGAGGAATTCCGCCGTCGCGCGACTGAACGTTACGGCGCCGAGCCGCCTGCCGAGGGACGCCTGTACCTGGGGTTGGTTGAATCGGTGTCCAAGGACGGATCCGCGCGCGTGCGCGTCGGCAAGGGCGCCTATCCACTGCCGGCCCCCGGGATGTTGTGGGCCGTTCCCTTCAGCTACAAGGATTCCGTCAACGGCCGCACGTTGAAATCAGCCGCCGGCGTCCTGCGCACCGGAGACGTCATCTGGGTGAAGAACGCGCGCAGGTCGAAACTGCGCCGGTTTTCGGATTTCACGTACGACGAAAAAAGCGAAGTCCAGTGGATGCAGGCCTACGACCAGACAAAGCCGGGATCGCCGTCGCCGGGTCCCGTCGAGCTGATCCTGGAGCAAACGCCGCGCGTGCAGGGCGCCATTTTCAGCTACGACCATTCGTCGGGCTACGTGGTCGCGATGATCGGCGGCGATGACTACGACCGGTCCGAATTCAACCGGGTGACGCAGGCGTGCCGCCAGCCCGGATCGTCGTACAAGCCGATGTACTACTCGGCGGCGCTGGACAAGGGGTACGGATTTGGATCGCTGCTCAATGATCTGCCGCGTGCCGAGGTCGACCCGATCACGGGGGAAGTCTGGACGCCCACGAACCTGAACAACACCGTCGAGTATCAGGTCACGCTGGAATACGCGCTGATCTGGTCGAAGAACGTTCCATCGGTGCAGATCTTCAAATTGGTCGGTGGACGCGAGGTCGAAGCGTGGGCGCGACGTCTGGGCATCACGACGCCCATCATCCCCGATCAGGCGCTGGCGCTGGGGGCATCCTGCTCGCGCGTCGACGAGATGACGCGCGCGTTTTCGGCGTTCGCGCGCAACGGCGTTCTGGTCGAACCGGTCAGCATCAGGCGGGTGCGCGATCGGACCGGACGCATTCTGGAGGACAACACCTGGATCGGCGATCCGATGGGACGGCCGCAAGATCGACTGGACCAACTGGTGGCGGTCGCGGGGAAGAAGGTGACTCCCGTGATCTCGCCGCGGACGGCGCACCTGACGTCCACCCTGCTTCGCCACGTCGTCACGCGCGGACATGCGCCTGCGATTCGCAGCGCTTCCCTGATGGCGGCAGGCAAAACGGGCACGTCCAGCGCCACCATGGACGTGTGGTTCATCGGCTACACGTCGCGCTGGATGACGACCACCTGGGTCGGCGACGATCTGCGGCAGCGGCCTCTTGGCGCCAAGGACGCGGCGTTCATGCTGACGGTGCCGATGTTCGCGCGGTACATCAACGAGGTATCGGTCGGCCAGCCGTTGCGCGAGATCCCGTGGGATCGCCCGCCGGGCGTCAAGGCGAATGACACCGGTGGAAAACTGCGAACGACGCTTGAGGAGGTTGTCGGAGACGGCAAGCGGCCGGGCGGCAAGTTCAAACCCGCGGGAGCCACGGTGGCGCCGACCGCCGCGGTGCCACCGGTCGCCAGCGTCGTTCCGAAACCCGCGCCGCCCGTCGTCGCCAAACCCGCGCCGCCCGCCGCGACACCACCCGTCGCGGGCGCCGCGCCAAAACCAGCGCCGCCCGTCGTCGCCAAGATCGCGCCGGTCGTCGTTCCAAAACCAGCGCGGCCTGCCACGGCCCCCGCCGCCAAAGCAACTCCCACGAAGAAGAAGAAGGCGCGGGCCAAGGCTGGGGGCGGCAAGGCGGCGAAGCCACGCCCCGCATCCAAATAGAGTCAGGCAAAAATTCGTTCGATCGCGTCCACTGTTGGCGCCTTGACCCCCGGTCGAACCAACTCTCGACGTCGCCCGTTTGGCGTATTCACATATACACAAAACACATTTATGCGCATTGGTTGCACATCGGATCCGACCCGCTATTCTTGAGACATGAGGACCACGCTTATCCTGGACGACGGGTTGTACGAGAAGATCCGAAAGATCGCCGCCGAGCGTGGGGAAACCTTGGGGGCGGTCACGGAGGATCTCCTGCGCGCGGGGCTAGCGGCACGGAGCGCAAGCAAAAAGGTCGGTCGTCCGGTGTTGCCCGTCTTTCGCGGTACGGGAGTCGCGCCGGGGATTGACCTCGATCGGACGGGCGCGTTGATCGCGGCGGAAGACGAGGAGGTCTACTCTGCTCCTCGTTGACGTCAACGTGCTGGTTTATGCGTTCCGCGCGGATGCGGCCGAACACGGCGCGTACAGGGCGTGGCTGCAGGAGACCATCGGGCGTCCGGATCCGTTCGCGGTGACAACCGGTACGTTGTCCGGATTTCTGCGCGTGGTGACCAACCGTCGCATCTTTCCCGTCCCGGCTCCGCTCCCCGAGGCGGTGGCGTTCGTTCGGGCGCTCCGCGACCAGCCCAACTGTGTGCTGCTGACGCCGGGCCCCCGTCACCTGGACCTGTTCTTGGATCTCTGTTTGCGCACAAAGGCCACCGCCAAGCTGGTACCCGATGCGGAGCTGGCCGCCCTGGCAATCGAGAACGGCTGCGCGCTGGCGAGCGCGGATCGAGACTTTGCCCGCTTCCCGGGTCTGACGTGGCGCCACCCGCTGGATACCGCGGCCCGATAGTAGAAAACACACTGGATCAGGGGGCGGCGTCAGCTACCCCCGGCGACAGAAGCGTTATCAGTTGGTCGAGCAGAGGAACCTGGCCGGTCATCAGTTTTGTCCTTGCGACATCGGGCAGGAACCACGCCGCGCGATCGATCTCGGGATACTGGCCAACCTGACCCGACTTCGGGGGCCATTCCATCGCGAACGGGTTGGACGTCAGGCCGGCGGGATCGAAGTCCTGTTCGACGGCGAAGGCGTGAACGACCTTGCCGCCCTTCTGCTTCACCGGCGACAACGGGATCGCGTCACCCGTGATGGTGCCTCCGGTTTCCTCGCCAAATTCCCTCTTCGCTGCCTCCAGCGCGTCCTCGGCGTCGAATTCTCCCTTGGGGATCGACCAGGAATGTTCGTCTTTCTTGGCCCAGTAGGGGCCGCCCGGATGCGCCAGCAGCACTTCGAGCACGCCGTTGGTGCGTCGAAACAACAGGATGCCGGCGCTTGTCTTGGTCGTGGACTTGGTCGTGGACTTGGTCGTGGGCTTGGTCATGACGAATCTGGTCTATCCTCGATCGCGAAGCATGGCTAACCCAGTGTCAGGCGCGATCACGGTCGCAGGCGTCACGGTCCCCTCCTTCTTCTACGGCACAGCGTGGAAGGAAGAGCGAACCAAGGATCTCACCGCGCTGGCGCTGTCGGCCGGCTTCGTCGCCATCGACACGGCGAACCAGCGCCGCCACTATGTCGAAGCGGCGGTTGGTGCAGCCGTCGGCGACGCGCTGGCTGGCCGCGCGGTCGCGCGGGCTGATCTGTTCCTGCAAACCAAGTTCACTTACACCCGTGGTCAAGACCACCGCCTGCCGTACGATCGCGACGCCGCCCTGGCGGCGCAGGTGACGCAGTCGTTCGCAAGTTCGCTGGAACACCTGGGAACGTCGTACGTTGATTCGTATCTGCTGCACGGTCCGTACACGGGTGACGGCATTGGCGCGGAAGACTGGGAGGTCTGGCGCGCGATGGAGAACCTGGCGCGCGCGGGGCAGATTCGCCTGCTGGGCGTGAGCAACGTGGACCACGAGCAGCTTGCGGCGTTGTACAACGGCGCCGCAATCAAACCCGCGTTCGTCCAGAACCGTTGCTACGCGCGCACCGGCTGGGACCGCCGCGTGCGCGACTTCTGCGGCACCCACGGCATCGCGTATCAAGGCTTCTCGTTGCTGACCGCCAACCGACGCGAATTGGGCACGGCGGCGGTGTCGCGCGTCGTGGCGCGCACCGGCCGCACGCTGCCACAGGTGGTGTTTCGGTTCGCGTTGCAAAGCGGAATCATCCCGCTGACCGGCACGTCCGACCCCGCGCACATGCGCGAGGATCTGGATTCGTTCGGGTTCGAGTTGGACGCCCGCGACATGGCGGTCATCGGCCGCGCCGCGGGCCCGCCGTAACGCGCCCGACGGCCGGCGCGCGACTAGGCTTTGCCGCCGTTGCCCAGTTGAGCGACCTGCGCGCGCAAACGTTCCTCTTGCTCCCGGATTTCGGGGGTCATCGCGGGACCGAAATCCTCGGCCTCGAAGACCTGGCGAATCTCGATCTCGGCGTTGATTCCGGGCGAGGGATGGGGGCAACGTTTGATCCACTCGATCGCTTCTTCCTTGGATTTCACCTGGAACAACCAGAAGCCGGCGACCAGTTCCTTCGTCTCGGAAAACGGACCATCCACCACCGAGCGTTTGTCGTCGGCGGAAAACCGGACCCGCGCGCCCTTCGAACTCGGCTGCAACCCCTCGCCCGCCAGCAGCACGCCGGCCTTCACCAATTCCTCGTTGAACTTCCCCATGTCGCCGAGAAGCTTCGCGTCCGGAAGCACGCCCGCCTCGGAGTCCTTGTTCGCCTTGACCAGCACCATGAATCGCATTGTTGTGTCCCCTTTCTACCGATACGACGAACGGGCGCCCGCGAAATCGACACGACGTGCAAATTTTTTCCACGTGGGCGCACGTGCGAGAAAGGGGCGGATCTTCGATAGAATCCGACACCCCATGAGCCATCAGGATTCCCCTGACGTCTACAAGCCCCCACGCGCGGATCTAACCGAGCGGGGATCCGGCCCGGGCAAACTCTATTCGCCGGGACAGGTCGCGCTGGCCGCGTTCCTCGGCACCCCGATGGCAGGCTGCTGGCTGCTGGCCCAGAACTTCACGGTGCTCGGCAACCCTGGTGCCCAACGACGCGCGCTGATCGGTGGCGTGCTCGGTACGCTTGCACTCATCGGCGTTGCTCTCTTGCTGCCCGCCAGTGTTCCAAACTCGGTTCTGCCCATCGCGTACACGTTCGGGCTTCGGGAGCTGGCGAAAAGCCTTCAAGGGGCGGCGTTCGCCGCGCATCTGGCGGCCGGTCGACAGAAACAATCGTCGTGGCGCGCGGCTGGGATCGGCCTACTGGGTTTTGCGGTCATCCTGGGCGCGGTTGCGGTCTCGGTGTTCTTGCTGCCGGACGACGCGATTCCTGTGGCCTGGCTGTAAGCGTGACGCCGTGATGTCACACTCATCGCGAAGCCAAAAACGAAAATAAGCGCGCGGAAGGCGCCATGAGGTGCGGCGGCTTTCCTGAGCCTTCTTTTGACCGGACCGGTACCTCTGGTTGTGCGTTCCAACGATTTGGCTCAAAAAGGGTCGACAAGACATGCTGTCCGGAATTTCACCAAGCAGGGCGGCCCCCGCGGCCGTCGGAAGCCGCTCCTCGGCGCCTGCGCGGTGCTGTTCATGGTGGCCTGTGCTCCCACTCAGGTGACATCGATCCCGGGTGCCGATGCCCGCGCGGCTGATACCCACCCGGCCGGCACGAATACCGCCGCAACCGGAGGAAGCACGGGAAGCGGGGGCGCCTCCGCCACGGGGACGGGAGGCAGCACGGTGGACCAAGGCTCTGACGGGGCCGTCACTACCGGTACGGGAGGAGAATCGACAGGGGGCTCGTTGGGGACCGGCGGCACTCAGGGAACCGGAGGGACATCTAGCGGCCGCGGGGGCTCCACCGATGGAACTGGGGGACGGGGAAGCGGTGGCGCTGCGACCGGGGGCGGCGCGGGTATTGGTACTGGTGGAGCGGCCGGGAGCGCGGGCGGCAACAGCGGCAATGCCACCGGCGGCGCGGGCGCATACAGCCCGTGTCCCGCTGCCGGAACGGCGTGTGTGATCCTGCCCTTTGGCGACTCGATCACCTACGGATACGGCACAACGGATCTGGGTGGATATCGCTCGCTGGTCTTCGGTCTGGCCGTCGCGGACAGCAAATCGCTGACCTTCGTAGGGGGCAGTGCCGACGGCCCCTCCACGCTGGCCGGAAGGCCGTTCCCGAGGAACCACGAAGGGCATTCTTCATACACCATCGACGGATCGCTGGGGATAACGCCTCTCGTCGATCAGGGTCTGATCACCAAGTACAAGCCGAACATTGTCTTGTTGATGATCGGCACCAACGACATGAGTCAGACCCTCGATTTGCCCAACGCCCCGACCCGCTTGGGGAAGCTGATCGACAAGATTGTTGCCGGGGCTCCCAACGCCCTGATCGTGGTGGCGAAGATAACGCCCAGCCAGAAGGAACCCGCCAACACCAACACCCAGGCCTACAACGCGGCCTTGCCCGCGATTGTGCAAACGCGCGTCTCGCAGGGGAAACACGTGGTCTTGGTTGATATGTATACGCCCTTCGTGGCCAACTCGAACTGGAAGAGCGCGTACATGACCGATTCCGTTCATCCGAAGGAGGCCGGCTACAGGCTCATGGGTGACGTCTGGTATTCGGCAATCAAAGGCGTTCTCCATTAGTCCTCGCTTGCTGCCGACTGCGAAGCCTGCTTCAGGCGCGACTCGCGAATCCGATTATCAAGGCCAGCACGAGGCGACGGAGCTCGGCCTCATAGTCGAAGCAGAACACGACCATCTGCGGGTCCGACGCATAAAGCGTCGCGAGCTGCGGAGGTGGGTGAGCAATGGGCCAGGCCGCTCCGGCGATGAGCACGGTGGCTGAAATGATCTCCGCGGCCTGTGCAGGGTTCGTGGGCGGCAGGGCCTTGGCGAGCAACTGGGCGAGCTGGGCGATGAGGCTCATGACCTCGAGTTTGAAGGTGCGTACCACGCCGGCAGACACGTTGTGCTCGAGGTGTCCCGAGATTTCGGCCAGCAACGGACAGAAGAGCGGCACGCCGACGAGGGTCTCAACGAGCGCGGCCGCGAGATCGAGCCGTGCGGCAGGCATCGCACGTTTTCGAGGACGCTCGATCAACCGCTGCTGCAGGCCGGAAGCCCAGTCACGCCAGCCCTGTGCGGTAAGCTGCAGGTAGATCTCTTCGCGCGTCTCGAAGTAGCGGAGCACGTTCGACTTCGCGAGCCCGACCTCCTCGGCTATCTGCCCGAGCGTTACGTTGGCCACGCCGTCGCGCAGCGCGAGTCTCCGCGCGGCCTGCAAGATGACCATGCGGCGCTCGAGCTTGTGCTCGGGTTGTCGAGCTCGCCGAAAGGTCGCTTTTCGTCTCATCACGCCAAAGGATAACGCCAGAGGCGCCGAGGCGTCGCTGTCAACATAAGAGACCAACGGTCCGTTGACAAGAGACCGACGGTCTCTTATGTTGCACGCGAGTTCAGAAAATGGGGCGCTACGCAACGAAGGGAACATCATGAGCAAGACGATCTTCATCACCGGAACGAACTCGGGCTTCGGCAAGGCCACCGTCGAATTGTTTGCCAGCGCAGGTTGGAACGTCGCGGCGACAGTCAGAGACACCGGGAAGCACCAGGGCCTGTTCAAGGACCTGCCGAACGTGGCGCTGTTCGCTCTGGACGTTACGGACTTCGAGCAGGTTGCGAAGGTGGCGCGGGCTGCGATCGCCCGCTTCGGCATGATCGACGCGGTGGTAAACAATGCTGGGTATTGCCTGATGGGGCCGACCGAGACGTCGTCGATGGAACAGATCAAGGCTCAGTTCGACACCAACCTGTTCGGCGTCTTCGCCGTCACGAAAGCCTTCATTCCCCACTTCAGAGAAAACAAAGGCGGCGTCTTCATCAACCTCGCCTCAGCGAGCGCGCAGTTCAACTACCCGTATATCGCTGCCTACGGCGCCACCAAATGGGCGGTCCGCGGCATGACGGAATCGCTCGGCATCGAACTGGCGCCGTTCAACATCGAGGTAAAGGCGATCTACCCGGGCATTCACGCAACGAAGATCTTCACCAAGCTCGATCAGGGCACCGACGTGGCCAATCCCGCGTACGCGGCCTATCGGCAGGAATACGACACTTTCAATTCGGCCCAGACCGCTATCACGCAGGTCACGTCGCCGAACAACATCGCGCAGGAAATCTTCCGCGCTGTGACCAACCCCCACGGAGGCAAGCTTCACATCGTCTCGGGTGGAGACGCAAAACTGTACGCGTTCCTCAAGAAGATTCTGCCTCAGCGGACGTTTCAGCGGCTTCAGGTACGCAGCATCAAGCAACGGATGTCCCGGATGGAGATCTTCTTCGCCAAGCGCGTGCTGGGATCGAAAACGGCCCGGCTGGAGGTCGTCCTCGCGAAGAAGGCCTCCTGACGGCGTGGCAATCGGGATTGGCCGTGATCGGCGTGACCGTCTCACCAGAGGGCGCAACGTCAGCCGCGAGCTTGGCCCGTTCGACGTCCCGATCCGTTGATTGGGCACGAACGCGTTTTTCGCTGGGAGGGTTCCTTGTTGATCTGCGCGTCGAATGTGGCCCGCAGACGCAGTCTGTCGGGTTTGCGTGCCGGGATCGAACGCCCGAGCGAGGGGGACTGGTCGCTTGTTCCGCCGCAGCCGAGATTGAAACCAGCTTGGCGTGCTTCCCTGCCAGAGCGCATCGGCGCTGATATTGGTCGCGTCCGGAATTGCCGCCAGGCACTTTGGCTCGGCGAACTCGCTCACTTTGGTTTTTTCCGCATCGTCAGGCGTGTCGATTCCGCAAGCCGGGAAGGAAGCCAATCCGGCCAGCGTGAGCGCCCAGTGGGGTGTGATACCGGGCAGCGCGCCAGCGCCAAATTGGGCGGCCCAACGGCCCAAAACGTCCGGCCCAGGCGCGACGGCCTACACCAAGACGAGCCCCCCGACTCTGACGAAGTGCCGAAAATCCGCGTCGCGGGAAATCAATGAAACGTTGTGGTCGACGCAGAGTTGCGCGATCAGCGTGCCTGCCAGAGGGGCCCGCCATCCACGCCGTAGGATCTTCGCGCGCAAGATGCCGGCTCGTTCCCAGAATCCGTCCACCGGATCAAGGCGCGGGATCTCCCTCAGTGTCTTTGCTAGTGCCGTCGGGAGGTTTTTGGCGCTGAGGAGTTCGGTCAGGGCAACGCACGGCAGGACCAGATGGCCGTTGCTCAGCGCCGCATCCAACGTGTCGACATCGATGCCGCTTTCGCCGGCGAAGTACGCCACGAACGAACTCGAATCCCCCGCGATCACTGATCCTCACGCAAGGAGGCGATATCGATCGCCAACCGGACTTTGCCCCGATGCCGCCGAATCTCGGCGTAGGCCCGCCCGGCCGCGACGAGCTCCAAGCCTCTGCGAATCGTCGGTGCTGGCACTCAACGAGGCGTTGCCACCTTGCCTGTCATCGACAAGGGCTGGTCCGGCTGGTCGATGGGGCGGGCAAGCTGCCGCGCCAACTACGGATCACTCTCGCCCATCGTGCAGTCACCGACGATGGTCACTTCCTCGTCCCCGGGTGCGCTGGCCGCCGCAATCACGTCGCGCTTCGGCAGAAAACCCAGCACCCGCGTGCCCGTCCGGTCCACCACGCTTCCACTCCTTCCTGCGATGGTCGCGCCGGAGCGTGAAACACCGGCCGGCGCCAGCTCCGTCACAACGCCCCGAACCTCCCCACGCCGAACGTGTCGCACTGGCGGGCGTCGCCGCTGTCGAAGCCTTTCTTGAACCAGCGCATGCGCTGGGCGCTGGAGCCGTGGGTGTAGTTGCTGGCGTTGGCGTGGCCCAGGGTATCGTCGCCGATCGCGTGGGCGGCGTTGAGGGCCTCTTCCAGATCCTGCTTGGTGATGGCGAGTGACGCGCGGGCGGTGTGGCCCCAAACGCCGGCCAAACAGTCGGCCTGCAGTTCGACACGGACGGAGGTCTGATTTTTAGTCTCGCCGCGGATGGACCCACGCGTGGCACCGATCAGGTTTTGGACGTGATGACCGACCTCGTGCGCGATGACGTACGCCTGGGCAAAGTCACCGGGCGCGCGCAGGCGCTGCTCCATCACGTCATAGAAACCCGGATCGATGTACAGCTTTTTATCCCCGGGACAGTAAAAGGGGCCGACGGCCGAGGTGGCGTTGCCGCAGCCGCCGGTCGCGACCGCGTCGGCGAACACGACCAGCGTGGGTTTCTGGTACGCGCCCGGTTGGGCGTCATAGCGGGGCAGCGCGCCGGCGCCAAACTGGGCTGCCCAAACGTCCTCGGTGGATGCCAGGACGACCCGCGAGAAATCGCACGCCTTTCCGTTCTGGGGTGAGGATCCACACACGCTGCCGCCGGACGCGCCCCCGGGCAGCGCGTCTTGCGTCGGCTCGCCCGACAACAGTCCGAAAATGGCCTGGCGGAAGCTGGCGGGCAAAACGAAGTAGCCGACCCCAAGCACCGCCGCCACCACCAGCGTGCCGCGGATTCCCAGCCGCTGGACGATGGAAGAGACCAAACGAAGCGGCACACCACCACCCCCGCCCCGGCTGGCCCCGCGCCCACGATCTTCGAAGTTGTCCGAGCGCCGACGACCTTCAATGTCCACGTCCGTGGTATTGCGGAGAAACCCCGCAAGCGCAAGGACGTTTGCGTCAGAGCGTTGTTGCACGCATCGTGCGCGGCCCCGAGATCGGAAGCCGAGCGATGACATCCGGGTGTATACGCGGTGCAGCCCGCACGTCCATGGAACGAATTCGCACCCTATAGGGTTCTCGTTTCCGGGGCTGGTCAGAGATCTACGGAGCGCAGTCCGTCGCCTTCACGCAGCCCTCGTAACACGAAGGCGTATAGCCGATGACATAGGGACCTTCACAATGTGGCTCGGCGATGGTGCAGCCGAATTGCTCCGAGGGTTTGCACAGGGCCTTGTCCCCGGCGGCGCATTGGACGAACCGGGCGCAGCACCCGAGGCCCGCGCACCCACAAACCTGGGAGTCGAGGAACACGGAATGGCAGTCGCTTCGGGTTTCGCATTCGGCCAGGGTCGTCACCTTGTCGCAGGTTGCCGGACAGGCGATGCCGGGACACGGCGCGGGCGTAGCGACGATGGCGGAACACCCCGCATAGACGCTCCCGCCCCCGCACATTGTGCAAGTGTCGGCGCGGCAAGTGACGTTCGCGCGACACGCGGGCTCGGTGAGACTGGAGCAGTCCAGGGGGCAGCCCGCTAGCGGGGGACACGCATCGATGGGAGCGGACGAGGCGAAGCAGCCCGAGAACATGGTGCCACCCGCGCAGCCGGGACAGGACCGCGGGGTGCAGCCAGCGGTGACGACGCACTGACCTTGGTTCAGGCCCCGGCACGGACCTCCGCCTGCGCCGCCGCTGCCAACGCTGCCACCCCCGGATCCACCCGCGCCGCCAGTTCCGGAACGACCGCCCGGACCCGTGCCGCCCGTCGCGACGTTGCCTCCGGTTCCGAAAGAGCCGCCAGAAGCGGTTTTGCCTCCGTTTCCCCCTGAACCGCCGGTCGCCGATCTGCCACCGGTCGCCGTTTCGCCACCAGTCCCCGTTGATCCACCTGTGGCGGCTGCGTCGGATCCAGCATCACGGGTGCCGAACGACATCGCGTTCCCGCCGCACGCTGCTGCGCCAAGGGCTGCCAGCCACAGGACGCCAATTCGAGACGATGACTTCATGGTGAGTGTCGCGGCGCAAATCTCATGCCACCCGGCATGCGCCAGCAATCACGAGGTTTCCGGGGCTTCAAGGCGCAGGATCCTCAGATTCTTGAGGGTCGCTGAGTGCGCGCGACGTCAGCAGCCGGACAGGACCGCGCATGCGGGAAGACCGGCGATATCGGTGAAGGTCGCGCACGCGGGAAGCAGGTTCACGCAGGCCTCCAGTTGGGCGACGGTCGCCAAACAACCCGTGGCCGTCGCGTCGACCGAGTCCTCGATGCAGGCAGCCTGATCGTCGTAGGTGAGGAACGGGAACATCGCCTCCGGCTGAGACCGATCGCAGGTCCCGGGTGTTCCGTAGCTTCCGGCCTTCGGCACCATCCAGTCGCAGAGCTGCCCCTTCTCGGTGTCGCTTAGCTCGACGAGTCGCTTTGATGACTGGACACCGGAGGCGCCGCCGCCGGAGGCGCCGCCGCCGGAGGCGCCGCACGCCGATGCAAGGAGCAGAAACGAAAGCGCAACGAAGCGGACACGGATCACACCATTGGTTCGCATATCGGGCATATCGGTATGGTAACAGCGACCAGCGGTTGTCATCGAATTCGCCGATCGTGCCTCTGACGCGAGGGTCACGTTCCAGTGCCGTCCAAGGTTCAGCCCGCGGCGGTACGCAAATTTTTCTCCATCCGCACGACGGGAACGGAAATGTCAGTGGACGTCAGTTGCTCGGGCCCACCGCTCGGGCGAAAGCCGGCTTGCAGGTAAAACGAAACCGCGTTCAGGGACATCGCGCCATGCAGACGCGATCTACCGCGCCTGCGCGCGCGCTGCTCGATCTCGGCCAGCAACGCGCGTCCGACCCCGCTCTGTTGGTAAGCGGCATCGACGAACAGCGCGCGCAACCGATCGTCGGCTGGATCGAACTGGGCGATCCCGACGACGCGCCCCTGCCGCTCGGCGAGAATGGAATCGAACGGTCCCAGTGCCTCCACGAAAAGGCTTCGTGCGTAGCTGGCGTAGACCGCCTCTCGCTGCCGCTGATCGTAGTGACCGCGGCATCCGTGATCGACAGATCGCCGAACCAGACGCAAGACTTCAGGCACGTCCTCGAAACGGATCGCGCGCATCGCCAGGCTCCCCTGACCCATGGTCGCCGGGATGCGCGGCGCCTTCATCGGGACCATTGTGCCAGGTGCGCGGCCCCGGGTCAGGTGCCCTGGCAGAGACTGGGACGGCAAGTTCCCGCCGCCGCGGGAACGACGATATTCGAGCAGGTTCCGGTCGCGCAGTCGCGTCCACTGGTGCAGCTGCCTCCGTCGCTGACCAATCCCGCGCACACGAGATTCACACAAGCACCGGAGGCCTCACACATGGGACTGTACGTGCAGGCGCCTCCGGCCGGGACGACGGTCGTACATCCGGCGGCGCCGCAGTATTCCCCCGACAGGCAGACGTCGCACAGCGGCGCGGGACGTTCGACACACAGCTGGCCCGTACAGTTGCGACTGGCGCACATGAAATCAGCGTCGCAGACCTCCCCGATCTTACGGGTGCCCACCGTGGCATTGACGGGACAGGAAGCGGGCAGCGGGCGATACACGAGCGGGCACGTATCCGTGATGATGCGCGCCAAACAATCCTCGGCCGCGCCCCGATCGAAACGGACCAATCCCGTGGAGAAAGCCTCCCGAGCCTCGTCAGGATTCCCCGCCACCTTCCGTTCGCAGGTGGTCTGGTCCGTGCCGTAAAGCGCGACGAAATCCGCCGACGCACAACACGTGGAGGCGCGCAGACACACCGCCTTCGCGTACCTGGCGGCGAACGAAACGTAAGCCGCGCTCGGATCGTCGGCACAGGAGGACGCCAGCGCCCCCACACACAACACGGCCACCGCCATTCCGCGGGTCTGATGTCTCACGGCTATGCCGGTTTTCCGAACGCAGCCATCGCCGCCTGCGCGCGCTGTCCCAGTTCCTCGGCGGTCAGATCTTCCTTGTGCGTGGCTATCTCCCAGACGTGGCCGGCCGGATCGATGACCTTGCCGTAGCGATCGCCCCAGAACTGATCGGCAATCGGCATGTTCACCTTGGCGCCCGCGGCCACCGCCCTGTTGAAGACCGCGTCGCAGTCGGTCACGTACAGCACCAGCGATGACGTGGCCGCGCCCAGGTTTCCCGGAGCCTTGAGGGCCGACATACTCATGTCGTCCGCCAGGAAGACCATCGTGTTACCGATGCGGATGGCGGCGTGCATGGTGCTGCCAGGCAGCGGACCGGGCGCGTGGGCGTGCAGTTCGGCGCCGAAGGCAGCTTTGTAGAACTCGATCGCCTCAAGCGCGTTCTTGACGACCAGGTGGGCAGTGACGTTTCCCAAGCCCTCGGGAAGGTAGCTTTTTGCCGTAGCCATGATGGTTTCTCCTTGATGTGTTGTCGGGCCGGGTTGCGGATCGTTTCCGTTATAGCGAATATGTCCAAGGTCCGGGCGAACCTATGAAGATCATCGAAATAGCCAACGCGATCCCGAAGAAGTATCAGGACCAGGTTGAAAGCGAGTTGGCGTCGAACACCATGACGTGGTGTTTTCACGAGGAAGTCGCGCACGCGGGATCGAGGTTCAAGAACACCTTCAGCGGCTTCAGCCACATGGCGTATTTGATCGAGGGTGAAACGGCCGAATTTTCGCCCATGAGTTCGTTGCTGCTGCCGATCCTGTTCGTGTTCTGCGAGAAGGCCAACATTGAATTCAACACGCTGTTGCGGATCCGCGTGGGACTGTTCACGAAGACGGCGGTCGAGGCCGAACACCACAATCCCCACGTGGATTTCAGCCAGCCCCATCACACCGCGGTCTATTACGTGAACGACAGCGACGGAGACACGTTCGTCTTCGACCAAACGTTCGACGACGTCAGCGTGAAGGATTCCGCGAAGTTCGCGAACGAGGGAAAGTTCACGGTGGCCGGGCGCGTGTCGCCGAGAAAGGGAACGATGATGTGCTTCGACGGCCGGCACTACCACGCCAGCATGCACCCCATGAAGGCAAACAAGCGCATAGCGATCACGTTCAATTTTGTCTAGCCCGCGCGATTTCGGAGCCGTCGCTTTCGTGGTTGGTGTTGTTGCTCTCGCCGCCGGCTGCGCCACCAGCCCCCCACCGACTGCCATCACCACCGGCCGCGCGCAGTCCGCAAAGGCCGACGACATTCCCGCATCGCCGCCGCCGCCCGCGCCAACGATCGTTCCCGCGCAAACGCCGGCCGATGCGCCGAGAGTGTCGGCGACGACCGATGTCGTGCCGCCCGTGAAACCAGATCGACCGCGCCTGGCGTGGGTGAACCCCGCCCGCTGCGTCTCACCTTGCACGTTTCACCCCGGCGACGATCTGCGGCGCGTGAACGACGCCGGACTGCCCGATCCGCGCGGGAAACATCGAATGGACGCGGCGACCCTGACCGCCCTGCGCGATCTGCTGGACGCCGCGCGGACGGCCGGACACACGATCCGCATCACGTCGGCGTTTCGGTCGTACGACGATCAGGCGCGGCTGTTCCGCACCACGAAGGAGAAAGGCCGCGCCGCGCGTCCCGGGCACAGCGAGCACCAACTGGGAAGCACGATCGATCTGCGTCTACCCACCAGCGTGGCGATAGCGTGGTTGGCCGAACACGCGGCCGCGCACGGATTCGCGCTGAGCTACCCCCCCGGTAAACAACGCATCACCGGTTACCGCCCCGAGCCCTGGCACGTCCGCTTCGTCGGACGTGAGATAGCGGACCAGTCACGCCAGCGCGGCGGAACGCTGGAGGAATTGTTTCGAACCCGCCCCGGGTTGGCGTCGTCGGGGACGTGTGATGATTGCCCAGCGCCCGCGTCGCGGGTGGCCTGCGGATCGACGACGGAGCACGGTCGCTGTGAGGGAACCGTTCTGACCTGGTGCTACCAGGGCACGTTGGCGATGGTCGACTGCGCGGCCTTCAGCCACACGTGCGACGCCAGCTCCCGGAACGGCCGCACCGGCGACGGCTCAACCGAAGGCAGCGTCCGCGACTGTGTCCCGAATACGAACGCGACCGAGACAGGCGCATCGGAGCGCTGACGAACGCGCGTCACTGCGTCGCGGGATTCCCGGCCTTGTCGCACGTGTAGAAAATCGAATACGTCGCGTCCGAGTTTGCGACGTTGGTCGGCCAGGCGCACGTCGGGCGGCAGCAGTCCTGCATCGTGGTCGTCCCGTAGCCCGTTCGGTACGTGCTGTCCGCGGTCGCCACGGTCTTCGCGGCCGGATCCGCCGCGGGCAAGCCCTGGCTGTTCAGCTTGCACCCCGTGACGCGCGTCAGATTGACGGGACATTCGATCCGTTTGGCGCGAACGTTCCAGTTGATGTGGTAGTGGTTGGCCACGTAGTTGGCCTCGATGCACGACGCTTGGCTGACACGTTCGTTGTTCGGCGACGCGCTGGCCTTGATCATCTGGCACTGGGAAGCCACGTAGTCCTGACACATGGGAGCCCCAATCGACTGGGCCGTGTAGGCGCCCATGCTCCCCGCGCATTGGCTGTAACGCCCGGCCTTGACCCCACCGTCATAGTCGCCGCCGACCGGCGGAAAACCGCTGTACATCGGGTTCGCGCCACCCGCACAACCGTTGTTCGCGCCGTAGCCACCGACGGCCATGTACACGTCGAACTTCTTACCTCCGCCGGCGGCGGTGTTGAACGTCTGCACGATCATCGGCTTCGGTATGGGCAACCCGCTTGCGCCGATCGGAGATTCGAACACCAATTGATAACACTGACAACAGGTGTTGCCGTTGCCGTCCAATCCGCCGGTGTCGGCATCGTGTCCCACGGTCCCGTAAACGAACGGCGGATCCGACATGCTCCAGTCGTCCATCGCGGCCTGTTTCATCTCGGGGCTCAGCAACATCGAACGCGTACACATGTATCCCGGGCCGCCCTGACA
>JANOJB010000073.1:0-10527 GCA_031407985.1 Pseudomonadota bacterium | reverse complement strand
TTCATCGACCTTGTCCCGTTCTATCCGGGCACCGTCGCCAATCCGAACGTCAACTTGCCGTTGACGCTGGCTCCGAAACGCGGATGGATCGCGGGCACCCGTATCGAGTACTACGACTTTGGCCCGGCGGGAAACGTAAGGAAGCGTAACAGTGCTGGCGCTGAAATTCGCGATCCGGCCTACGCGAACGTCTTCCCCATGTATTTCTTCTTCGATGCGCAGGGGCGGCCCCTGTTCGCGAAGCCCGCCTACAACAGCAAGACCGGCAACTGGCAGATGGTGGGCGGGAAGAATCCCATCAACCCGACGCCCCAGGGCCCGCCGGCGGCGGGCCAGGAACGGACGGACTACTACAGCACCGTCTACCTACGGCGGCCGCGCGACGTCATCACCGACGATGCGCGCGGTTCGTCGGAATTTCAGCGGCCCGTCATCGACAATCTCTCGGTCAACGCCACCACAGTGAACACCACCGGATTGTGGGAGGTCGTCGAGATCACCGTCAAGGACGGCTACCAGCCCGACGCGATCAAGAACGTCTCGACCATCACCAAGGGGGTGGCCGACGGTCGCCTGAGCCAGCGCAACACCGGCAAGGTCATCAACTGCCCCCTTATCGACGAGCGCACCCAAATCATCCCGTCGACGATGGCCAACAACATTCCCCGGCCGCGCGTCCAATACTGGTACCGGCAGAAGATGGGCGAGTGTTTCCTGGTCAACGGCTGGGAGACGATCGGCGAGGTCATCGACGAGAACCAGTCCGCTAAGGATCCGGCCAACCTGCGTCTGTTCGGGACGGCCGATATTGCGAGGCGGGTCAGCACCTTCGACTCGTTCGACTTCGACGTGGGCGCCGGACAGCCGGGCGCGACGCACGCCGTGGTGGCGGCCGTCGGCAAGCTGTACACGCCCACTCTCACCGTCGGCAGCACCAAGAACCGCTACGCCAACGACGACCTCGGGACCGCGCTGCCCCGCCACAGGGCAACCGATCCGGCCGGCTATTCGCCGATCGCCTGGCTGTGGGACATCAATGTCCCGCAGTCACCGGTGTATCAGCCCGGCAGCATCAAGGACATCGTGAACGTCGATCTCGCCGGAGCGACGGCGCGCGACGCCACCCCCACCGTCACCACCAGCAACATCGCCATCATCGGGGCCGCCAACAAGTGCGTCACCGACGCCGACTGCAAGTGGGGCATGACCTGCAACCTGATGCCCGACGACACGATCGCCACCAGTTTGCCGGATCCGGGTCTGAACATCGTCGACATGATGATCATCCGCGAAGGCGGCCCGCGCTGCGACGTCCCCGTCGTCGGCTACGGGCAGTACTGCGGCGCCGGCGTCAGCCGTTGCGACGTGCAGGCCACAGCCGCCAGCAACAATGACACGAGCCTGAAGGCGATCGGCGTTGCGGTCGCAGGGCCGACGTTCACCGTTCACGCTGAGCTGGCGACGGCGACGACCGCGCGGACGACGGCGACGACCACCCTGGAAACCGCGACGACCACCCTGGCGACCGCGACGACCACCCTGATGACGGCTCAAGCCGCCCTGGCCGACGCGATGGCCGTGGACCCCGTGGATATGGCCGCGGTGACCGCAGCCCAGGCCGCGGTGACCGCAGCCCAGACCGCGGCGACCGCAGCCATGGCCGCGCTGACCACCGCCATGGCCGCGAAGACCACCGCGGACAACAACGTGATGACCCTGAACTCGCGCGTCGACGCGTACAAGGCCCTGGGGTACACAAAGGACTTCTCGGGCTTCGGCTATTTCTGCTACCCGCCGGTGCTGGGCACATCGAACCCGCCGACTGTGGGCGGCTTCTGCCACATCCGTTGCGACGCAGGCGCCAGCTCCACCGCCAGCATGGTCACGGTCGACCTGCCGTTGCCGGGCGGCGGGACGTTCCAGAACGTGTTCGTCGGCGAGGCCCGCTGCGGCGGCCTGAACATGCTCGGGTACCGGTGCCTGCCGACATCGAATGCCGACCGCCAGCGCGTGTGCATGCGTTCCTGCAACGTGCGCAACACCGTCGCGCAGAACGTGGCCCTGTGCGACTACCAGTTGAACCAGAAGACCAACACGTTGGGGAACCCGGTCGGTTTCTCGTTCAGCAACGCACAGCCCGTTCGGACGGCCATCACCGGGCAGATGTGCGCGCCGGTCGCATCGACGTGCAACTGGAACGCTGAATTCGAGCCGCGCGATCCCACCGAGTGGGGTGGCCAATGAGGATCCCGTCGGCCAACGCGGCGTCCAAGTCCCCGCAGTCGCGGCAGTCGCGGCAGTCGCCGCAGTCGCAGAGGAAGGCAACACACATGCGCAAGCTCCTAACGGCATTCGCGGGTTTGGCCGTTTCCGTCCTGGCCAGCGGTGCCGTGTCCGCGGCCCCGGCCGAATTGATCTGCGCCGACGCCAACGCGCGCAACTGTTTCAAGGACGAAATCTTCCTGCTGGACGGCGCCAACACCGTCACCCGCGGCACGACGGCGGCGCCGACGCAGGTGCCGCTGGTCGCTTGCACGGCCATGTCCACCACCGACTGCTACATGACCAACCCCAGGGAGCTGTTCACCCAGACCGGTCTTCAGGATGTCGTCGGCAAGGCGTTGGAGCTGATTCGCGCCAGGGCGCCCATGCTGCCCGGTTGGGACGAAGTGGTCGTGTTCAGCGCCGACTTCGGTCCCACGCGCCAGCCGGGACCGCTGTTCTTCCGCGCCGTCAACAAGGTCACCGACGCCAATGGCGTGTCGGTCAATGTCATGCCCAACCTTGTGGATCACATCGGCACCGGCGCCGTCGTCTCGCCCCCAGCGGAGCGTCCGTACGTGGGCATCATCGACGGCGGCAACGTCAGGGGTTTCGGCGCCACGCCGTGGACGTCGAAGTATTCGCCCTGCGGCAGCCTGCCCGCCCGCGTCGCGATCGATCCGCCGACCAGTCAGCCCGCGGGTGCCATCTGCGCGCCGGGTGTGCACAGCTACTTCGACTCCCTGGCGCAAGCGACCGCGGCGATCTACGGCCCGCACCTGGCGCTTGAGGCCGACAAGACGACGACGACGACGAACCCGGACGACACGATGACGACGACGACGGTCAAGGGCGCCTCGTTGGCGGCGCCGCCGACGATCAAGACGGCGCTGGTGAAATCCGACGGAACGCCGGTGTCCGCGACGGGCCCTTCGATCAACACCTGGAACGGCCTTTACGATATGGGCGGCTCGTTGCTGGGCGGCAACACCTGGCGGAACGAGGGCAGCGGTGCCCTCACCGTCGGCCGGCCGACGCCGAACTACGACGCCTCGGCCCCTTATGAGGGCATGCAGATCGTGCGCTTCAGCCCCATCGATCAGTACGTTCTGGGGTTCATTCCGTCGTCCAAGGTGCCGCTGGTGCGTTCGTTCACCAAGGCGGTGCCGGCGGACTTCATCGCCCCCGCGATCACGGCGTTCACCAACGCCGCCGGTCCGAACATGGGGACGCGCATGGGCGGCGCGACGCTGCGGAACCGGTCGGGGATCGCGACCGAGATCGCATTTTCCACCATAAGGGATGCCAACGGCGGCGAGCGCGTGCCCGCCGCGGCCGATGCCCCGCAGCACATCCGCCAACTGTGGATCCTGGTCACCAAGCCGACATCGCTGATCGCCACCATCGCGGATGCCGCCGGGAAGGTCGAGGGCGCAGCGGCCACCGCAGCCGCCGATAGCAAGACCACGCAGGACAAGGAACAGACGACCGAAATCGATAACCTGCAGAAGTTCCGCCGCGCCTGGGGCCCGTACTTCCACATGTTGGCCGGGTTCACCGGTCGCGTCACCTCGACCTACGAAGGCACCGTCGACGACACCGCCTACTGGGAGTTCGCCGACACGACCGACGACATGAAGTCGGTCACCGCCGCCGGACTGGAGATGGAAATGCGCGGACCGGAGGTGGTCCCCAACAGCGGCGGCAAGAAGCAGAGCGTGCTGACCATCAAGAGCACGCCGGGCGCGGGCGGCACGGTAGCGTTCAAAGGCACGCCGGGCCTGGGTCTGCGCATCCAGGGCTCGGCCAAGGTGTCGACGGCCCCCAACAACACGTTTTCGATCCGCATGCGCCTGCCGAGGGATCCGAACCTGCTCGGCATGGCCAAAGGCCGCGTCACGCTTGGCGGTCCGGGCGGTCAGTACCAGTTCGACTTCCCCGCGCAGGGCTTCCTGGTTCCCGATGGCACCTTCCGTACATACACGGTTCTGCTGTCCCACAGGATCGACATCGAAGCCGGCACCGACATGATGACAGGCCAGCCCGTCGAGACGCTGAAGAACATCGAGGTCACGGACTACACGGGCAAGGACTACGACACGATCACCATTGCACCGTCGACGGTGGCGATGTCGGGCATCGACATCGAGTTCGTGCGCCTGGGGAACAGCGCCACGGCCACCGACGTCGACAAGGGCTGCGACGGCAAGTACAAGCTGGACGGTTGGCTGGGCATCGAGGACAACTGCCCCAGCCACTTCAATCCCGACCAACTGGACAGCAACGGCGACGGTACGGGTGACGCGTGCGAAGACTTCGACAGCGACGGCGTCGTCAACTCGTGCGACGACTGCGCTGCCCGGGGCGGGACTGGCGAGGCTTGCCAGGGGCTAAAGGAGGGGCTGGCGACGAAGTTCGCCTGCGCCATCGAACCGTCGCCGGCGAATGCCGAATCGCCGATCGTGAGCATCGGCATTTCCGTGCTGTTCCTGGGGATCGGATTGACGTTGTGGAAGCTGCGCCGCCCGGGGCGACGCCAGCGCGGTCGAGGTTCGGAACCCCGATGATCAACCTGCTGACCGCGCGAACCCACATTTCACCTATCCCGCCGCCGACACTGAAGAGGAGACCCTCGATGCCGCGCAAACAGCTCTTGCTGTTGACCCTACTGCTGACCGTGGCGGCAACCGTGGTCGCAACCGCGGTCGATGGGCGACTGGCATTCGCCCAGAGCTCCGGCTCCGGCTCCCTCGACGGCTTCGTGACCGACCAATCGGGTAATCCCCTTCGTGGCGTCAAGGTCGTCGCGCAATCGGCGACCCTGATCGGCAAGGGCCGTACGACCTACACCAACGCCGAGGGCACCTTTCACATGGGCGGGTTGACGCCTGGCACATTCAAGATCACCGCCACGTCGCCCGGTCTGCAGACCGTCGTTCAGGACAGCATCGAGGTTGGCATCAGCTCGCCGGCGGACGTCAACGTGATGATGGAGGTGAAGACCGCCGAGGAGCGGGTCGTCATCGTGGAGAGGAGGCAGCCGGTCATCAGCACCACCAAGGCGGCCGTGCAGCAGACCTTCGACCAGAAAATACTCGAGTCGATTCCCTTCCGCGACACCGTCAACCAGACTCGCGACATCCTTCACTCGGCGCCGGGCGCCATCAATCTCCGCGTGCGCGGCGCCGCGACGAATCAGACCACTTTCCTCCAGGACGGCTTCGAGATCCCCGACATCTTCCCTCCCATTCGTTCGGCCCAGGCGTTCGAGGTGCAGACGGCGGCGTATGGCGCCGACGCCCCCACCTCGTCCGGCGGCGTGTCGAACATGGTTACCAAGTCAGGATCCAACGACTTCGAGCTCCGTTTCCAGGCCTTGACCCTCGGCAGCTGGGGCGAGCTGTTCAAGGACAACAGCGATCCGCGTGCCGGTATCAACCGCTGGATGGTCAATCCCACGATCTCGGGTCCCATCATCAAGGACAAGCTCTGGTACCACCTGAACATGGAGGTGACCGAAACGACGACGCCGATCGCCCGCGATTCCGGGCTGATCCTTCCCGAGGCGACGCCCAGGTTCGAGGTTTTCCCTAAGGTCGTGGCCAAGCTGAGCTGGCAGGCGACCCCGCGCAACAAGATCGACTTGCTGTTCAACGGCGACACGCCGTACGTCCAGAACTTCCGCATCACCCCCGGCGTGGCCGACAGCGCCAATTCAGATCGTCAGGCGCAGCGTTACTTCGCCGGCCTCACCTGGGAGTCGCTGCTGACCGACAAGTTGTTGTTCCGATCGCAGGTCGGCTGGGTCGCCTTCTTCGAGAATATCTACCCCGCCAACTGCCGCACCATGGGCGCCGCGGGCTGCTACGACGTCCCCAACCGCAGGCAAACGGCACCCCAGGTTCTGGAGTTCGACAACATCGCCGCCCGCACCATCCGGAACCAGCAAAGCGTCCAGTTCATCAACAGCCTGGAATACTTCCTGAGCACGGCCAACTTCGGTGAGCACAAGCTGCGCGTGCGCGATTTCGTACTGGTGGATCGCGATATCAGGAGCTCGGCGACCCCCGGCGATGCCAACTTCGAGACCATCGCCGGCATCCCCAGCTTCCGCACCGAATTTTTCGCCAACGATCCCCGCCTGTCCCCGGCGCAGTACGGGTGGTTTCGGGGCACCACCAACCAGCTGAAGCACGTCCTCACCCTCAGCGACACGGCAAAGTTCGCCCGCCGCCTGACGGCCATCGGGGCCATGTCTCTGATTCAGGCGCGAGGCAGCAACAGCGCAGGAACCTTCCCTTACAACACCAGCACCTGGGCTCCAGGCCTGTCGTTGGTGTGGGACACCACCGGCGATGGCAAGAACATCCTGCGCACCAGCGGCAGCGTCTACGTGGACGTCAACCTGACCAACATTTCTCGCTTCGCCATCGGCACCCAGGTCAACCAGCGCTGCGCCTACAACCCGACCACCACGCTGTACGACACGAACTGCCAGTACGCGGGTGGTGCCTCCAGCAGCACCATAGGCAATCTGAAAACGCCCAAGACGTACGAGGCGACGTTCGGCGGCGCGCGCGAGCTGAAACAAGGCACTGCGCTCTCGCTGGACTTCGTCTACCGGAAGTTCGTCAACCAGTACGAGGACTACGAGACCAACCGCATCTGGAATGAATCCGGCACGGGCATTCTCGGCACCAACAACGGCCAGGCCGCGACGGCGCTGAACCTGGACACGCTGGGGGGCGCCTGGCGCCGCTGGATGGGCGCGACCCTGGCGCTGTCCAAGACGGAGGGCGCGCTGCTGATGCAGGGCTCCTACACCCTGGCCAAGCTGGAGGGTAGCGTGCTCGACGGCTTCCAGAACGCGTACGGGGCTATTCCCGCGCAGGACCGGCTGTTTCTGAACGGTGTCCTCGACGACGATCACCGTCACGAGATCAAGCTGGTGGCCGACTGGTCGATCCAGCCCTGGTTGTCCGCTGGCGTCCGCTATACGTACTACTCGGGCCTGCCGCGCAAGCGGCTGTTCTTCAACAACGTCACGAACTCCTACAACCTGTTTCGGGCGCCCAACGGCATCGATCCCGGCCTCGACCGAAACAGCTCGCACGATGATTTCACCATCCGCACGCCCGACCAGCAGGACTTCAACGTGCAGGTCCGCATGCAGTTGCTGCCGTTTATCGGGCACGACGTCAGCCTGTTCGTTCACGTCTTGAACGTGCTGGCGCTGCGCACGCCGTTGACCTTTGGCACCAACGACGGCCAGAACTACGGTACTGTCCTGACGCGCATGGACCCGTTCCGTATTCGCGTTGGTATCGACTACGCCTTCGGCGGATCCGATCGAGCCGCCCGGCGAATGAGGGAGATGGGCGCAACAAACTAAGCCGACGCTGTCCGGTACACCCGCCCCGAATGCCAGATGATGACGTCGCCGCCATGGACGCCCGCACCGTGACCACAGGTCGTCCCACATTCACGTTCACCTGGTCACCTCTTCTGATGGCCGCGCTAGCCTTCGCCGTGATCGGCAGCGGCTGCAGCGAGGTGCGCGGCCGGCGCCTGCTCCAGAAGGCCAACGGCCACTACCGCAACGGCGAATACGCCGAGGCGGTGGCGACCTTCAAGGAAGCGGAGCAGTACGTCCCCGACCTGTGGCTGCTGTGGATCAACAAGGGCACCGCCTGCCGCAGCATGATTACCCCGGGCGCCAAAACGCCGGCCAACGACCAGGCCGCCTCGTGCGCGCTCGAGTCCTTCAAACGGTTGCAGCAACTGAAACCCGACGACACGCGCGGCCAGGCGCTGTACGTGCAGACGTTGTTCGAGGCGGATAGGTTCGAGGATCTGGCCAAGATGTTCCAGGAACGATTCGCCAAGGACAAGAACGACGGCGAGGCACTTCAGGGGCTGCTCCAGGTCTATTCGAAGTGGCCGAACCACCTGGACGAAGCGTTGGAATGGCACCGCAAAAAGGCCGAGCTGCGGCCGAACGACGCGGAGGCGCACTACGCGGCGGGCGTCTTTATCTGGCAGCAGCTGTTCGCGCGCGGGGGTGCCGCCGATCGCGCCGCCTTCGATCCGCGACCCGATCCCAACAAGCCCAAACAGGTCAAGCTGCCACCCGCCATGGGGCGCGACGATCTGGTCGGTCAGCAGCGCGTCGATCTGGCCGACGAGGGCATCAAGCTGCTGGAAAAGGCGATCGCGATCCGGCCCAAGTACACCGAGGCGATGGCGTACGTGAACCTGCTGTACCGGCAGAAGTCGTACGCGTATTTCGAGGCGCCCAAGGAGTGGCAGAAGTGGGTCGACAAGTCGACCGAGTGGCGGAACAAGACGTTGCTGGCGATGGGCAAGCCGGTGCCCAAGGACGGCGCTCCGGCGGGGGGGGGCGAGTCCGCGGGCGACAAGGCCGAGGCGCCCGCGTCTGAGGGTGCGTCCAGCGGAGCGGTCAGCGCCGACACCGGCGCAGAACCCGGCAAGCGCAAGAAGATCGCCAAGGGCAAGGCCAAGCGCAAGAGGAAGAAGTAGGGCCGCGATGGCATTCGAGGCATACCTCAACCAGAACCAGACCAAGCCGCGGCTGGCGCGCGCGCTCACGGGCACCCTTTCGCTGACCGTTCACGGCGGACTGATCATCGCCGGGCTGATCTATTCATTCTGGCACGTCGATGTGCTGTCGCCGCCGACGGTAACGGTGACGTTCCTGCAGGCGACACCACCCCCGCCCCCGCCACCCCCACCCAAGAAGAAAGCGTCCCAGAACAAGACCAAGTCGGTTCCCAAAGAGGTGGTTCAGCCGCGTCCCAATCAGATCGTCCAGCCGAGGATGAAGGAAGAGCGGCAGGAAAAGGAAGAAAAGGACGACGGTGTCGAAGGTGGCGTCGAGGGCGGCATCGCCGGGGGCGTGGCCCCGCCACCGCCTCCGCCCCCCAAAGTCGACACCGGTGGGCCCCCGCGCATGGTGGCACCGGGCGTCGCCTCGGCGCAGTTGCTGACCAATCCCGCCAGCGATCCCCGACATCGCCCCATCATCCCCGAACAATTCAATCGCCCGGGCATCAAGCTGTTCGCGCTGATCAAGATCTGCGTTTCGAAAGCGGGGGATGTGACGGACACCAAGATCGTCAAGTCGATGGACCCCGCCATCGATCCACTGTTGAAAGCGAAGGCCATGACCTGGAAGTACCGGCCCATCACCATCGACGGCAACGCCGTTCCGTTTTGTTACAACCTCCGCTACGACCACCAAGTTCAGTAGACGCTCAGTAGAACGCCAACGACAAGGAGCACGACACCATGGATTTTTCACTACTTCACATGTGGACCCAAATGGGCATGGTGGCCAAGTGCGTGGTCGTCATCCTGCTCATCATGTCGGTGTATTCGATCACCGTCAGCGTCGAGCGCTTTTTCCGTTTTCGCAAGGGAAGGACGCAATCAGCCGGCTACATCATGGCCATCCAGCAGACGCTTGCCTCACGCGGCGGGCTGCAGGGCCTGGTCGGCGTCGACCAGCGCTGGGTCGGTAGCCCGGTGGCCAAGGTGATCGGCGGCGGGCTGAACGAGTTCGCGAAGGGCATCAATGAACTGGGACACAAGGTTCAGGATCCCGCCGAGGTCGAACTTCTGGTCGACGGCATCGGCCGTTCGATGGATCGTGGCAAGGAGTGGGAGATCGCCAACATGAAGCGCGGCCTTTCGGCGCTGGCCACCATCTCGTCGTCGGCGCCCTTCGTCGGGCTGTTCGGCACCGTCTTCGGCATCATCACCGCGTTCCAGAACATGGCCGACCCCAGCAAAGGCGGCGGCGGTCTGGCCACGGTGTCGGCCGGTATCTCCGAGGCGCTGCTGACCACCGCGGTCGGTCTGGCCGTCGCCATCGTGTCGGTGTGGTTCTACAACTACTTCAGCAACCGGGTCGACGAGCTGACCATCGACGTCGACGAGACCGCTGGCGAGATGCTGGACACCATGGTGCGCGAAGCGCGCGCGATTGCCACGGGACGGTAGGAGGGGCCCGAACGTGACACCGATCGGCACCGGCACAAGCGAGGCTCCCAGCGCCACGCACCTGCGGCTGCGGCGCGCGCGTAAGAACGCGCGCGAACACAAGCCGCGGGTCAAGAGCCACGTCCTGGCGGACATCAACGTCACGCCGCTGGTGGACGTCGTGCTTGTGTTGCTGATCATCTTCATGGTGGTGACGCCGCTGATCGCGAGCGGCGTGCCCGTTGAACTGCCGAAGACGGTGCA
>JANOJB010000002.1:0-82223 GCA_031407985.1 Pseudomonadota bacterium | reverse complement strand
GGGCGATCCCCCGGCCACGCAAATACATTCGGATCGATCCCGACCTCGGGAAAATCAATGGTCTTGTCCCGCACGTTTGTGGGCAGGTCGTCGATCGTATGTTTGAAAGACGCCAGGATGACGCGCGATTTCTGGTACGTGCTTCGGTAGAACGGAAGCCACTTGTAGGCCCCGCGTATGTATCGCAGATACTCGCGCTCACGCCGCATCTCGGACTCGAACCCGGGCGGCCACGGCAAGCCGCCGTTGATGGGACCCACGATGAAAGGCGTCGGGCTCCAGCCCGCCATGGGACTGGGCAACGTCGGAGACATGGGTGTCATGCGATGCACGACATCGAATTGCCCGCGTTTGATTTCGTCCCTAAAACGTTTCCAGGCTTCCCACTCGAACGTCACCTGATCGGGCCACGCCATCGCCACCGCGAGAGTCCAGGCATAGTCGGTGCCGCCGCGAATCTTGTTGCTCAACTTCGACATGGGTGCCGCGATGTATTCGTTGTCGATGAACACCACTTGCGCCTTTCCGACCCCGGTTCGTTCCAGGACGGGACGGTTGCGCACATGGGTCGCCACGACGACATCGGCGTGATCCGCAATCGCCTTGGAGGCGTTGTACGCGACGATCGGAAGTGAAGGCCACTCGGGGTTGCAGGACTCCGACAGGATCAAGACGCGCATGTGGTGTCTCTGGTCAGTTAACACGCCCCGCCAGTCGCAACAAATTCGTACGAGCGGGCGCGGGCCCGTCGCACGATCACGCGTCAGGGGTCCGGCGGGCGGGCGGATCCTTGTACTCGATCAATGTTCCGCGCCGTCCGGTCAACCTGCGCGCCCAGTACAGCGCTTGCCCCATCGCTGACGGCAATTTCCCCAGGACACAGAAGAAGGCTTCCAGTCGAGCGTCCGCCAGCGCGGTGCCGCGGCGGCGGTGATCGCGGTAAACGCGCCACCCGAGGACTACATACCCGCCAGACAGGAGCAGGCCAATCCCGTTGGTTGCGCTCGCCACGGCCAACGTCGCGAGCGGCAAGGCCAAGCCCCAGAACCAGTTGCTCCGCGTCTCTCGTATCCAATGTCGTCCGGGCTCATGGCCGTGACGGGCCGCGCCCTCCGCGTAGGCGTGCCCGGACCGAATCGTCCGTTTCCACCATTGACCAAAACGGGTCATAGCGGCATCGTGCAACGTCATTTCTGCGTCCAGACGCAGGATTTTCCATTCAAGCAAACGCAAACGCAGGCACAAATCCGGTTCCTCGCCCGCGACCAGGTCCGGATTGTAGGCGCCGACCTCCCGCACGGGTGCGATCCGCATCATCGCGTCGCCGCCGCATGCTTCGATGGGCCCCACTGGCGTGTTCCATTCCATGTCGCACAGCCGGTTGTAGATCGACGCTGCTGGGTACCGCTCGCGGCGCCGACCGCAGACCACGGCCAGCTTCGGATCGTCACGAAGCGCGCGTTCGGCTTGCTGCAACCAGCCGGACACGACCTCGCAATCGCCGTCGACGAACTGGACCAGATCCAGGTGGGGCGCGGTCTGGCACAGTCTGGCAAAACCCGCGTTCCGCGCGCGCGCGGCCGTGAAGGGGACGGATCGATCCAGTTCGACGACGTCGGCCCCCATCCGCCGCGCCATCGCCACGCTGTCGTCCGTCGAACCGGAATCGACGTAAACGACCAGCGTCGACGGTCCGATCAGCGATGACAGACAACGGCGCAGGCGTTCACCCTCGTTGCGTCCGATCGCAACCACGCCCAGTCGGATATGCGGGGCGACGGCGCTCATGGAGTCGTCGGCAGCAACAGGGGCAAAAGGCGGGCGGCCTCCCCCGAGGCATCATGCCGGGCGGCAACGGCGGCGGCGCCGGCGATGCCCATGCGCGCCAACTCAGTGGTGGGCGTGTCCAGCGCCTTGCGAATGGCTGCGGCCAGCGCGGCCACGGAACCCGCCGGAATCAGCCATCCGTTCACACCGTCGGTGACCAGTTCGGGGATCCCCGCAATGTACGTGGTGATGGCAGCGCGGCCCAACGCCAGTGCTTCCATCAGAACCACAGGCAGCCCCTCGGCGAAACTTGGCAGAAGCAGCACGCGCGCGGCCAGTAGTTCGTCGCGGACTTGGTCGTTGCTCAACCAACCGGTGATGCGCACCGACGTTTGTAGGCCCAGTTCTCGCACGCGATGCTCGATCACGCCGCGCATCGGTCCGTCACCCGCCAGTACCACCTCGCAGACGATTCCCTCCGCGGCAAGGGCCGCGAGCGCCTCCAACAGCAGTAGTTGTCCCTTCTGTTCGGCCAGTCGACCTACGCAAACCAGGCGGCGGGAGTCGATGACCGGTTGCGGGCCGGCCGCCAAAAACGCGGCGTCCACGCCACAGCGGACCACGTGAATCTTCCGCCAATCGGCGTAGGGGATCCAGCGACACACCTGGCTGCGACCGAAGTCGCTCACGACGACGACCGCCGAGGCGCGGGCGATTTTCTCGGGCAGCGACAATTCGACGGGGTGGTCGAATTCCTCGGGACCGTGAACGGTGATGCTGTAGGAGGGCCCGCCCAACATACGCGTCAGCATGGCCACCGCGGCCGGGTTGGTGCCGAAGTGGGCGTGGATATGGCGGACACGGCCCTTCCGAAGCCACCGCAACAGCACGGCCGCTTCCGCTAGATAGACGAGGTGCCTGAGCAACCCCCGATCCGACCGTCGCCCCAGCCTGATCGCCGCACCCAGCGCGGACACGAAGGCGCCGGGCTTCGTCAAGGCAACGCCGAGCAGCGCGAAGACCAGACCACGTGCGCCGACGCTGAGGACGACCCGGGTTTTGCGGCTTTCCTCGCGATCGGCCGGATCGACCAAGGTTTCGGGTGATGGCCGAATCGAAAAACGTTCCACCGTGGCGCCGTGCGCTTCCAGCGCCCGGATCTCCCGGCGAATGAAGCTGTGGCTGACGTGTGGGTACTGGTTGATCAGATACCCGATCGGGCCGGCCGCTTTCTGAGGGTTTTCGGGGCCCGGTGGTGGAGGGGGGGGCGCGTGACTTCTCAAGGGTAGGCCCTGTTCTTGGGCGGAAAGTTGAACTCCGCCTCGTCACGAAGGAACATCTCCCCACCCCGTACGACAGCGGGACAGGAAAATCGCCGAAGCGTGACTGGGAAACAGGACATAGGCACCCGAACGCTTTCTATATCGCTTCAGCGCGTTTCGCGCTCGATTCCGTCGGGCCGAAAACGGTAGAAGGGATTCCATGTGTGGCATTGCGGGCGCCGTTGGCACCATCGATCCCGAGATCGAGCACGCCGTCCGTACCATGGTGGACGCGCAGACCCACCGCGGTCCCGACGACATGGGCGTCTATCGCAGCGACGGTTCCCCGGGGGTGGTCCTCGGCTTCAGGCGCTTGGCCATCATGGATCTTTCGGCCGACGGCCATCAGCCGATGATCGATCCGCAGGGGAGGAACGCCGTGGTGTTCAACGGCGAGATCTACAATTTCGCCGAGCTTCGTCAGGAGCTGACGACCGCGGGCGCGTCGTTTCGATCGACGGGCGACACGGAAGTGCTTCTGAAGGCCTATTCGCGCTGGGGGTCGGCCGCCGTCGCCCGATTGCGGGGAATGTTCGCGTTCGCCTTGCACGATACGCAACGCCGCGAAGTGTTCCTCGCGCGCGACCGGCTGGGAATCAAGCCCCTGTACCACGCTACCGTGACCCGCCCGGGCGGAAGCGTCCTGCTGTTTGCTTCCGAGTTGCGGGCGCTCTTGGCCACGGGGCTTTTTCCGCGGCGCCTCGATGCCGTGGGCCTGGCCTCGTACTTGTGGAACGGCTTCGTGGTGGGTCCTGCGACGGCGGCGCAGGGGATCTCGCTGCTCGGTCCTGGGCACATGCTGCGGGTGTCGATAGACACGCCAGTCGCGCGCCCCGAAAAATATTGGTCACTCAGGCCCGCGGATCCAAAGCCCGCCGAAGAGGCGCTGGATGGCCTGAAACAGGCGCTTCGGGTGGCCGCCCGGCAACACCTTGTCAGCGACGTTCCCTTGGGCGTTTTTCTTTCGGGCGGTATCGATTCCAGCGCCGTCACGGCTCTGGCCGTGAGGGAAGGGGGCCGGCGCATCAAGACGTTTCATGTCGGATTCGAAGAGGCGGGCTTTGACGAATCTGTCTATGCCCGACGCGTGGCGGAGGCCCTGGGCACGGAACACATGGAACTCCGTCTCACGCAGGATCGATTCCAGACCGACCTCGACGGCGCGCTTGGCAGCTTGGACCAGCCCACCTTCGACGCCATCAACACGTTCTTCGTCAGCCGCCTGGTGCGCGAGGCGGGATTCACGGTGGCCCTCGCAGGTACGGGCGGAGACGAGCTTTTTGGAGGCTACGACAGCTTTCGCGATCTGCCGCGTGGCCGCGTGGCCGCGCGCGCCGCGCGTCCGTTCCCGAAACTGCTCCTGTCGGCGGCAGCGCGGGCCTTCGCGCGGGTCAAACTGGGCCGTCCCGGCGAGGTCCCACCACAGACCCGCTGGGGAAAACTGGCGGATTTACTAGCAACACGTGGCGATATGGTCGGGTTGTATCAGGCGTCATACGGGCTATTCACCCGCGCGTTTCTCGACGATCTCGCGGATGGCGCGGTCCTGGCATCGGCGCCCATTGGCATGCCACCGGAGCGCGCGGTGGCGTGCGCCGACATGATTCGTGGCCTGACGCCGCTGGCGGCCGTCGGCGCGCTAGAGCTGTCGCTGTTCATTGGAGAGCGCCTGCTTCGCGACACGGACAGCGCCAGCATGGCTACCTCGTTGGAGGTGCGGGTGCCGCTCCTCGACCACGAGGTTGTTGAAGCCGCGCAGGCGGTTCCGGACCCGGTTCGCTTTTCGCCGCTGGGCCGCAAGCAGCTGCTAAGAACGTTGGCGATGCCCGACCTCCCCCCGGAGATCTTCGACCGACCGAAGGCGGGGTTCGTGCTTCCGATCGAGGTGTGGGCCAAGGATCGACTTGCCGGGCAAATAGAGGACTTGTTCGCGGACCGCGCCCTGGTCGAAAGCGTGGGCCTCCACTTCGAAGCACTTGGCCGCTTGTGGCGGGCGTTTCGAGCGGGCGCGCCGGGGATCTATTGGTCGCGCGTTTGGGCGCCTTTCGTGCTGTTGCACTGGTGCCGGCAACACCGAATCGGACTAGGCTAGGGAAACATGTCTCGTCGCTACCTTTTGGTTTCCCCCTGCCGCGATGAGGCTGAATACCTTCAAGTCACCATCGACACGGTCGCCGCCCAAAGCGTCCTTCCGGCCAAATGGTTGATCGTGGATGACGGTTCCAGCGACGATACCCCACGGATTCTGGTCGCCGCCGCTGCCAAGTATCCCTTCATTCAGGTGATCCGGCGCGACAACCGGGGTCACCGCTCGGTGGGTCCCGGGGTGATCGACGCGCTCTATCACGGGCTCGCTCAGGTCAACCTGGGCGACTACGACTACGTCTGCAAGTTCGACTGCGACCTGGAAATGCCGCCCCGTTATTTCGAACGAACCATGGAACTGTTCGAAGAGGATCCGTGGCTGGGCACACTGTCGGGCAAGCTGTTCCTGCGCTACGGGAGAGACGAGGTGCTGGAACGGACCGGAGACGAGAACTCGGTCGGGCCGGTGAAGTTCTACAGGGTCGCGTGTTTCCAGGCCATAGGAGGCTTTGTGCGCGAGGTCTGTTGGGACGGCATTGACGGTCACATGTGCCGCATGCGGGGGTGGATTGCGCGCTCGATCAACGACCCGGAATTGCGGATCATGCATCTGCGCCAAATGGGGTCCAGCCACGTCAGCCTGTGGACGGGGCGGCAGCGCTGGGGGCGCGGAAAATACTTCATGGGTTCGTCACCGCTTTACATGGCGGCGGTGGCCTTGTACCGGATGATTGAACGGCCCTATGTGGTCAGCGGTTTGGGGATCCTGTTTGGCTATATCAAGGCTTTCATCGAACGCGCGCCTCGGATGAAGGACCAGGCCTATCTGGCCTATCTGCATCGCTTCGAGCACACATCGTTGTGGATGGGAAAACGTCGCGCTTTGGAACGCCTGAACGAAGGCGTCCGCGCGCGCACGCCGGCCCGCTTCTGAGGCAACCGGGCCGGGCTGGCTGGCGGCACGCACACGGAATCTACGCTTGTATTCGAACGGCGCGGAATGTTCGAAACCGGTTGATTCGCTTACGCTCCAGGATGTTGCGATGTCGAATAGCTGCGATTACAGGGTGAAGAACCTCTTTGGTACCGGTTTGTCGATAACCCCTTTCGCGTGGGGGACGGCGGTTTGAAGTCGGCCAACAAGAAGACGGGGAAGGACATGGTCGCGCCCCTTAGCTCCCGGCTGGTTCTCACGGTGAATCCCAGAGTTACGTTTCGATGGTCGGCGCGTTCCGTCGAGGTCGACAGTCGGACGCGCGCGGCGACCGGAAGTTCGGAGGAATCCGTCGGACTGTCAACGTTGCGGGCCGAAGAGCGGACACTGCTTGCGTTGGCGGATGGGCGTCGAACCATCGAAGATTTGGCCCAACTCGCCGGCATGACCACCTCCGTGGCCGCGGGGTACCTTCGTGCGCTCTGTGATCGGGGGATTTTGATTTCGGACGAAGCATCCCTGACGTCCAGCACAAGCGATTCCGCCGGAGAGTTGTCGACGAACATGCCGGCTTCCCCTGAGATGGCGGACGCCGAGCTGAGCGATCCGGTTGAGTATGACTACTCGGATTCAATGGAAGGGCAGAAAGAGTCCCCCGTGGACGTCGTGGCTCGTCAGTCTGCCTCAGGTGGTGACGGTTCAGTCGCCGGAGGGTCCCTGCCAGACCGTCGTACGGAGGTTGCCCCGCCGCCCGACCTGATTCGGGTGACTCTCGACGGCTTGCAAGGCGAGGCCCATACATCATCGGGCAACCCATCGGAGCCCGCCGCGACACAGCCTGCCACGTCGCCCGTCACGCCGGCGCCCGCCACGTCGCCGCAGTCCGAGGGGCATCAACCGAGGAAGTCTGGTTCGGGTCCGAACGCCACGCTGTGGTGGGTTCCCAGACCGTCACCGGCGAGAGAAACAGGAGACGAATCGGCCCCTTCGGACGCTCAATCCGGAGACAGCGCGTCGCCACCACGTGCGCGTCCAAACAGCCCCGAGGCGACCGTGGTTGTGTTTGGATCAACGCCTTCGGAACCGGCGTCAGCTGTCCGCCCGGCAGCCGCTCCTCCTTCATCGACGCTCGACTCAACGGTGGAGCCTTTGTCCTCCAACACGGGCGCCCCCCCCGCCTCGGCCGCGGCCGTTACCTCGACGTTTCGCGTCGGGGCCTACGAGGTCGCGATCCGCATCGCGCAAGGGGCGATGGGTTCGATTTACGTCTGCCGGCGGACGGGGGCAGGGGCATTCCAGCGGCTCTACACGTTGAAGGTGGTTCGGCAGCATGCCAGTCAAACCGAGGTGGCGGTAAAGTCGTTCGCTCGCGAGGCGCGGATTGGCGGGATGCTCAACCATCCCAACCTCCAGGTGCTCGTCGATGTCGGCGCCTACCAAAATCAGCCGTTTCTCATACTCGACTATATCGAGGGAACCTCCCTCGGGGAGTTGCTGATAGACGAGAGGCGACCGCCGCCCGGAGTCGTGGTCGCCATCATGTTGGACCTTTTGAGGGGCCTGCAGTACGTGCACGCCATAACGGATCAAGAGGGTCGACGCCTGGGTTTGGTCCATGCTGACATATCACCCCAAAACGTCCTGGTGGGCGTGGACGGTAGTGCTCGCCTGACGGATTTTGGGAGTGCTCGTCACGCGCACGACGACGATGCGGGCGATGCCGATCCGGGGACCATTGGAAAGCCCGCGTTCATGGCGCCCGAGCAGCTCCTCGGACAGTCGCTCGACTCGCGAACGGATATCTTTTCTGTGGGAGCCGTCATGTGGACGGCGCTGACGGGACAAAGTTTGTTCGCCGGCGAGACCTACGATCAAACGGTTATGAAGGTTCTGAAAAGGAAGATCCCACCGCCCAGCGAGTTTGGAGGGCCGCCCAGCCTGGACGCTATCGTGCTCAAAGCGCTGAGCCGATCACCCGAGGGCCGCTACACGAACGCCGAAGAAATGGCGCGCGAATTGTTGGACGCGGCCGCCGCCGACCGCTTGGTCGCATCCGCCAGCGAGGTCGGACAGTGGGTGCGTCGAGAATTCGGTGAACTCCTCGCGGATCGACGCAGGAAGATCCAGGAGGTTTTTGGGGCGGGGCCCCGGGCTCAGGACGCCCCGATCAAGGTGCAGGTTCCGCGACCCCACAGGGTGACGCCGAGAACGGTCGACGGATTTGAGAAGATGCCGACCAAGACAGTACAGCTCGATGCGATGTCGATCGCGCAGGCCCGTGAGGTCATGGCGGCATCCGCGGCTGGGGCGTCGGCGGTCCGGCGGGCGGCGCGCCCGCGCGGACCGGATCGTGCTTCGCGCAGTCAGTGGATCCTTGTCATTATGGCGGCGGTTTTCGCCGCCGGGGCGTTGGGTCTAGCGATCGCCTACTTCGTGTCCAGCTTGAATGCTCCGCCGAAACGGGAATTTCGGCGGCAGCCTGTTGGCGAATCCGAGGTCAGGGGGGCCGATCCCGCGCTCCCCGCGTCGGGGCCGGTGCCGGTGCCCGCGGTCGCGCCCCGCGCCGATTCGCCCTAGCCGACGGGGACCGCCGCCCCACGCGGTATGCACCCAAGGCGATGAACGCGATACCTCCCAATTCCAGGATCCAGTTCAACTTGAAACCGGCGAGCCGCAAACCCAGAAGGCTGTCGACGTGATGGAAGGACGCCGCGCGGACCGCGACAAAGGATATCAAGAAGACCATTCCCACAAGGACCGCCCGCAACTGGGCCATACCTCCTTGTGCCAATAGGGAGACGCAGCGAAGACCCCACAGTCCGGCGAGCACCACGAGGACGATGAAGGCCGCTTGAAATGATCTTCGTTGTTCGTACCAGGCCCCGCTTCGGGCCAGGACTCGGCCTGTCTCCGTCACCACGGTTTGGAGGTCAAGCTGCTTGTTGATGCCGAGGAGAAAGAGCAACGCCGCTATGGCAAGCCACAGGGCCGCCAGGCGCCTTTCGAGGGGCAACATCAACAGGGTTCGTTTTCTGCCTGCCAACGCGAGGAACGCTGGACCCAGGGCCTCGGTGTAGCTGGTTGTTCCGTTGGGGCCGGCGGGCGTCCGCTTCATGCGCCGGAAGACGGCGAGGCACAGCCACGATGCGACGAGGTACGCAATGACGGTCAACCAACCCGCGAACGACGGATCCCCGATACCGGGCGACCAACTGCCGATCCAGCCCCCACGACCATCGTTCGACTGAACCAGCAGGGCGATTAGGGATGCGCGCACGGGCAGTTGAACAGCTTACTCCCGATTGGCGTGGGCTGGGGATGGTGCCACGGTTCCGCGTGATGAAGCCGCGCCGGCACGGCATTCGCTCCCAGCCTGGCTGTCGCAACGACTCGGCAGAACCATGTTTTCACGGACGCAAATTGGTTTCAATGTTTCGAAACTATTTCAGTTACTTAACGGTTCCGTAAATTGACTAGATCCATCACGAACGGTATGGAAAATCACATAAAAGACATCTACACTGACCGTTCTTAAATGGTAGCCGCTGAGTGTTAATTCGTAGAAAATGGAAACCATCTAGCCTAGGCATGTCATGAGGCGGGAGTCGAGTGGAGTTCTGAGAGGGAACGAGGAGCTTCTGAGCGCTTTTCAGCGTTTGGCGGATTTCGTTTCGATCGCGCTTGGACACCTGTTGGTGTGCGTGATCTATCAAGATTCCTGGCGTTCGCCGATGACCGCAGCGACGGCCGTGGCGCTGGTCACCTTCAATCTGATAGCGGAGTACCGAGGCCTTTACCGGGCTTGGAGGTCAGAACGAATCGGCCATGAATTCTGGGCTGCGGTGACGACCTGGCTGATTGTTCCGCTGGTCCTGTTGGCCCTGGCCTTCGCCACGAAAACCGGCGCGTCGTTTTCGCGGGCAGTCACGGTGGGATGGTTCGTCGTCACGCCGATCCTGCTTGGTGGTTGGCGCATGTGCGCCCGGGTGGCTCTCAGGTACATCCGCGCCAAGGGGCGCAACACACGTAACGTCGCCGTTCTCGGTGCGACACAGGTCGCGGAGAAACTCTGCCGGAGCGTGGCCGAACGATCCTGGTTGGGGATGCGCCTCATAGGGGTGTATGACGACCGTTCGCCCGGCAGGCGGCGCAAGTTCGACCAGCGGTGGTGCGCCTTCTCCGGGTCTACCGCCAAGCTGATCGAGGACGCTCAGGCCGGTAAGGTCGACATCGTCTACATCGCGTTGCCGCTACGCGCGGAGGGGCGGATTGGGGATGTGTTGCAGGCGCTTGCCGATACCACGGCCACGGTCTACCTCGCGGCCGATTTCTTTACTTACGACCTCATGCACGGAAGATGGCAACAGATCGCCGACATTCCGGTCGTCAGCATTTACGATTCTCCGTTCCAGGGGGTAGCCGGTTGGCTTAAGCGCGTGGAGGATCTGGTACTGGGAACCATCATTCTCTCGATTGTCGCGCTTCCCATGATAGCGGTGGCGATCGCCGTGAAGGTCACGTCCCCCGGACCGGTCTTCTTCAGGCAGCGCCGGTTCGGACTGAACGCCAAGGAGATTCGGGTTCTAAAGTTTCGCACGATGAAGGTCCTGGAGGATGGTCCCGAGGTTCGACAGGCGACCAAGGATGACGATCGGTTTACCCGCATCGGTGCCTTCCTCCGCCGCACGTCGATCGACGAGCTCCCGCAGTTTCTGCAGGTGCTGACAGGCGAAATGTCCATCGTGGGCCCGCGACCCCACGCCTTGGCGCACAACAAGGAATATCGGACGCTGATTCGTGGCTACATGCTTCGTCACAAGGTCAAGCCGGGCATCACGGGCTGGGCGCAGGTGAACGGATTTCGGGGTGAGACCGACACGCTCGAGAAGATGGAGCGGCGGATTCGGTATGACCTGGACTACATCACGAACTGGTACCTGGGATTGGACCTGAAGATCATCTTTCTGACGGTGTTCGGTTCCAAGAAGAATCAGGGGGCCTATTAGTGTCAGCCCCAAACGAGGCGGCCGCTTCCGACCGATTGGGCGCAAGCCGTTCGTGACGATCGGGCCACGGATCCCCGTCCTTTCGGTGCTGGGTTCATGCGGAACTGCTTCCGCGGACAGAAGGTGACCTGGTCATGGGGAAAATCAGGCGGTTACAGCACGACGATGGTAGACTGCGCCCGGGATTTCCGATGAGCAGTCAAGCGTCGAGCGACGACGAGGGCCAGGGTGAAGTGTCCGGAGGCGATGCTGGCCTGGACGCCAAGCTTGATCGGGCGGTTCCATCTGGCGAGGCGATCGCGTTCTTGGTGGCGGTCGCCGGAGATCAGCCTGGACGCGTCTACCCCGTGGACCGGAATACGGTGATTCTGGGGCGGACGGAGGAGGCGGATATCTGTATCTCGGATCCTTCGGTCTCGGCGCGTCACGCCCGGATCGTGAATTGGAGTCACGGGGTGGAGATCGAGGATCTGGACTCGACCAACGGCACCTTCGTCGGTGGCCAGCGCGTGACGCGAGCGCGCTTGAAAAACGGCGATCGGGTGGCCCTCGGCACCGCCGAATTCAATTTCCTGATCGAACGTTCGGTCGAGGCGACGGTGGCGCTGATGCCTCCGGGACGATGGATTTCCACCGCGACACCGGGCGCCCTGGTTCGCATGCCCGAGTCACGGCACTTTCCTCCTCCTCCTCTTCCCGTGGCGCGCGTCGATGTGGAAGACGCGGACGCATCTTTTGCCGATTTCGTGCGCCGCCTGGTGGTCGCGTACCAATTCCTTCGCCGCTACGCTCTCTTGATCGTCATCTTGGCCGCTGGCGCCACCATCGTGGGATTCGGCTCGATTTTCGTAGTGCCGCCTGCTTTGTCGGCGGGGTGCGAGATTAGATTGCGGCCCCAGCTGAAGGTGAATCCGGTGGACAACGACCGAACTCCGGACGATTCGCTTCAGTTCTTCGGCGGTCCCGAACGGGCTTTCACCAATCCGGAATTGGTGCGATTGACGGTCCGCCAACTGGGGGAAAGCGATCCCGATGACTCCGGGGTTGCTTCGGTTCGTGGGCGTCTGAAATTCGAAAGCCTGGATGAACCACATTTGTATCGCGCGACCTACAAGGAGAGTGTGATCGGTGCCAAGGCGGTTGGCGCCGTTCAATTCTTGACCGCGCATGTGCAGAACTACGTGCAGTCCGAAATCACAAAGGCATTGAAGGTCTTTACCGCCGAGGCGGAATTCTTGCGTAACCAGATGAAGTCGGTTGAAAAGGACTTGAGCGAGATCGCCTCCGAAAGGACCAAGTTCCGACAGGCGAATGCGGATCGCTTGCCGGAAGAGGCCGTGCAGACGCACTCCAGCCGTTTTCAACTCGAGAGCCGGCGCGCCGAACTGACGGCCCAGGTCCGGCGGTTGCAGGGTGAACTGGACTCCGCGCGACGACAGCTTGCTTCGGAGGGGCCGTTGGCTCAATCGAAGTTTCAGTCCTCTCAGGTCTATCGACAGTCCCTGGCAACCATCAATCAAAAACTCACCGAAGCCTTGGCTCGAGGCTTGGCCGAGGGGCACCCCGAGGTTAGGCAGCTGAACGATGAGAAGCGGCGGATCGAGGGTCTGATCGAGACCGAGATGCACGCCGAGACGTCGGCCATCGATCGTCAATCGAGCAGTGGTTTGCAGGCGATGCAGAATCGCGTCGAGTCCCTGCAGGGTCAGTTGGGCGCGGCACGTTCTGATTTGGGGGACACGCTGAGGAGCCTAGGGCAGGTGCGTCACCTGGTCGGCGATCTCCCGCGCGTGGAGGAACGTGTGCGGGAGCTGAGTCACAAACAAGACGCCACGAACCGGCTGCACACCCAACTCTTCGAGAAATTGAAGAAGGCAGAGTTGCAGCTGAGCCTGGAGCGGGTATCGGCCGAGTCGCGCTACGAGATGGTCACTCCCCCCCGTTTGGACAACCGTGGGAGGGCCAAGTACGCGGCCCTCAGGGGAGGGATCGGAATGTTTTCCGGCCTTCTTCTGGCCGCGCTGGTGATCTTGTTCCGCGAGGGGCGACGGATGTTTTCCCGGACCCTCGCGACGTTGGAGAGTCAAGACCGCTCCTGGCGGTGACGGCCGCGGGATTGTCTTGAGAAAAAGCAAAAAAGTATGAGAAGCATTCTCGGGATCAATGGCGGTGCGAGGTGGCTTGGTCGTGGCGGCGCCTTGCTGACGTGGACGTTGTGTTTGGCATGGTTCGGAACCGGCTGCGCCACCGAACGTCCGTTCGTGTGGGTACACTCCCTGCCGCCGGTTCCCCCGGAGGTGCGCGTCGTGATTCACCCGCGCGACACCATAGTGGTCCACGTTCACGGTCAGCCGTCGATGACGGGTGAATTCGTGGTTCGCGAGGACGGCGGTTATTTGCAGCCGACTCTGGGTAACGTCAACGTGGACCGCCGAACTCCCGCCGAGGTCGCCTCCGAACTGGAGGCACGCCTCAAGGAATTGATCGTGGAGCCACGCGTGACCGTATCCATCGCGCGCATAGCCCCGGTGCGCGTCAATGTGATCGGAGAGGTGCGGACCCCAGGAGTCTACGAACTCACGCGGGATCGGACCGTGGCTGGGGCCCTGGCCGCGGCCGGTTGGTTGACCGACTTTGCCACCGAGGACCGCATCTACGTCGTCCGGACCGCTGACAGCGAAACCCGGATTCGCTTCAAAGCCCGCGAGATCACCGCGCCCGAGGCCCATTCGTCCCGCTTCCGTTTGCGCGACGGGGACGTCGTTGTTGTGGAATAGGGTATATGGCCGCGCTGGTGCCTTTGGTCGCGATCCTGCTTTTTGCGGGTGAAGTTGACCTTGATGGGACCGTTGTAGCCGAGGCCCGTGGGGGGCAGGCCCCGCAGCGGGCAAATGCCGCGCCCACCGGCGGTTTCGCCAGCGTCTTGACCCCGGGAGTTGCCTTGCGGCTTCGCCAATCGGATCTGGAGGCCACACTCGACTATCAGGTGCGCATGTTTTGGCGGCAGCCCAACGAGCTGTCGCGGACGAGGCCCCTGTTCCTGCATATCGCGAGTCTGTCGGTTCTGGGGCAGGTCTCACCGACGGTCACCACGACGGCGGGCGCGTTGCTTTCTGTGGGCGAGGTCGACTACACCGCACTTCCGCAGGTGCTTGGCGCACCTACCCTGGCACCGCCGGTGGGCGCGGGTCCGATGGCGCAGCCGTCCAGTATCGGTCCCGGAACGCTGCCCTCGGTAGCGGAGATCCTCTCCGCTTCCGTCAGAATGGGCGCAGACGTCCGGGCCAGCAGGACGTGGAGGTATTCGCTGCCTCTTGATGTGTGGTACCGCCAACCGTTGGGGGAGGGCGCGGCCGGGCTGGCGCCGGGTGTCGCGGGGAGCTTCCTCCAGCGACAGGTCAGCGTGGCGCTGAATCCAGCGGCCACGGCGCGGCTGTCGCGCCGGGACGAACTGATCCCAACCATCGGTTTTTCGAACTGGTGGTTTGAAAGTGGTGTTGATCTCCTGAGAGTCACTCCGCAAGTCGGTTGGCGCCGTCGCTTTTCCCCGACGGATGACCTGCGACTGGCCGCCGGGATCGCCTACGGCTGGTACCTGGGGACGGCCCCAGGATCGGGGACGGGATCATCGGTTTCGCCGGTGGGCAACGCCGAGGTCACCCGGTTGTTGCTGCGCCACCGGGGTGTTGGAGTCCAGGGAGGCGCCGGTGCGACGGTCGAATATTTCGTCGATCCCATCTTGGCGCAGGCATACCCACGCGGATCGGTGTTTGCGCGAGCACTCCTGTTTGTTCGCGACAACTGGACTGTTGGGTTCGAGGGCGCCCTGGGAACCAGTCTCAGGGACGTCGGTCCCTTGCCGGGAGGTACCACGCCCCCAGACCAGACGGTGGCGTCGATTTCGCTGCCGATACGTCACCGGGCGTCCGAAAGTCTGCTGGTCGAGTTCGGTGCGCGGTGGTCCGATCGGGCGCCGCATTTCGAAGGTTCATACTTCGGATTTCATCAGCGCCAGTTTTGGATCTATACGACCTTGACCGCGACATCGCGGTTGCAGGGACGCTGGACCCTGCCCGATGTCGGCGATGCTGATCGCCGCAACCGGCCTTTGCCGTCCGACGAACCCCAAGCGCCGGATAGGCAGGGCGGGGCGCAAGGCGCGCGGACCCCGTAGAGCCGTTTTCAGGCCGCCATCGCGGGATTGTCCGAGAAACCGAGCGGTGATCGCGTCAGGTCGTTGCGAAGCCGGTCGGTATTCATCGCTTGGTCCGCGGCCGCCAGCAGCCCTTCCGTGGTCGAACCGTGTGCCGGGTACGTGGCCGGGCCGATGTTCAATTCGATGGTCGCTTCGCGTGTGCCCGGCGCGGGATTCCACCGCTGGTGGAGGCGGTCGACCAGATCGCCACATACGGACTGGTCCACGGAAGGGAGGATCAGCAAGAATTCATCGCCGCCCAGGCGGCAGCAGAGATCGCCCGCGCGCAGGTCATGGACCAACGCGCCAAGCACCCGTTGCCAGACATCGTCCGCGGGAGCATGGCCCAACCGGAAAATCATTCGGCTGAGTCCATCGAACTGAACCAGCAGGATCGAAAATTTGTAGGCCGCCTCCCGGCCGGCGTGTTTGACCTCTTCGGCCAAACGGTTGGTGGCATGCAGGCGATTCCACACTTTGTCAAGGGAGGGTGGTGGCGCCACATTCGTGTAAGCCGTGCTTGTCATGAAACCCGTCCATCGCAAATGGCGGGCCAAGGGGAACCGAGACTTTACAGATGGCGCATAAGCTAATGATATTACGTGTAAATGTAGATGGAATCCGCTACCTGACAGCGGTTGTTCTCCCCCGCAGATAGTCCGGACTTCTCTGTACGACCTGCGCAGATTTGCGCGATCTGTGCAGAGACATCGGCGTCGTGTTTCTGGCCCGATCCGTGACGGTCGCCGGGGTCACCCGAGGGTTCGGGGCGCTGAAGGGCGTCGATCGATGTTCGTCCAGACGCCAACCCTGTTGATTCCCGTCAACCCGGCGGGCATCCTCCCATTCCGTGAAAATGCTCGTCACCGGCGGTGCCGGGTTCATAGGGTCTTGCTACATCCGTCAGGTGCGTCGGCGTCGGCCCGAGGATCTGGTCGTCAACGTGGACGCGCTGACGTACGCGGGGAACCTGGAGAATCTGGAATCGTTGGCAGGGGACGCGGGGCACATTTTCGTTCGGGAGGATATCCGCGACCGCGAGGGGATGACGGTCTTGTTGCGGCAGCACGCCATCGAGGTGATCGTCAACTTCGCGGCCGAGAGCCACGTGGATCGCAGCGTCGTGTCCGCGGCGCCCTTTTTGGACACCAACGTGGCCGGGACCCTGGCCCTGCTGGAAGCGGCGCGCACTGCGGGCGTCAGGCGGTTCGTGCAGATCTCGACCGACGAGGTCTACGGATCGCTGGGCCCCACGGGCGCCTTCGAGGAGGGAACGCCGATGTCTCCGCGCAGTCCGTACGCCGCCAGCAAGGCCGCGGCCGATCACTTCGTCGCGGCCTTCTTCCACACCCACGGCCTGGATGTCGTGACGACCCGCTGCTCGAACAACTACGGGCCGTACCAGTTCCCCGAGAAACTGATTCCGTTGATGGTCCTGAACGCGTTCGAGGGCAAGGCGCTGCCGATCTACGGAGACGGTTTGCAGGTGCGGGATTGGATCCACGTCGAGGATCACTGCGAGGCCATCGACCTGTGCGTCACCCGGGCGGCGGCCGGCGCCGTGTACAACATCGGCGCCGAGAACGAGCGGCCGAACCTGGAGGTCGTGCACGAGATTCTGAGGCTTTGCGGTCGGGACGAGTCCCTGATCCGGTACGTCGCGGATCGCCCGGGGCACGATCGACGGTATGCCATGAACGCCAGCCTCATTCGTCGCGAGCTCGGCTGGACTCCGAAACGGACCTTCGCCGAGGGTTTGGCCGACACCGTGCGCTGGTACCGTGAAAATCCGGGCTGGTGTCAGCGGGTGCAAAGCGGTGCCTACCGCGCCTACTACGAGCAGCAGTATGGTGCTCGCCTTTCCGGCGCCGGTCGGGAGGCGGTCGGATGAGTGCCCCCGAAGAGCTCCGCGGCGTGGTTCTGGCGGGGGGCACGGGCTCCCGGCTGTTTCCGCTGACCAAGGTGACGAACAAACACCTTCTGCCGGTCGGGCGAGAACCGATGATCTTCCACCCGGTGAAGAAACTGGTGCAAGCCGGCGTTCGCGAAATCTTGATCGTCACCGGCACCGAGCACATGGGGGCGGTCGTTGGGCTGCTGGGCAGCGGCAAGGAATTCGGCTGCGAGTTGACGTACCGGGTGCAGGACGAGGCCGGGGGCATAGCGCAAGCCCTGGGCCTGGCCCGTCGGTTCGGGCGGGGAGGGCGCATGGTGGTCATTCTCGGCGACAACATCTTCGAGGCATCGCTGGCACCGTTCGCGGACGCGTTTCGTCAGCAACCACGCGGGGCGAAGATTCTGGTTCAGGAGGTCCACGATCCCGGTCGCTACGGCGTGGCCGTGACCGAGGGAGACCGGGTTGTGCGCATCATCGAAAAGCCAAAGGATCCGCCCAGTTCTTTGGCTGTTACTGGAATTTACTTTTACGACGAGTCGGTGTTTGACGTGATCACCGAACTGCGGCCGTCGGGCCGGGGCGAGTTGGAGATCACCGACGTCAACAACGCGTACATTGCCCGGGGCGAGCTGACCTTCGATCGTCTGCCCGGTTGGTGGACGGATGCGGGCACGTTCGAATCGTTGAAGCTGGCGAACCAGCTGACCGATCCCGAGACCTGACGTTCCTTCCTAATTTTCCGCCCCCCGATCAGGGGGCGCGGCGGTCGGCGGGGATATCCGCCAGGCGGGGATTGGCGCTGTCGCGGTCCGAGAGGGACGGGGGGGTGACGACGCCCCAGTCGACGCCGAGGGCGGGATCGCTCCACAGGATTCCGAGCTCGTCGCTGTTGTCGTACGGCTCGTCCACCAGGTAGGTCATGTACGAATCCCGCAGCGCGAGGAATCCGTGGGCGACGCCCTTCGGAATGTACAGCGACACGCGGTTGTCCTGGCCCATCGTGACGATCTGACTTTTGCCTCGGGTCGGGGAGGACGCCCGGAAGTCGTACAGGACCGCCCGGACCTCGCCAATGGGCACATTCCACAGGTCGGCCTGCTTCAAGTGATAGTGAAGACCTCGTAGAACACCAGCTTGAGAATATGAGCAATTCCCTTGCACCATCTCGCGCGCTCCGGGCACCCAGGTGCGCCGGTAGGTTTCAAAGAAGAAGCCGCGGTCGTCGCCGAAGACCTTGAGCGGGCCCAGGTACACGCCATCGATGACGGTTGAGGGAATGAGCATGGACGGTCAGACTACCTGGGCCTCGTCGCCGATGAAAGCGCGCGCGGCCGAGCGCCAGTCGGGCATGGTGTCGAGGCCCAGTTTGGCGAGCGCCTGGTTCTCGAGGATCGCCCGCCGGGGTCGAGGCGCCTTGGTGGGCAGCAGACCGGTGGGCAGTGCCTGGACGCGCGACTCTGGCACGCCGATCTCGTTGGCGATGAAACGCGCGTAGTCGGCCCAGGTGGTCTCGCCGTGTGACGTGCAGTGGTACAGGCCAAAATGATCCGTTGCGGCCAGCGCGGCCGAAACCTGGGCGACGTTTCGTACCCAGGTTGGCGAGCCCGCCCGCAAGGCGTCCGCGCGGACGGTCTCCCCCGCGCGCAGGCGGCCCAGAATGGTCGAAGGGAAGTTGCGGCCCCCGTGGCCGTACAAGCACCCCACGCGCAGGATGAACAACTGGCGCGCCACCGCGGCAGCCCGTTGCTCGCCGGCCAGCTTCGAACGGGCGTACACGCCCTGCGGCGAAGGGGGATCGGTCTCATCGTAGGGACTTTCCTTTTCACCGTCGAAGACGAAGTCGGTCGAGTAGTGGACCAGCTTGGCGCCGGCTTCCGTGGTTGCGCGCGCCAGCGTCTCGGGTGCGGCGGCGTTGACCGCGAAAGCCAGGTCGGGTTCATCCTCGGCGCGATCGACGTTGGTGTAAGCCCCGGCGTTGAACACCACGTCGGGGCGAAGGGCGCCGAGAATCCGGGTGATCATCGCCGCGTCCGTCAGATCGCCGTCCTTCCTGTCGAGCGCCTCGACCTGCCAACCAGCCGCGGGCAGGTAGCCGCACAGCGCCTGTCCCAGGGTGCCGCTGGCCCCAAGCACCAGCGCCTTTCGGGGGGTTGCTGTCGTGGTCATGGGGACGTGGGCTCGTTCTTCATCGGGCATTCGTGGATAAGCACGCGGGGAGGATAGCCGAACCGCGTGCGACCGTCGGCATCGGAAAACGGCCGCGTGCAGTCCTTGCCGGCGGTACGTTGGGGGCGGCAACGATTGCGCGGAATCGCGAGGCCGTTGACCGAGCGAGGTGCGGGTGCCGTGTTTTCGATGTGGCTCGTCATGTGCATCCTTCGCGGATCATGAACCAGACGAAGGCGGCCTTCCTTGCCCGTGCCCGTGCCCGTGCCCGTGCCCGTGCCTGTGCCTGTGCCTGTGTATTGGCGTGGGGGGGGATATCGGGTTGCGCGACCAAGCCGCCACGGCAGCCGCCGCAGCAAGAACAACTGACGAAAGCGTTGACGCCGCCACCGCGCCTGGAGCCCAAGGAACCGCTGCCTCCGGCTGTGCGCGAAATCCTGAAAAACCGCATGGCCAACCACGCGCGCGAGATGGGAGACCTGATGTCCGCCATCATGATCCTGGACTATCCCGTGATTCACGCCGGGGCGCGGTCCATCGCGGGGAACGCGAACCTGTCGCGTCCCCTGACGGCGGACGCCACCGAGCTGAATGCGCAGTTGCCCGAGAAGTTTTTTGAACACCAGGACGATCTGCGCAAACATGCCGGCGCACTGGCGATCGCGGCGGAACACGTCAGTCCCTTCGAGGTGGCGGATGCGTACGGCCGTCTGTCCGAGGCCTGCGTACGGTGTCATGCGGTCTATCGCGCGGGGCGCTAGGCAGGGTTCAATCGATTTTGGGGATCGCGACGACAGCATTGCGATCGACCGGAATTCGGGCCAATCAGCGGACCGCGCGCAGGTGTGGCGCCTCGGCGTCGATGTCAGTCGCCTCGGCCAGCGCCAGGGTACGCGCGTTGGCGGGCACGTCACGGAGGAAGCGCTGCCGCCAGGTCAGCTCCCCGATCAGGGCCGCGCGCGCAAGCAGGCGCTCGCGCGCGGCGATGATCACCGCGCGTGCCTCTTGCGGCGCGCCGGTGGCCGACAGGCACTCGGCGTAGGTCAGCCGCACCAGCGCCTCGCCTTCTTCGATTTCGCCAAGCTGTTCAAGCGCCGCGTGGGCTTCGCGCGCCGCCGCCAGCGCGGCGTCGGGCAGTCCGGCCGCAAGGCGTGCCCGTGCCAGAACCGACATCGCCGAGACACGCAGGGATGGGCTGACCTTCAGCAGCTCGACGGCCGTTTGCGCTTCGCCGGCCGCGGCGTGGGGTTCGCGGGCCGCCAACAGGATTTCGGCCAGGTAGGCGCGTGCGACCCCTTCCAGGCGGGGATCGCCCTGCGCCGCGAAATTGCGCACGGCCTCTTCCTCCAGCGCCCGCGCTTCGGCGGCGCGCCCACGCAGGCCCAGAACGCGTCCCAGGTTGTGGCGAATGTGTGCGGTGACGTCGCGCAGTCCCATGCGATCGGCGGACAGCAACGCCTGGCGCAACGCCGCTTCGGCCCGTTCCAGATCCCCCAGCTCGGCCGAGACATACGCCATGTTCGAACGCACCGCGCAGGCGTTGCGCAGATCGCTGGCGGTCTCGAACCACACCAGGGCGGCGTTGAACGCCGAAAGGCAGCCGGCCAGATCTCCCGACGCCAGGTTTCGAACTGCCTGGGCCTGGTGGATCAGCGCGACGGCTTGGGCGTCCAGTTCGCTCCGATCGCCGCCCAGATCGGAAATGGTCAGCATCAAATCGTCCGCCAGCGCCGTGCGGCCGGCGAAGATCAGGTAGTTGGCCGCCCACGCGAGACAGATAATCTCGGCGTTGCGCGCGCCGAAGTCGGGCACGGTGCGCATGACCTCGCGCACTTGTTGTTCGATGCGATCGAAGTTCGCGCGCTTGGCCGCCGCCACCACGGCCTGGCCCTGGGCACGCAACCAGGTCGCGCTGCCTGGTGCCAGCAAGGCCACCGCTTCCAGGGCTCGCTCCTCGGCGGCCGCCAGCTCGCCGCGCCACAGGTGTGCCTCGGCTTGCAGCGAGCGCAACGTTCCCGCGCGTTCACCGGCGGCGCCGCAGCCCAGGCCCAGATCGGCGCGGGCGATGGTGGCGCCCAGATCGTTCGCGCTCAGCGCCTGTTCGGCGGCACGTTCGTACCAGCGGATGGCGCGTCCCGGCTCTTCGCCGCGCTGGAAGTGCTCGGCCAGGATCATGGCTTCGCCGCCGCCGGCCTGCTCCAGATGATCGCCCGCCAGGCGGTGGCCCAGGCGCCGGTCGTCCTCGGTCAGCAGGGCGTACGCGGCCTCGCGCACCAGCGCGTGAGCGAAGGTGTACTCCGCGTGGGTTCCTTGTTCGGCCTGGGGCGCGTGCGTGATCAACTCGCGAGCGCACAGGTGGTCCAGCCAGTCGCCGATCGCGCCTGCCTCCTGTTCGCCCCCCAACAGCGCGACGACGCCGGTGCGGGCGAATCGTTCGCCGAAGATGCTGGCGGCGCGCAGCACGCGTTTGGCGTCCGCCCCCTCGGCATCCAGACGCGCCTGCACCATCCCCAACACCGAATCGGGCAGCTCACCGCCGCGTCCGGCTGCGTGCGCGCGGACCAGTTCCTCCAGGTAGAAGGCGTTGCCATCGGCCCGCGCCATGATGCGGCCGATGTCGTCGGCGCTGGCGTTCGCGCCCAGCGCCCCGCGCACCAGACGTTCCGCGGCCTTGCGCGACAGGGGTCCGAGCCGCATTTCCTGTAGGTCGCGTTCGGCCCAAAGCGCCGGGAACGTGGTCTCGATGTCGGGCCGCGCCAGCGCCAGCACCATGAAGGGCCGTTCGGTCAGGGCACGCAGGGCACCTTCGACCAGGGTGACGGTGCCAAGGTCGCCCCAGTGCAGATCCTCCAGCACCAGCAGCACCGGGCTTCGGCTGCATTCCGCGGCCAGAAAATCCTCGAAGCCCCGGCGAATACCATCGCTCATCAGTTGTGGGCTTTGGCGCGCGACGCGCAACGAATCCAGGGTCTCGTCGGGAAAGCCGACCTGCGCGATTTCCCCCAGGAACGACGTGATGCGCGCGCGCGATTCGGGTGCCACGTGGCGCGCCACCCGCGCGCCCAGGCGGCCACGTCGCTCGTCGATGGACTCGCCGTCGCGGACCCCGGCCGCGCGCCGCAGCGCCTGTCCCAGCATCGCGAACGGCGATCCCGCCGCCAGCGAGTCCCCGGAGGCGAACATCACCTCGACGCGCGTCGATTGGCGCTGCACCCAATCCAGGAACTCGCGGCGGAGGCGGGATTTGCCCACGCCCGCCGGCCCGGTGACCAGAATCGCGGCCGCCTGCGATTCGGTCACCACGCTGGAAAAAAGGTTCGTCAGCTGCGACAGCTCACGGCCGCGTCCCACGAACTCCGTCGATCGTCCCAGCAGGTTGCGGTGGTGTTCGAACAGATCTCGCTCGGCGTGCAGATAGAACGCCAGCTCGTCGCGATGGATTTCGAACCGGCCGTCCAGGCATGCGGCCGTCATTTCGTCGAGGCGGATACATCCCGGCGCCGTGGCGCCCAGCAACTGGGTGCCGTTCTCGATGACCTCGCCCATCACCGACCAGGTGCTCAGACGTCCGGGGCCGGTCGCGACCACCACGCGCATCTTCGGCAGCGCCGCGCGGATCGCCAGCGCGGACCGGGCCGCGTGTCCGGCCTGATCGCTGGGCCGGGCGGCATCGGCCACGCTGACCACCAGGGTGCCATCGGGGAGTTCCTGGACGCGGGCGCCATACGTGTTCTTCAGCTGGGCCGCCAGCCTTTCAAGCTTATCAAGGGCACCGGTCCGGGCGGTCGCGACCGGGATCTCAAGGCGCGAGATGCGGGAGGCAGGGCGGATGGCCCGCTGCTCGACGGTCGGTGGCGGCGCCGCCATCACGACGCAGACGATCCGTTGCTCGGTCGCGGTCAGCGACACCCGTCGAGGACGCCAGTCGGTTGGCCCGTCCCCATCCTGCACGGTCAGCTTCGCAAGCGCCGCCAGCAGCGCCGCGCCGTTCGCCAAACGATCACCCGGGGCCTTGGCCAACATCGCCGCCAGCAGGTCATCCAACTGTGGCGAGGCGGCGGGAACGAATTCCCGCAGGCGCGGGGCGTCCTGCAGCAACAACTTGGCCATCAGCGCGCGTGTGTCTCCGCTCTCGAAGACGGGCCGCCCGCTGAGACATTGAAACAACACGCAGCCCAGCGAAAAGATGTCGGCCGCCGGACGCACGTCGCGCTCGCCGCACACCACCTCGGGTGCGATATAGCCCGGCGTGCCCACCACGGATCCCGTCACCGTCAGACGGCGTCCCCCGCCGGTCAAACGGGCGATCCCGAAATCCAGCACCTTCATGCGCGTGATGTCGCCGTCGGGCAGGAACAGATTCTCGGGTTTGATGTCGCGGTGGACGATCCCGCGCGGGTGAACGTGCGCCAGCGCCTCCGCCACGCGCCGGGTCACGAACAGGCTCTCGGCGATGGTCAGCGGCTCGCGGTCCATGCGCGTGGCCAGGTTCTCGCCCTCCAACCATTCCATGATCAGGTACCGCTGCCCCGACTCGGTCACCCCGTGCACCAGGTAGCGGACGATCGCCGGGTGCGACAGTTCGGCCAGGATCGTCGCCTCGGATTCGAACCGTTCCGCGCTGCGATCGTCGGCCAGATTCAGCAGCTTGACGGCGACGTACGCGCCCGTCGTCAGATCACGGGCGCGATACACCGTCCCCATACCGCCCGTACCCGCCAGGCGATCCAGCTCGAAACGGCCCGCGATGATTCGGCCTATCATCGACGGCTACCGCGGCAGGAAGACCGTGATGGCTTCATCGATGCGCGACTCCTCGCCGGGCGCACCGCCGGTGCGGCAGGCGCGGAAGCTGCCCGCGGGGCCACCTTTGCGGCAAACGTCGGCGCAGGATCCCATCACCGTCATGGGGCAGTTGGCCAGCGACGGCCCGCAGACCCGTTCGTTCGAAACCTGGCGCGGCGATAGACAGAGATAACGATGCTGCCCCTGCGCGAAGAGATTTCCGTAGTAGGTCGCTTCGCGTACCGGATAGTTGCAGAGCTCGCGGGGCGAAACCTGCAACGCGCGGTGGTTGCCGCGCAACGAGATCAAACGTTTGACGCCGAGAAAATCGACCCGGGCCATGACACACGCCGACACCCAGCGCTGGCATTCGCCGTCGCACGAGCCGTCGTCTTGCCCCCACGCCGGCGCCAGGCCCAATTCTCCGTCGAACTGATGCAGAACCCCGTCCACGGACAGCCCGAACCCTTCGCCTTTCGGCAGCGCGCACGAAACCACGTACTTCAGGAATTCGCGCGCCAACGGATCGCGCAGGCCGTTGGCGGACAGAGCATTCGCCGACAGCGCGTTGGCCGACAGGGCGTTGGCGGACAGGGCATTGGCGGACAGGGCATTGGCCGACAGCGCGTTGGCCGACAGTGCATTCGCGGACAGGGCGTTGCTGGCGATCAGTGCGCCGTCGATTTCGAACACCTCGTCCTCGGGAGCGCCGCATCCTGGCGGGGCCAGGCCACAGACGGAGACCACGAAACCCAGGCGAAAAACGGTCCGCATTGCACCCATTCTCTGAACATCGACGGGAGCGGTTTATTCTTTAGATTATATAAGTATTCTATCGCACGATGTTTTTATGACATGTAACCCAAGGTGGGTTGTTTTGATGCCACCGGGCTGTTGGCGTCGGTGGCTGACCTTGATCGGGCGCGGGCGCTCGGGCACGTGCTGCTTCCGACTACCTGACCGACAACGGAGAAATCATGGGATGGGGTTGACGCGATGCGGACGCTTTTGAATAGCAAAGCCTAACGTTCAAAATGCGATTTTTGGGCACAAAAACCGCCTCCGGAGCGGGCGGCATTGTCTCGTCGGCCAAAGTTTTGCATCGAACCGCATTTCCTTTCTCGACAACGGAGCGATCTGACCGCACAGTGTCCCCCAACTAATGAGTTCCAATCTGGAAGAAGAGCAAGAAGAAGATCTGACGGCCCCTCTCGAAAGCGCCACTCCCAAACGACCGACGGTGGCGGCCGCGGATGACGCGGACGACGCCACCGACCATGACCCGGTACGAATGTACCTGCGGGGCATGGTGTCAATCACGTTGCTGACCCGTGAGGGAGAGGTTGCGCTGGCCAAACGAATTGAGGACGCGGAGCACCGTGTCCTGAAGGCCGTTCTGCGCGCTCCCGTGGCGGTGAATGAGATCCTGGATTTGGGCAACCAACTCCGTAAGGGGAAGATTCGCGTGGCGGAGGTGACCCGCGACGCCGACGATCAAGATCCCGACTTCGACGAGGAAGGCACGACCGAGCGCGTCTGCACCGCCCTGGAGGGGTTTGGCCGGATGTTTCGCCGCCACCAAAAGCTGCTGGAGAGCGCCCCGAAACGGCCGCCGGCCGCCGCGAAAGCCAAGTTCGACAAGGCCGTCACCGCCAGCGCCGATGGGCTTTTTCAGGCACTGCTGGATATCCGGCTGGTCAAGGCGCGCATTGGTCCCATCCTGGAGCGGCTGAAAGCGTACGTCGATCGCCTGGGTGACGGCGCGCGCGTGATCGCCGACTGCGAGCGCCGGGCGGGCATGACGCTGCCGGAGCTTCGGAAGACGTTGCGGCAGGTACGTTCATCGCCGCTTCGGCGACAGGCGCTGACGCGCAAGCTGGGTCTCCGCGCCGAGGAGCTGGAGGCGATCGCCGAGCAGGCCGCCGAGGTGAACCGGAAGATTCGCGAGGTCGAGGTCGAGGTCGGCATGGACGAAGCCATGCTGAGCGAGACCGTCCGTGAGATCGGCGACGGCGAGCGCACGGGCGTGCGAGCCAAGGCCGAAATGATTCGCGCCAACCTTCGTTTGGTCGTGGCCATCGCGAAGAAGTACTCGAACCGGGGCTTGTTGTTCCTGGACCTCATTCAAGAGGGAAACATCGGGCTGATGCGCGGTGTTGAAAAGTTCGACTACCGGCGTGGCTTCAAGTTCTCGACGTACGCGACTTGGTGGATTCGCCAGGGGATCACCCGCGCGATCGCCGACCAGGCCCGCACGATCCGGATCCCGGTTCACATGAACGAATCGCTGCACAAGCTGACCCGGACGACCCACGCCCTGGTCCGCAAACTGGGCCGTGATCCGCTGGCCGAGGAACTGGCCGAGGACATGGGCCTGCCCGTCGAGAAGGTGCGCGACCTGCTGCGCATCTCGAAGACCACCGTCTCGCTGGAGACGCCGGTCGGTGCGGAAGAAGACGCGCACCTCGGTGACTTCATCGAGGACAAGGACGCCGTTTCACCGGCGGACGCTTTGTTGACCGCGGATCTTTGCGAGCAGACACGGCGGGTCCTGGCGACGTTGTCCCCGCGCGAGGAAAAAATCCTCCGCATGCGTTTCGGCATCGGCGAGCGTTCGGACCACACGCTGGAACAGGTCGGCGAGGAGTTCGATCTGACCCGCGAGCGCATCCGTCAGATCGAATCGAAGGCGCTGAAAAAGCTGCGCGCCTGCCAGGAATTCCGCGAACTGCGGCCTCACTGAGCCGGCTTGAATCGGCAGGGCCTCGGGCTTGTCCTGGGGCTCTGTCGCGGCTGATCGGCGTGCGGGGGAAAACAGGTAGGCTAGGCTGGTGATCGACCCACCGTCCACGCTCGATGCTCTTGGCTGGCGCGCTTCGTTCGCCGAGGCGTTGGAGGCGCTGTGCGATCCCCGGTTGGTGCCGGGCCGGATTGTTCTTCAGCAGCGCGGCCGGTACGCGGTCGCCACCGAAGCCGGCGAGATTTCGGCAGCCGTGACCGAGCGGTTTCGCAAAGCTGCCGCCGCGGCCGCCGCGTTGCCCTGCGTGGGCGATTGGGTTGCGTTGCGCCCACCCGGCGGGGATACCGACCTCGGCGCGATCGTGTCGCTGCTGCCGCGGCTCACCAAGTTCTCGCGGCGGGCCTCCGGTGGGGAGCACGTCGAGCAGGTCCTGGCGGCCAACGTCGACACCATCTTCATCGCCATGGGACTGGACGGCGATTTCAACCTGCGACGCCTTGAACGTTACCTGACCGTCGCGTGGGCCAGCGGCGCCCAACCCGTCGTGTTGCTCACCAAGGCCGATCTGTGCACGGACGACGCCGATCTTGCCGCGCGCGTTGCCTCCGTTCAGGAGATCGCTCCCCGGGTCCCCGTGGTGGCGACGTCCGTGATGGGCGGCGCGGGGGTTGGCGCGGTGGATCCCTTCCTTGGCTACGGTCAGACCATCGTCTTGCTCGGGTCCTCGGGGGTCGGCAAATCGACGCTGGTGAACGCCCTGCTGCAAGAGGATGTGTTGCGCACCGGCGCGGTTCGCGCATCGGACAGCCGTGGCCGGCACACCACCACGCAACGCCAACTGTTTCGTGTGCGCGGCGGCGCGCTGGTGATCGACACACCCGGGGTTCGCGAGTTGCAGTTGTGGGAGGCCGACCCCGGCTTTGGGGCCAGCTTCGCGGACATCGACGTAGTGGCCACGGAGTGTCGCTTTCGGGATTGCGGTCATCAAAACGAACCGGGTTGTGCCGTTGTCGCCGCCACCGCGCGTGGTGAGTTGCCGGCGGACAGGCTGGCATCCTGGCGCAAGCTGAAACAAGAGCAACTGGCGGCCGCGGTCCGCGTGGCACCGGGAGCGTCGCGAAAAAGTCAGCGGCGGACGGATCGATGATCAGATAGCTCGATGTCGTCCCATCTCATCGAGGACACCAACTCGCTCAACCCAACAGCCGGCCCGCGATCCGCGCGATCCAGATCCGGACGGCGCCGTCGTGATCGAAGATGGGGATCGGGGCGCCGCCCTTCGCCTGCCTATCAAGCGACTGGAACGCATCAAGGATGCGCGCGGCGGACTGGCTTTGGGAGACCAGGCGGTCCGGGTGCAGGTTGCTGGGCTCGGGGACGATCTCAGGATTCGTGTTGATTTCCCAGACCGCGATTCGATCGCGGTGCACGCTGTAGTCAATGCGGCCATAATCGATCCGCGCCAGACGAAACACGTTCATCACCTGATCGCGATGCGGGAAGTCGCGAACGAACGCCTGCTCATCAGTCACCGTTGTCGCGTCGACGATGTCCGGTTTTCTCAGCACCCAGTCCCGGCTGACCAATGCGTGGCGCGGGATCAGCGCCTGACCTATCCGGATCGCGGAGTATTTGCGAAACAGGCCGGCCGCGTCGCGCGTGTCCTGGAATTCAACCACCAGCAGGCCGGCCCGAAGCGGCAGGGGATGTCGCGCCAGGCGGAGCAGTGCCAGCGCCAGATCGCCGGGTCCCCGCAGCAGCCCGGTCAAGCTTCCGGCGTGTGCCCGTTCGATTCGGAGAAACACCGGGTAGCGAAGGCGCCGCGGATCGACCACCCGGTAGGCGCGAAAGGAATTGATTCCGGCGGCCGCCAGCGTGGTCAGCAGCGGAAACCGGGTCAACGCGCGCCCTGGGTGATTCAGCGGCAGGAAGTTCGGACCCGATTGATCGAGCGCCTGGAACAATCCGGCGGCCAGTCGTCTTTCCAGCGGCGTCAGTCGTTCGAGGTCGGAGAAGATGTACACGCCCGGCTGAGCCTGTCGGCGATGGAACAGCGTCTCGTAGGGGATTACATCGACAACATCGCGGAGCGTGGGGGCCCAGTTGTTGATGAACCGCCGAATCGTGTAGTCGTGCCGCCGCCGGACCAGGTAGTGGATCACGCGCGGTTCCGAGGCGTCAGCGAGAAATGGCTGTGAACCGCGCGCCAGCGACCGTTGATCCGACGGAACACGATCGTGGCGCGCCCCAGACGCCGACGCTGGAGCGCGCCCCCCGGCTGTCCCAACGACGACCAGAGCGCCGCCGCCCACGCGTGATCGCCCGCCACGTGGACGTGGCTGGTGGAATGGTCGAAATCGAAGTCCCGGGAGGCGGCCCAAATCACGCGCCATTGGCGGGCGACCAAGGCGTCGATGCCTCGCACGTCGTTCGCGACGGTTCCGAAACCGACGACGTCGGGAGCGAACAGGTGTGCGCCCGCGGCGTAGTCGCGGTCTCTGACGGCGGCGGCGAATTTGCGAAGCCACGCCCGAATCGGGGAGGTCATGATCCTGCTTGTTCTTGGTTTGGTTTGTTGGTCGGCAGCGCCGACCGGTCGGCGGCGGGACGTTCAGCGACGAATACCAGGTAACTTGCCAGAACCTGCCAGGTGAAGGTACCGACCATCAGCCCGGCCTCGACCGTCAGGTGAAAAGCAGCACCCGTGGCCAGCGCCAAAGGGCGCGTGCGTCGATTCCATAACGCGGCAGCCAGGACAAACTCGGTGCCTAGCGCTAGACCGCTTTCACGTTGACGCGAGGGAGTAACCGGCGTGGATGGTCCAGGCGCGGACGTCGGCGTTTGATATGGCAGCCATGCCTGCGGCGACTGCCTGATCAAATGCGTCGCGACCGAGGGTGGGCAGGCGTCGCAGGATGTCTTTGAGCTTGGCCCAGGCCTTCTCGATGGGGTTGTACTCGGGTGAATAGGGCGGCAGAAAGAGAACGGTCGCACCGACGGCGTGAATCGCGGCGAGAACATTCGGGCCTTTGTGTGAATTGAGGTTGTCCATGACGACGATGTCGCCGGGTTGCAAGTTCGGAACGAGCTGCTGCTGAACGTATGCGAGAAATACGTCTCCATCCGTCGGTGCATCGATGGTGACGAAGCCGCGCCAACCGCTCAGAGCGACGGCACCGATCATGGTCATCGTGCACCAGTCACCGCACGTCCCTTGGCCAGGCGACTTCTTGCCCAGCGGCGCCCACCCATAGTTCGGCGGTGAGCCCAGTCGAAACCCTGACTCGTCGAGGAAGATTAGCTTCGTCGCATCGAGGGTTGGCTGCTTGGCGAGAAACGAGTCTCGCTTGGCTTGGACGTCCGCGCGTTCGCGTTCACGGGCGAAAATTGTCTTTTTTTATGCGTCCATCCGCAGGCGCGGACCGCCATCCACATCGTACCGACACCCACTCGCGTTCCACCCTGCTCAACCCACGCATCAATGCGATCAATCAATCGAGCATCAGGCTTCGCCTTCAAATGCTGGCGCAGCCAGACCAGATCAACCCGCCGAGGATTGTTGCCGCCTTTGGGCTTGTACCGGACATCTCCCGTTTCCCGGAAACGCCTCAGATTTCTGCTTACTGTTGCTTCGCCCACCCCAAACAGCGCTGCCGTCGCTGCGTATGTCCCACTTTTCTTCGACCGGTACGCCGCAACCAGTTGCCTTCGGAGATCGATCGACAATTCAGCCATACCATTCTTTGATCACACCTGATCGATCGCGTCAAGAAGAAAGCGGTCTAGCCGGGCCCAGATCGCCGAAGACGCGATGCCGATGGCCCACGGCAGGCCATTTCTGACACCAGCGTCGACGTTATCGTAACAACAGGGTCGACATCTGAACGGTGCCGGAGAAAAAATGCGTTCCCACAAAGGAAGGGCTTCAACGCGCCCGATCCGTATAAAGTACCGGCATGCGAGCCGAGTTGACGTTGACGGATTCAGACGCTGAACTGGCCATCGCCACGATCCGCGATCGGTTGCGGGCCGAGGGCAAGGCCGCGGTCATCGCGGTGGCCGACGCCCAGGGCGAGCCCATCGCGCTGCTGCGCCTGGACGGTGCCCTGCGCGCCCCGATTCAGATCGCGATGAACAAGGCCTTCACCGCCGCGCGCGAACGCCGCCCCTCCTTCGAGATCGGTCGCGATGCCCGCCACCCAGAGCGCGGGTTCGACATGGCCTACTACGGCGATCCGCGGTACGTGGGGTGGGGGGGCGGCGTGCCCGTGGTTATCGACGGACAGGTCGTGGGCGCCGTCGCGGTCAGCGGCCTTCCCGAGGAGGAAGACATGCGTCTGGCCGCGCTGGGCGTGCAGGCGATCCTGGCCGCGCAAAAGGGCTGAGCACGTCGCCACCAGAAGTGGCGCCCGCCGGCGCCCGGCCCCGAGGCCGGGCGCGCACGGGGCACGGGACGGGACCTACCGAGCTTTGACGCGGACTACGTCGAGACTCAACATCTGACCTGGGCGGGGATCGTCCACCACACCCGCGATGATCTGCTGCCGATCCGGACCAGGTTTTCCGTTGTCAATCTGTCGGTCGTTGCCATCGATCACGCGAATGACAACGGTTGCGCCCGCCGCCACAGCAATGGTTGCTTCGAAGTCCTCCTTGTAGATGGTGTGCGAGAACTTGGGGTAGTGATTCAGCCAGTAGGTCTGCCTGGGGTTCGACACCTCGATGTGCCAGTGCGACCAATCCACGGCATCGACGGTTCCGCCAACCTTGAAATAGGGATGTTCGGGGTAGGGCGTCTCGCCACCTTTGATGATGGTTGGTTCGAAAATGCCCCGAACCCGCAGGGCAACGTCGTAGACGGTTCCGGCATTGCCGCCGAACACGAATGACTTCTCGTGCAGCCGTTCGTGGGCGCAGGTATCGGGTTGGGGCGGGTATTGCCCCGTGCATGCGTCGTGCATAAAAAACTTGTTGAAGCCCGCGGCGACCTGCGCAAGGTCCTGGGCCGGCGCTTGTGTTTGCTGCTGCGGTCCGGCTGCTGCGGCGGGCGCTACCGCACCTGGCTGTTCGGGGGAAGGAACCGGCGCGTGGCCGCAGCCAAACCCGACCAGGGAAAGCGCAAGCAGCGCGCCAGGCAGGCGGCGGCGGGTCGCGTGAAGTGGGAGATATTCGAATGGCAGTTGTATGGCGGACATCGGTTTGGGCCTCCTGTGTGGCGTAACTTCGGCATCCGCGCGCGATGGTCCCACGGCGGCGAAAGCAAGGTGACGTCGGGAGCCGACGGAAGGCCGAAAAAGGCACCGACTCGGTTCACGGAACGAGGGTTGCGGCCCTTGGAAGTCCCAATCCCCCGACGAAGCGGGCGATGGCCGCGAAGAAGCCCGGGTCGACCAGATAGGCATTCGTGTGACCGCCCGCCACGTCCTGAAAATACTTGGGAGACGGGGCCAGATCGAAGAGTCGTCGACCGTGAGCGATCGGAACGGCGGCGTCCTCGCGCGCATGAACGAACAGCTTCGGCATCGTAACGCGCGCGATCTTGTCCACCGCCGCGAAACGGTTGCGCGCCAGCGCCGCCACGGGCAGAAAGGGATAAAGCTCGGCCCCGCGGATCGGAACCGAAAGCAATGCCCCTTCCACGATGAGTCCGGCCGCCGGTAGGCGCGACGCCAGATCGATCGCCACGGCCGATCCCAGGGAGTACCCGTAGATGACGATCCGGGAAGGCGAGACCCGTAGGGTCCCGGTCAAATAGTCGTAGGCGGCCGTGGCGTCGCGGTAGATCCCCGCCTCGGAAGGTTTTCCGCCGCTTTCGCCGAAGCCACGATAGTCCACCGCCAGGACCCCCAGCCCCATGCGACGGAACCGCGCCCAGGCGTCGTTGTATCCGAACGTTCCGACGTTTCCCGACGCGCCGTGAAGATAAAGAATCCAGGCCGCGGTCGCGTCGGGCGTGTCGCGGGGAGGGGGGACCAACCGCGCCACCAGTTGCGTGGAATCGGAGCTTTGCAACTTCAGATCGCGGCTGTCGAGATCCAGGTGCGCCGGTGCCGCGGCCAACCGTCCCCGGTCGGGGTGAAACAGGATCGCGTCTTCATTCACGCGGAACCAGACCAAGACGAACCCGTATACGGAGGCCAGCAGCAGAACCGAGATGATCAATCCCTTGCGAAACATCCTCGACTTGATCGCGGTGAACACGGCGTTTTGCGCTCCGAACGCCATACGTCTACCACCGTGAACCGGTTCGCCGCGAAACGGACGTCCGATGCCCAAACAGTAGAACCCGCGACGCCTCCCTGGCTGCGGCTCAGCGGTTTTGAGGCAATAACTTTCGAAACAGTGACCTGAAACCCCTGCCACTGTTGGGCAGTGACTGGGCGCCTTCGACCGGAGCCTTCCTCTCGAAAACCCACAGCTTCAGATCCCCCAGTGTGTCGTTGGTCAACAAGATCGAGTCGTCGAAACCGACTCCTCCCCCTTGCGACATTTCTGCGAGAGTTGTGGGCCTCGGCAATCCGAGGGGTTGATCGATCTCCAACTCGGTTTGGATCTGACCTGCCACCATGTTCAGCAGCTCGGCGATCGCATCGTCGATCATCCCGCGTGTCAGTTGATCAACGGGACAGTCACGAAGCGCGGCACCAAGTGCCCGACCGCCGGCGCTGTCGCAAGACAGAACGACGCTAATATCGCGAGGGCCCTGGATCGGCAGGAGCACCATGCGACCACAGATCGACTGGCCGCGCGCCAAATCGTCCCCGGGCACGAACCTCGTTCCCGCCACTGTTTCGGTTACGTTGGACACCAGTCGGGCCAGGGTCACCGCATCAGGGAGAGGCGACCCCTTCCGATCGGATTCCACGATACTCATCGAAAAACCACCCGCATCAGCTCCTCCAACTCGACCTTCAACGGCTCGCTTGAGACGCTCTTGTCAAGGAGGCTCTCGTCAGGATTGAACCCCAGCTTGAACAGGGACCGCACCAAGGATCGCCGCGCGCCCGATCCACCCCCCCGACCCCTCAAGCGCAGGTGCGTCTCCTCCGATGACACGCGCGTGGTCGCAGATCGATCGGAGACTGAACCGCATTTCGAAGCAACCGACGCGTCACCCCACCTCGCCCGGACACTTTGGTAAGGGAAGACCGGGGTTTTCTCTGAGGGAGCCGTCCAAGGAACACATGCGTCCGTCCTCATCTCAGAGATTCGATCAATCCCTGGACACCCCCGACGCAGGAGACCCCCGGAGCCTTGCCCGGATCTCCCTGCTTGCGACGACCACATCCACCGCCCAAAGCATGCTGGACCTGATCCTGGCTGCCACCAACGACGGGATCATGGACTGGGATCTCGTCAGCGGCCTGGTGACGTACAGCGAGCGGTGGAAGGCCCTGCTTGGCTTTGAGGCACACGAATTGGCCGATACACCCACGTTGTGGCGCGATGTGTCCCACCCGGACGACTTGCCCGGTACCGAAACGCAATTGCGAGATCACATCGAGAACCTGTGGCCGTTTGCCCACAGGTGGAGGATGCGGCACAAGAATGGCGGGTGGCGGTGGTCCCTTTGTCGAGCGGTGACTGTTCACGACGACGGCGGCGTGCCGATTCGTTGCGTGGCGATCTTCACGGATGTCACCGATCAAGTCTTGGCCGAGCAGCGCCTATTCGAATTGACCCGCCGAAACGAGCTGCTGTTGACATCAGCGGGTGAAGGATTCCTAGGCATCGACGAGAACGCGACCATTACGTTCGCCAACCCGGCCGCGGGCAACCTGTTGGGACGCGCTGTGTTCGATTTGGTGGGGCAACGGTTCTCACACATGTTCGCGCATGGTTGTCCCTCGGAGAACTGTGAACCCGCAACGTGTCCCATTCTGAAACCCTTCACGGATGGGGGGGTCCATCGGGTGTCGAACGGCACATTCGTTCGCGGGGACGGGACATCATTCGCGGTCGACTATGTGTCCACCCCGGCCCGAGAAGACGCGAAGGTCGTCGGGGCGGTTCTGACCTTTCGCGACGTCACTGAGCAAAGGCGCATCGAGTCCCAGCTGTTGCAGGGGCAGAAGCTGGAAGCCATAGGACAGCTTGCGGCTGGCATCGCCCACGAGATCAATACTCCAATGCAATACATCGGAGACAATGTCTGTTTCCTGGAAAACTCGTTTTCCGATCTCCTGAAGTTGATTGTCGAGTACAAGAGCGTCGTTGAGGCCCTAAAGGGGCGTCCGGGAATCGACGTCGAGAATGCCGCGTTGATCGCCGCGTTGATTGAGCGCGTCACAGTGGCGGAGGATTCCGCCGATCTGAGTTTTCTCACGGGGAGCATCCCGGCCGCCATCGCCACCACCTCCGACGGAATCGACCGCGTGCGCAAGATCGTTTACGCGATGAAGGAGTTCTCTCATCCCGGCGGTCAGGAAAAGTCTCCCGCGGACCTGAATCGCGCGATCGAAACCACTCTAACGATTTCAACCACCATCTGGAAGCACACAGCAACGATTGAACTCGGTCTTGATCCCGATCTTCCGTCGGTGATCTGCCACCTCGGAGAAATCAACCAGGTCATGTTGAACCTTATCGTCAATGCGGCCCATGCGATTTCCGAGGTCAGGAGGGATCCCGCCGGCGACCCCCTTGGGGTCATTCGCATTTCAACCGGCGTCAAAAACGGGTATGCCGAGATTCGAATTTCTGACACGGGGGGCGGCATCCCGGAGCACGTCAGACATCGTATTTTCGAACCGTTCTTTACAACCAAGGAAGTCGGACGCGGTACTGGTCAGGGACTGACGCTGGCCCGGTCGATGATCGTCGACAAACACGCCGGCTTTCTCACGTTCATCACCGAGTCCGGAAAAGGCACCACGTTCACAGTGGGCCTTCCGCTGCCCTAAACAGCCCCCTGCTTGATCGGCGCGGACGAGGTTCAATCTCTCAAGCGGCGACGGCGGAGCCGGAGGTCACCTTGTTTACCGCGGCCAGCAGGAGCTCAACCTTGAAGGGCTTTACGATCCAGCCCTTGGCACCCGATTCCCGCGCCCGCCGGATAAGAGAAGGTTGACCCTCCGAGGTCAACATGATGACCGGCGTCGCAATGCCTTCGCCGTGGACCTGGGCAATCATTTCCAGTCCTGTCATGCGGGGCATGTTGACGTCGCAGAGGACCAGGCTGAGCTCGGGGAACGCTCGAATCTTTTCCAAACCGTCCAATCCGTCGACGGCTTCGACTATTTCGTAGCCGGCGGGCACCAGGGCCTTGCGGACCTGCTGCCTCACGGTGTCCGAATCGTCGACGACCAGGACCTTCTTCACGGCGTCTGGAGCTCGACGGATTTGGCCCGGATCTTGAGCGTCGCCGTAGGGGTGGCGCCTGCGCTAGTTTGAGCGATCGAGGATTCTGCCCCCCTGCACCTGCCAGGTCGTGGTCACTCCGAGGCGGCGGGTACCGCAGCCGTCGAGCAGCATCGGACCCGTTAGCCCAGAATAGTAGATATCGTCACCGGTTCGCAGCCGCGCAAGCCCGGTCTCAATGTCGTCCCAGCCAGCCGCCTCGCCTGGCGGCGCCGCGACATCGAGAATCGCGGACACCAGCGCTGTGAGGTCGATGCTTCCGTCGATGGCAGGAAGGGTCTTTTGCAGCGCGAACGCCAACAATCCCATCGCATCGTAATAAAAATAGGCGCCCTCCAGAGGCTGATCGCCCTGCCATCGATCCCCGAAGGCGTCGGGAAAGGCCGACGTGGTGTCATAGACTTTCGGTGCCACGCCCAGTGCCCCCTCCAGCGCCCGGGGCGCGACGTTCGTGACCAAAAGCTCGGTCTTCAAGAGTGGCGACAGAAACCAGCGTGGAGGGTTGCTGCTCAACAGGTCGAACTCGTTGACCACCAGCGCGGCGGTACGTGGGGAGGTCGCGAGTATGAGGGAGTCGGCGGTCCCGATCGCCTGTTGGGTCGTGTCGGCGTAGCTCTGGGCGTTGGGATCAAGCGCGAGAGTGAGCGCCACACGACCACCCAGCGAAATGAACCGCGCCCGGGCCGCGTTGACCAGTTCTTCGTTGTAGGCACCAGCCGCGTACAACACCGTCGTGCTCATCAGACCTTCCGCCGACACCAGCTTTGCGATCCCTTCCCCCAAAGCACGCGCCGAGGGCGCCAGCCGAAACCACAGACGGGTGCAATCCACCGTGCGATCATTCGCAGCGCCGACCAGGGGCGATAGGAAAAGCACGTGACTCTCGGTCAAGATGGGCGCAATAACAGCCGCGATGTCCGCGTTTTCGGGCCCGATGACCACGACCGCCCCCGCGGCAACCAGGGCCTGGGTCGATGCGCGGCTTCGATCGATATCGGAATGTGTATCCTGGGAAACAATTCGGACGCGGCGCCCGCGCACACCACCACCAGCGTTGATCCGGTCGGCCGCGTACAAAACGGCGCGCTCGAAGTTGCTGGCCGTCGCCGATTCGGCGCCGGTAAATGGCAGCAGAAGTCCGATCGTCAGCGCGTCAGTTTGGGGCGCCGGTGGACCGCCGCATGACGACAGCGTCGTCCACGCCGCAGCACCGATCGCCAGCGAGCCCATCCATGAGCCCAAAGCGCGCGAAGCGATGTTTCGGGTACCAGGGGTGCGACAAGTTTTATGGTGCGTCATCGCGTCGTCTCCTAGTACGTATGGCGAACTTCCAACAGGACTTCCCGTGCGGTCAGGGGATATTCGAAACCCGAGAACCCAGGATCCGGCCCTCTGCTCCCAAGGATGTTTCGCGCCCGGAGTGCCACCCGCGATTCCTGGCCGGGAGCCAGGTACAGATCGCGCGTCGTGACGAAAACGTCGAGCAGACAGGTGGTGGGGAGCGTGAAAGCACCGCCATTCTCGACGATGCTGGTGTCGGCGGCGCGGCGCGGGCCAATCAGCAAACCTTCCGCGCCAAGCGCGATCGGGACATGCGCCGGGGAGGGCACGGCGACGTTGAGCCCGGCTCGCGCGATCCAAGGCGGATAGACAACGTTTCGGGTTCCGATGAGTGTCGCGGCATAGCCCTCCTGGCCGAGGTCTCTGACCGATCGCACGAAGTCGAACGCGGCGTAGGCCGTGAAGTCGTCGTAGTGCCGAAGATCCGCCCGCGACTCCCAGGAGAATGTTCGCTGGCTGGCGATGTTGCGCGCCGTCTGGTTGATGCCCTGCGGGGTAAATTCCGCTTTGTCGAACAACCAGTTGTACGAAACCCCGGACGTGATTCCGAAGAATCGCCCCGGCTTCCAGGACATTTGGTACTCGATGGTGTGAATGTGTTGCGGCTTCAAGTCCCGGTTGCCGACCACGTCGCCTGGACGGAGCGGGGTCGCATACAAGAGGTACGGGGCCGGAGCCTTGAACGCGCTGCCATAGAGCAGCTTGGCCACGACCGTGCGTCCGAGACGGGACGTCACGCCCACGCGTCCCGTCAACTGCGGCCCGTACGCACTGTGCTCGTCATACCGGACGCCTCCGGTCAGCTTCAACCAAGGGTCCCAAATCTTCAGGTTGGAGCTGGCGTACGCTCCCAGATTCACCAGGTTGGCGCTTATGTCCGACGCCCCGAGTTGCGGCACGATCTCATGCGTGGCGCGATTGATTCGCCGCGGGGCGCCCAGGAATTCGTGATCGACGACGGCTTCGGTTCCGACGATGAGGTTGAAGCGCGGGGATGGAATCCAGCGTCCCTCGGCAGTGGCATCGAACCCGCGATAGGCTTCTTGGCGCTTGATGTAGAACAGATCGCTCCCGATCTCGATCCGATCTGCCGGTAGCACGCCGCCTTGAAAATAGGTGCCGGCGATCGACAGATCCAATGTTGGGGTGAGGTGAAGCAGCCCATCAAGGTTCAGGCGCAACTGGCCACGGGCGACCACGGTCCCCATGGGATTACCGGTGGCGTCGAACCCATTGGTCAGCTGCGCCCAGTGCGCAAAGTCTCCGCCGCGCTCCAGACCAGATACAAAAGCGCTGGCAATCAGATGCCCAGTCCGCCCGTCAATGTACCCGGCCTGGCCCTGCACGCTGAGCGAGCGCCTGGTGAGGTTCAAAGCCGTGCGGCGCTGCCCGACCCCGCCGGGCAAGATCGGAGCGGGTGATTCGGCGGGCAGGCCAAGACCTGAACGATCGGTCTGTTCGCCTGCCGCAGCGAGTGTAAAAAATAGATTGCCGAACCTGTTGCCCCCGGCCACATCGAATCGCCCACCGGGACGCCCCCCCGTCGGGCCCAGGGCGAAGCGCGAGCGCAAACGCCCGAGTTCGTCCGGACGTACCGTGATGATGTTGACGACTCCCAGGAATGCATCCGCGCCGTACAATGCGGAAGCGGGGCCGCGGATGATTTCGATTTGGGCGATCGATTCCAGCGAAATCAATTCGACGCCCAGCCAATTGCCGGAGGTCGTACGGTAGGCGACCGAACGTCCATCTATCATGACCTTGATGACGCCGCTTTCAGCTCCCAGCCCTCCGGTCATGCCGCGAACACCGACGTTCGGAAGAATGTGGTCGTCGATGAGGTAGAAGCCGACGGTGTGGGTGAGGACCTCCGCCACGCTTTGATAGCCCCACCGTCGAATGTCAGCCTGCGTGACCACGGTAATGACGGCCGGAGCCTCGTCCAGGCTTTCAGCCGTTTTTGTCGCGGTAGAAACCTCGATGTTGAGCAGCTTCACCAGATCGAGATCGTCCAGCGCGTCCCCTTCTGGCGCGCCAGCGAAGGCGGGGTGCGCAAGGCACCCAACCCCCACCATCACCGACGCTTGAACCAGTCGGCTGCTCATGATCGTCATGATGCGGTTTCAAGCGCGACCTGACAGGGCGCGACCCGACAGACGAACGTCCGGTCGCCGCCCCGCCCGTCACCGATGCGATCACTGCACCGGCGGGTTGTCGACGTAGACCTGGAACAGAGCATTCTTGTCACGCGTACTGGCAAAGCTGAGTAGCGCGGTGTCCCAGGCGTCCTTGCCGACGACCAACATGCGGTATTTCGCGTTCTGCAGGTCATCAAGCGTTGCCCTACCTTCTGAGTCCAACTGGTCGCGGGGCACGCCCGGTAGAATCGGCGTCGAGCCCTTCAACCGGTTGAAAGCGACCTGGCCAGCCGTGGATCCGATGGTCGCGAGGAAGTTCTTCGCCCCGTCCGGGTGCTGTGCGCCGACGGGCAACGAGAACGCGTCCACTCCGTACCAGAAGAGGTCGGAGCCGCCCGGAGCCCCCACAACCCCGAAGTCCACACCCGGTGTCCAACCAAGCTGGACGTAGTACCCCTTGGCCCAATCGCCATGAAAAAACATGGCGGCCTTGCCATCGGAGACCTCGGTCGCCGCATCGGTCCAACCGAAGTTGGCGTTCGACGCTGTGGCGTTGGTGTAGTTGTCGAGCACGTTTCCAAAAACATCGATCGCCGTCCTGAGCGCGACGTCATCGCGCGGACCACCCGTCATGAAGCTGTGAAAGGCATCCGATCCCATCGATCCCACCGCGAGAGAGTTGAACATGATGCGTAGGATCCAGCCCTGGTGCGCGGTCGCCACCGGCGTGATGCCGGCCGTCTTGAGCATCGCGCACACTCTGATGAACTCCGGGATTGTCGTGGGCGGCGTCAGGTGGTTGTCGGCGAAGATCTGCTTGTTGTAGAACAGCGCGTTTTCTCGGTGGATGTTCACCGGCATCGCGTAGATCTTGCCGCCGACCGTCACGTTGTTGATGATGTCAGGCAGCATCGTGGTGTTGAAGCCACGGGCGCTGAAGAGGGTGTCCAGGGGCTGCAGTGAGCCGGGATTGGCCTGTAGAAACGCCGGCAGATCGTGGGCGTTGTTTTGGAAGAGATCAGGGGGCAAGTTGTCCGCGAGCCGTTGCTTCAGTAGGGCGCGCGCGTCCGAACCCGAGGTCGCGGCGGCGTTGAAGATCCGGTCCGTCGGGTGTTGCGCCCGGTCCACGTCGACAAGCGCCTGGAGGGCTTCGGCTTCGCCGGGCGCGATCCACCAAGAAAAGATCTCGACGACTTGCTCGGTGCTCGCTCCTCCCACGCCGCCCGTCGCCCCCATGCCACCCGTCCCACTTGTGTTCGCGGGACTGTGATCAGAACCGCATCCGACCCCGCCCAGCCCGGCGCCGATTAGTCCCAACACAATCAGGTTCGTCCGCATCACTGTACCCTCGCTGGTTGTAGTTACTCCCCCCCGGGACCGGCCCGCATCGGCCGGTTCGAGCGAAAGAGTCCGAGAACCACTTACGGCCATTCGCGGCAAGAACTTGAGCGACCACGGTACGCCCCGGTGTGAGAACGTGCGACTAAAGGAACCTAAGAAAAGCGCCGTAAGTTTCGCACAGGATCAACAGATCGAACTGCGACGTCCGCTTACAGAGAACTGGTGTCATGAGCCATGAGCAGCCCGACCGCCCATCGACGTGCCTCGCGAGCCGCGCCGACACGGCGCGGGCGTCAACGGGCCCCCAAACATTCGATTCCTGGCGCCGAGCAGCGGCTGTTGCCGCCACCATTTGCCTGGTTGGCCGATCAGCGCGTGCAGCGGAGGTCAAGTTGCTGGTGTTTCTTCACGTCGCCTTGAAGCAGCGTGCCTTCCAGAGCGAGCTTCAGGCTGCCCTCGCCGGGATAGCGGTGACCGCAGTCGGCCGCATCGGCGATTTTGAGCGCGCTCTCAAGGAGACGCAAGACGCCGTACTCACCTTGCCGGTTGTTCTAGCGGCTCACGGCCTCTCCCCCAAGATGCGCGGCCAGCGCAAGGGCTCGTCCGAGGAGAAGTACTCCCTTGTTGGCGTCGATGTTGTCCCCGATCCCGCCCGGGTGGCCACCGTCGGAGCGTTGGACATTCTTGGCAGGGACGGCATGAACGCGTTTGTCCAAACTCTCATCGGTGGCCAGCCCAAAGTCGAGCGTGTCACCAAAGTCGAGGATCTGTTGCCACTGTTGCAGATGCAACGGGTCGACTCGATTGTGCTGCCGTCACGGCTACTCAATGAAATCAAAGCATCCAGTCGTCTGACTCTTGCGCACCGAGAGCTTCCCGGAACCATCGGCCTTCCCGCGGTGGCAAGTGCGGGGGTGGGAGGTCCAGCGGTTCTGGCGGCGCTCAATCGACTGCCGAAGACTCTCTTGGAAGCGCTGGGAGTGGACCAATGGCTCTGAATCGACGCGAATTCATGCTGACGTTGCCGATCGGTGCCGGCATGGTCTCAGCCTGCTCGTCGGCATCGCGGCAACTGCGCGCGGGATCCGGCTATGAGGAGCTCGGGACATCCACGCCGGAAGGCGCGGGCAAAACATCCATTCTTGTCGCGATGCCTCAGACCAGCCAAACCAAGGAAGTTTGGACGGGTCTCAGCGATGAACTCGGAAAACAGTATCGTTTGGTGGCAGTTCGCGCCGAGGGTCCGTCAGCTGTCGGGGCCATAACAGAAGGGATCCGTCGCACGCAACCCGCGGGTATCGTCCTGATGAACAACCCGACGGTCGCCGCGTACCGCAGTTTTCAAGGCCAGTCCGGGCTCACGGCCTTTCCCCCCGCTGTCATCGTCATGACGTCCTTCCTCGACGGTCACCCGACGCAGGTCGCAAGCGCAACCGGCATCAGTTACGAGATTCCTCTTATCACGGTGGTCACCAACCTGCGCAGGTTGATCGCCTCGCCGATCGAGCGCGTGGGCGTGCTCGTGCGCGCCCCGTTGCGGGGGTTCGTCAAACGGCAGGCCGATCTGGCCAGAAGGGAGCAAATCAGCGTGATCGAGCAGGAGGTGAGCGCCAACCCGAATGCGTCCGAAATCAAGTGGGCGCTAAGAAAGCTGAAGAGTCAGATACACGCACTGTGGATTCTCAACGATGACCACCTCCTGACGCCGCGGTTGATTGCTGAAGGCTGGCTGCCGGGCGTCAATGAGCGGCCCTATTGCCCCAGTATTGTGGGTGCCGCCTCGCTGGTGTCGCCATCGCAGTCCTTCGGAAGTTTTGCCGTGCTGCCGGATCACACCGCTTTGGGTGTGCAGGCCGCGAACATCGTGTTCGACATCGCGGAGAACAGTTGGATGGTCTCGGTCAATGCCGAGGCGGAGCCTCCTGTGTCCACGACGACAACCGTTGATCTCGTGCAAGTACGCGAACGCTTTTTGCTACGAGACAACGCATTGAGGCAGGTGGATCGGATTCTTGAATAGGATGAAAAACTCCCAGAGCCTGCGCGGCAAATTCATGCGCACACTCCTGCTGGTCATGGGGTCGACGGGTCTGGCCACGCTGGTCATTGTTGTCGTCACCAGCGCCCAGGCTTCCTCCCATCACCTCGATTCCGTTCAGCGGTACATCGAGCAGGGGATCACCAGCAAGGGCAGGGTCCTGACCGAGAATCACGCGCGGGCCTTGCGGGGGCTCACACTCGACAATGCTTTCTTGGACATGCAGCGCCTCGTCGAACGCGTCGTTCAGGAGGACTCCGAGCTGGTGTACGGCCTGTACGTCAACTCGAATAGGGAGACCCTGGCGTCGAGTCATCGCGGCGTGCCCGCGCTGCCGGACAAGCCGCCAGCGAAGGACGCCTGGCGGATCCTCCAGATCCCCGAGGAGGACCTGCTGGTTCTGCGTGAGAGCGTGAAGCGAACCACGCGTCTGGGCGAGGAATTGTTGGAAGTCGCGATGCCCGTCACAAGTGAGGATGCGGAGTTCCTCGGTACCGTCCGCTACGGTGTCTCGACACGCCCGATGCGGGACGCCATCGCGCATGCAAGGGCCGACGCGAACGCCCGACTGCGACGTTCTGTGCTGTGGTTGGCGGCGTTCGTCACTTTGTTCATGGTATTGGGCCTGTGGTTAAGTCGGATCCAGGCGGTGCGCATCACCCGTCCGGTTGCGGACTTGACGGTGGCGGCCGAGGCTCTGGCAACGGGCAATCGCACCGTGCGGGTCGGGATCGATTCGGGGGACGAGATCGGCATGTTGGGCGCGTCGTTCAATCGCATGGTCCACGATCTGGATGCGTCATACCGAGAGCTTGAGACGTTGAACCGAGTCCTTGAGCAGAAGGTCGAGGAGCGCACCCTCCAACTGGGGCGCAAGAACCGCGACATGCAGTTGGTCATGGACAACGTCGGACAGGGCTTTATCACCCTGGATATCGAAGGCACGATGTCCGCGGAGCGTTCGCGCGTGATCGACGCTTGGTTCGGGCAGGCCGAAGGAAGCCCGAAGTTTTGGGACTATCTTGGTCGGATCGACGCTTCGGTGGGGGAGTGGTTCGACCTCGGATGGGCCTCTCTGCGTGACGACGTATTGCCGCTGTCCCTCAGCCTTGAACAGCTACCTGCCGTGGTCCGCAAGGACGACCGGACCTTCGAGCTCGCGTATCGCCCAATCATGGAGGGAGAGCGTCTGGACAAGGTCATTGTGGTGATCACGGACGTGACCGCCCGAATTGAACGCGAGCGCGCCGAGCAAGCGCAACGCGAAATGATGAGCATCTTCCGTCGTACTCTCTCGGACAAGATGGCGCTCGACGGGTTCTTCGTCGAGACGGGCACGTTGGTCGACGCTATCACGCTTTCTGAGGCATCGGATTTGACGCTGCTGCGGCGCCACGTGCATACCCTCAAGGGCAACACCGCCCTGTTCGGTATCGAAAGTGTCGCGGCCTTCTGCGATCGTCTCGAGGATGGACTGAACGAAAGCGCTCAGGCGATCTCCGACGGTGACAAGAAGATGCTGCGCACGATGTGGGCGAAGATCAAACAGATGCGCGCGCAGCTCATCGATGACGCCTCCACAGGCCGCGTGGAACTGGACCGCCAGGAGTACGACGCTTTCGTGGAGGATCTGCGCCGTGGACCAGCCACGGACCTTTTGGTCGCGCGAGTTGCGTCATGGCAATTCGAGCCCGCAACGAAGCGATTGGCTCTTCTCGGTGAACAGGTTCGAGGCCTGGCGAAGCGTCTTGGCAAGGCCTCCGTCGAGGTGGTGTGTCAGCCGACCAGTTTGCGACTGCCTCCGCTTAAGTGGGGCGCGTTCTGGTCCGCTTTCGCGCACGTCGTTCGCAACACCGTCGACCACGGTGTCGAGACGGCGGACGAACGGATGATGGCAGGCAAGCCGCCGCAGGCGACCGTGGTGCTCAGCGTCGCGCGGGAGACTGAACACGTGGTGGTGACGATCGCGGACGACGGTCCTGGTATCGACTGGATCAAGATCGCGGCACGCGCTGAGCGGAACAACCTACCGCACGCGACGCGCGCCGATCTTGAACAAGCGCTGTTCGTGGACGGCATCTCCTCGCGAGCCGATGTAACGAGCACCTCCGGGCGCGGCATTGGCCTCTCGGCGGTCCGGGACGTCGTGCGTGAACTGGGGGGTGTTGTACAAATTCGAAACGACCCGGGTCGGGGCACGGCGTTCCGCTTCGTCTTGCCACTGGTCATGCTTTTTGAAGACCTCTCGGTCGACGACCCCGGCTCGCACGGGATGGGAACGTCAGCCCCCCACGTCGCCGCAAATTGAACAACACGAACGCTTCGGCGCATCGACGGGAACGTCTCGGCGGCATCCTGAACTATTACCACCGCGGCGCGGCCCAAGAGATGTACGATTCGTTCGACCGGGCCGAGATGCCGACTTACCAGCTCGACAGTTTGTCGATGAACCCGCCACCCAACGTTGCCGCGCGCATTGACGGGGCGATGTCAGGCATTACCCGCCTTTAAGTCGAACGACCGGCGCGCCACTCAGGCAGCAGTAGCCAGTCATGAGCGGAGGCCTTGTGCGACCCGATGAATTTGCATCCGAGACTCACCATTCGCCTTCGAGCCCTCGCATCGACGGCAGCGTGCATCGCGGTCGGCGCTTGTTCGTCTAGCGGCGCGGGTCAGGACGGAGGCGCCGTCAATGTCTCGTTCGGCGCCGAGGTGATGCCGATCTTTCGGCAAAGCTGCGCCCTCAGCGCCTCCTGCCACGGCGACCCGTTCGCCGGGCCCCTGCGGCCGTATCTCGGCTCTGTGGATGGGGGGGCGATGCCCCGACGATCCTCGCCGGGCTCGTGGGGGTAGCCTCTGCCGAAAACCCCACGATGAACCTGGTGTCAGTGGGGGACCCTGCGCAGAGCTTTCTCATGCACAAGATGGACGGTGACCAGTCCACGCTCGCGGCGGCGTGCGGGGGGACCATCTACAGCGCTTCGTATCCGAACTGCGGAGAGTCGATGCCATCGGGAACCGAGACGCTGCCCGCCGCGGTCCGCGGTACGGTGCGCGCGTGGATCAAGCAGGGAGCGAAATAGGAGTCGGAGGACCCGTGAGCCGCGCATGTCCTGCGAAGCGCTGGCGTAGCGCCGTCACCGCCCGCCTTCCTACCGAGGCCGTAGTGTCCGGAAAGTCACCGTCGCCGCTCACGCGGCCTTGCGGTGGTAGTTCGGCGATCGTGCTCGCCACGGTTCGGGCGTCCAGGTCGCAATCAGATTCGAACAGGACCGAAACCAATGGTTTGGTCGATTTGGCGACGCGAAATGACCTAAAAGTGACGTGAAAAGACCTGGAGCGCTCCCTCGTTATTGCCTCATGCGCGAGGGCGATTGCCTCATGGGCTTCCCGATTTCTGGGTGACATCCACTCGACGATCGGCCACTGGTCCTGTTGTCGGACACCGGGGGTGTCCCCGAGCAGTATACTTTCTCGGTGCTGCTTACAACGGACCTCACCGATGGATCGGCGGTTCCCTACTTCTTGTGGGACGAGCCGCTGACATTGGATGAACTGCGCCGGCGTCTTGCCGGAGACGATGAGGAAGAGCGCGTGCGTTTGGCGGCGAAGGTGATGCGCGAGGCACGCTTCGACGAGGCCGTGGGGCTGGTTCCGGTGGCGAAGATCGTCGCTGACTATCCGCGGCTGCGTCGAAACCTCGGGCGACGCCTGGCCTTCTGGGATTTTCTCATCGCGGAGTGGCGGTCCCTTGGCCTCGTTCCCTAACCTGCTCAGCCCGCTGCAACGGCGGATCCTCGACGCCGTGTCGGCGCAGTTGCCTGGGATGTTCCTCAGTGGCGGAACTGCGCTCGGGGCCTTCTACCTTGGACACCGGCGCTCCGCGGATCTCGACTTCTTCACGCGCGAGGGGGCCGACTACGACGCGCGTGTGCGGCAGTTCGTTCGGTTGGCGGAAGGCACGGGCTTGCGCGTCGTTTCGGGCAGCGCGGGTCCTGGGTTCCGTCGATTCGTTTTGTCAGACGCACACGAAACCGTTCCGGTGGACCTGGTTCTTGACACGACGGAACGGATCTCTCCACCGACCGTCACCCCGGAAGGGTTGGTCGTTGATTCGCTGGACGACATTACCGCGAACAAGCTGGGCGCCATCCTTGGACGCGCGGAGGTGCGCGACTACGTCGACCTGTTTTTCATCGCGAAAGCGGGGAAGGACCCGCTGGCATTCGTGGCTGCGGCTCGCCGGAAAGATGGTGGCGTCGATGCAGCCGCGCTCGCTTTTATTTTGTCTGAAGTGAAAGTTCGTGGTGCTCCGGAAGGTCTCGAAAAACCGGTCTCGGCCGCCGAGCTGCAGGCATTCATCGACGATCTCCGCCAGCGCCTGGCGCGGGAGGCGTTTCCGCAAAAGTAGCGGGACGGTTTCTCTGCCGCCAGGCAGCCGCGATATCTGTCGTTCGTCGTTTCCCGATGGTACGGATGACGGGGCAGCCGGCTGGCCGCGGATAGCAACCCCAAAAACAAAAGGCCAGGAGTTACCTGGCCTTTCGGAGCGGGAGACGGGAGTCGAACCCGCGACGTCCACCTTGGCAAGGTGGCACTCTACCACTGAGTTACTCCCGCGATTCGGCTGGGACTTTTAGACGAAGAGGGCGCGGTCGTCAATTGCTCACCGCGCGACAAATGCCCAGCTGGCCGGGCGCCCGCAGCGATGCCGGCCGGCGCCTGCCTACATTCCCCCACGCCTTGGGACATCCCTGACCCAAACGTGGACACAGCAGCTCACGCGCGCGCCCGATTCCGCCGATGTCGTACAGGCCTTGGGCGCCTCGCCCCATGTTCGTTCCCCTTCAGCCGCCGGCCAAGAGCCGGCGTCGGATCCCGTGCGTTTTGGGCGCTTCGAATTGATCGAGCGCATCGGTGCCGGCGGTATGGCCGAGGTGTTCCGCGCCGCGGTCAAAGGACCGGAGGGATTTCACCGTGAGCTGGTGGTCAAACGCGTGTTGCCGCAGTTGTCCGCGCGCGCGCGGTTCACGCAGATGTTCGTCAACGAGGCGAAGATCTCCGCCCTGTTGGCGCACCCGAACATCGTTCAGATTTTCGAATTTGGCGAATCCGACGGTGCGTATTTCATCGCGATGGAGAGCATCCGCGGCCTGACCCTGCGCGAGGTGTTGACCAAGCTGAGGCAGCAAGGGCGGTCGATGCCGGTGGTCGCGGCCGCCGAAATTACGCGCGACGTTCTGGTCGCCTTGGACTATGCCCACAACCTACGCGACAACGACGGCCGTCCGCTGGAGATTGTTCACCGGGACGTGTCGCCGTCGAACGTGATGCTGGCCGATACGGGTGCGGTCAAGGTGCTGGATTTCGGGATCGCGCGCGCGACCGACCTGATGGCCGACGACGAGGGGAAGGTGGTCAAGGGAAAGATCGCGTACCTGGCCCCCGAGCAGATCACGTGTGGCGACATCGACGCGCGCGTCGACGTATTCGCGATGGGGTGCGTTTTGCACGAACTTCTGACCGGGCGTGTGATGTTTCGCGCGCAAAACGATCTCCAAAAGAAGATCGATCTACTGGCGAAGAACACCGCCCCGCCGTCCGCCTGGAATTCAGATGTGCCACCGGCGTTGGACGCGATCGTGGCGCGTGCGACGGCGCGCGATGCCCAGGCCCGCTATCAGTCCGCGTCCGACATGCTGACCGACGTCGAGAACTACCTGGCGTCGTTCCGATCGTCCAGCCGATCCGTCCTGCGTTTGGTGCGATCGTTGTCGGACAATCCAGCGGACGAGGACACGGCCCAGGGAGAGGGGCAGTCCTCCGCCCGGACCGCCGTGCCGCAGGGGCAATCCATCACGGCGTCCACCCGACCCGCGAAGCTGCTGGCGGCGGACGGGCAGGCGGCGCGGACGGCGCGGGTGCCGGTATCCGACCGCGACAAATCGGGGCGGGTCGATGACGGGCACAGCAGTTCGGGTGGACGCGGCGAAATGGTGACCGGCATGCACTCCCGACACCTGGGGGCGGCGTCGTCGGCCGAACGAAACCGCGTGGCGCGCGACGTGTGGCACCGCCGGTTTCTGATCGCGGGCGGATTGGTCCTGGGTCTGTGTGTTCTGGGTGGCGCGGTGGCCGGTGGGCGCGCGTTGTGGGGGAAGGTGCCAAGGCCCAGAAGCGGGATCGCGGCGGCAAAGGTTTCGGGGGAGGAATTCGTCTTGGTGACCTTCGTATCGAAGCCGCCGGGGGCGCGCATCATCGACGCCGGTGGACGTGCCATAGGGACCACGCCGGCCACCTTGCCGATCACGCCGTCGCGCCTGGCCGTCCCGTTTCGATTCGAAAAGGATGGGCACAAACCGGTGACGTCATCCGCCGTCATGGACGGAGATAAGACCATCGAGATCGAACTGCATCCCATTCGGCGGGTTGACAAGCCCGTTCGCAAGGCCGCCGGGGGCAAACGTCCCCCCAAGACCAAATAGACGGTTTCGCGGCCATGTCCGGGGGGGCGTGCTATGGATCGGCGCCCCTATGACCACGACGGCGACGGCTTCTTCCGGCTTCAAGATCGTGTCGCCCGATCTGGTGCCGGCAACCTTGTTTTCGCGCCGCAAATTCTGGGCCGAACGTTTCGGAACCGCGCCCGTGTTGCCCATGTCGCGCGCCGAGATGGATGCCCTTGGCTGGGAAAGCTGCGACGTCATTCTGGTCAGCGGCGATGCGTACGTGGACCACCCCAGCTTCGGCGCGGCGCTGATCGGCCGGTTGCTGGAGGCGCACGGGTTCCGCGTCGGCATCATCGCGCAGCCCGACTGGCGCAGCCCGGAACCCTTCGGGGCGCTGGGCCGGCCCAACGTCATGTTCGGGATCACCGCCGGGAACATGGATTCGATGGTGAATCGCTACACATCCGATCGCAAGCTGCGTTCGGACGACGCGTATTCGCCGGGTGGTCTGGGCGGCAAACGCCCCGATCGCGCCGTGATTGTGTACGCGCGGCGGTGTCGCGAAGCCTTCGGCGATGTGCCCATCGTGATTGGCGGGATCGAGGCCAGCTTGCGGCGAATCGCGCACTTTGATTACTGGTCGGACGAAGTCCGCCGATCGATCCTGGTGGACGCGCACGCGGACCTGCTGGTGTACGGCAACGCCGAGCGTGCGGTGGTCGAGATCGCGCACCGCTTGGGCGCGGGAAAATCCCCCGACACGATCACCGACGTGCGAGGCACAGCCTTCCTGACGACCGGATTGCCCGAAGGCTGGACGCAGATCGATTCGCGCGCGGTTGACCAGCCTGGCGTGGTTGATCCCCAGCCAAGTCCTTACCAAGATCCGACGACCGGGCAGGGGAGTGGGGCGGCTGAGGCGGCCCCATGCGCGACCGGATCGACCGATCCTGGGCCCGCCAACCGGGAACGATTGATTCCGCTGCGGGGGCTGCGGCCGCGTTTGGATCGCGAACGCACGGTGATTCGCCTGCCTGACTACGATTCGGTCGTCCGCGATCGTGTGTTGTACGCCCACGCCTCCCGCATCCTTCACACCGAATCCAATCCCGGGAACGCCCGGGCCCTGGTCCAGCGGCACGGCAATCGCGACGTCTGGATCAATCCGCCGCCCGTGCCGCTGTCGACGGCCGAGATGGATCGCGTTTACGAGCTGCCCTACACGCGCCGCCCGCACCCCGCCTATGGAGACGGTGTCAGCCGCGAAGACAAAATTCCCGCGTACGACATGATCCGCTTTTCGATCACGATCATGCGCGGCTGCTTCGGTGGCTGTACGTTCTGCTCGATCACAGAACACGAGGGACGAATCATCCAGAACCGGTCGGAAGCATCCGTACTGCGCGAGATCGCCGAGGTGCGCGACAACGTTCCTGGGTTCACCGGCGTGATTTCCGACTTGGGCGGCCCTACGGCGAACATGTATCGGCTGGCGTGTAAGAGCCCCGCCATCGAGGCTGCCTGCAGGCTCCCTTCCTGCGTTTCTCCCGGGATTTGTCCGAACTTGAATACCGACCACTCGTCTCTGATCGGCCTTTACCGCAAGGCACGCGCCCTGCCGGGCGTGAAAAAGGTGCTGGTCGCGTCAGGCCTGCGCTACGACCTGGCCGCGACGTCGCCGGAGTACGTGAAGGAGCTGGCGACCCATCACGTCGGCGGCTATTTGAAGATCGCGCCCGAGCACACGGAGGCCGGTCCGCTGTCGAAGATGCTGAAGCCAGGCATTGGTTCGTACGACAAATTCAAAGAGCTGTTTGATCGGTATTCGCGGGAGGCGGGCAAGGAGCAGTACCTGATCCCGTACTTCATCGCCGCGCATCCCGGGACGACCGACGAGGACATGTTGAACCTGGCGCTGTGGCTGAAGCGAAACGATTTTCGCGCCGATCAGGTTCAGGCGTTCCTGCCGTCACCAATGGCGACGGCCACCGCGATGTATCACACCGGCAAGAATCCGCTGCGTCCGATTCGACGCCGGGGCGGCGAGGATGTGCACATCCCGCGCGGCCTGAAAGTCCGTCGGCTTCACAAGGCGTTTCTGCGCTACCACGATCCCGAAAACTGGGCCTTCCTGCGCGCGGCGTTGCGCCGCATGGGCCGGGGTGACCTGATCGGAACCGGCAAACACCAACTGATCCCCCTGCACCAACCGGCCACCGCCTCCCGTCCGCGTTCCAAACTGAGACGCGATTTCCACACGCAGCACACGGGATTGCCCCCGGCACCGCGGCACCCACCAGCCTCGGCGCCCCGCTCGAAAGATCGCGCCCGACGTCCTTGAATACACGTTCACTCACTCACTCACTAAACCGCGCTCCGCAAACCGCGCTCCGCGCGGCCCGTATGCCGCACATCGAGCTAACGTAGGGTCGCCGCTTGGTTGCGCCTCGCCTGGCGCGAGGCACTCTTCACCGGATCCGGACATAGGGTGCTCCGCGAAGCGGAGCGCAACCAAGCGGCGACCCAACGTTTGCTCGATGTGCGGCGTGCGGGTCGCGCGGAGCGAGGCGTGTTTCGCCGCGAAGGTCGGTCCGACCGAGGGTCGCGCGGAGCGAGGCGTGGTTGGTGTTAGTGGTTCCGCAGCTCGCGGAACTCGCGGCTGGCGCGTAGCTTTTTCAGGGCCTTCGATTCGATCTGGCGGATGCGCTCCCGCGTCAGGTCGAATTCCTCGCCGACCTGTTCCAGCGTGTGGTCCGATCGCTCGCCGATGCCGAAACGCATGCGCAGGATTTTTTCCTCACGCGGCGACAGTGTCGCCAACACCCGCCGGGTTTGCTCCGACAGATCGGCCGCGACCAGGGCGTCCGCTGGTGAAATCGCGTCCTTGTCCTCGATGAAATCGCCCAGTCGCGCGTCTTCGTCGGTGCCGACGGGCGTTTCCAGCGAAACCGTGGTCTTGGAAATGCGCAACAGCTGGCGCACCTTCTCGACCGGCATGCCCATGTCCTCGGCCAGTTCCTCGACCTGCGGATCGCGACCCAGCTTGCGCACCAAGGCGTGTGTGGTCCGGGTCAGCTTGTGCAGCGATTCGTTCATGTGCACGGGGATGCGAATGGTCCGTGCCTGATCGGCGATGGCGCGCGTGATGCCCTGTCGGATCCACCACGTCGCATAGGTCGAAAACTTGAAGCCACGGCGGTAGTCGAATTTTTCGACCGCACGCATCAGCCCGATGTTGCCTTCCTGAATCAGATCCAGAAACAGCAGGCCGCGGTTCGCGTATTTCTTGGCGATCGCGACCACCAGGCGCAGGTTGGCGCGAATCATTTCGGCCTTGGCTTTTTCGCCCGCGCGCTCGCCGTCCTCGATTTCCTGGACGGTTTCGCGCAGCAACGCTTCGGTCATCCCCGCGTCGGTCTCGACCTGCCGCAACTGGCGGCCGGCCTCGGTCGCTTGCTCCGCGATCTTCTCCAGTTCCTCGGCGCGCAGCCCCAGCTTTCGCGTCAGTGCCTGCCGCCGCACCGCGGAGGTGCGGACCTGCCGCAGCGTCTTGCGCAAATCGGCCAGGCTCATGCCCGCGCGTTCCTCGCAGTCGGCCAGCATCCTGCGTCCACCCTCCAGGCGATGAACGTACAGCTTCAGCTGATTCAGAATGGGCCCCACGCGCTCCTTGCCGAGGCGAATCTCCAGCAGGGCCTGGAACAGCTCGTCCGCGCTGTCCGCTTGTTTCTGCTCAAACCGGCTTTTGACCGCGGCGGTCGGGCGTTTCGGGGCCGATTCCAGCAGTTTCTGGTGCTTGCGAAACAGGCGCCCGATGTTGTCCAGCGCCTCACAGACGCGGTTGATGTGCCATTCCTCGTCGAAATCGGGATCTTGGTCGTCGGCGTCGCGCGTGACCTCGGTGACGCGAATCTTGGCCTTCCGCAGCTGTACGCCGATGTCCAAGATTTCGTTCACGGCGACCGGCGCGCGCAGAACCGCTTTTAGGACACGGTGTTCGGCATCTTCTATGCGGCGAGCCAGGGCGACCTCGCCCTCGCGGGTCAGAAGCGCGATCGACACCATCCCGCGCAGGTACATCCTGACCGGATCGTGGGCATCCGCGGCTTCGTCCGCTTCCTCGGCCGGGGCGGCGGCCACCCCGACCGGGACCGGGGCTGCTTCTGCTGGCGCCGCGGATTCTTCCTCTTGATTTTCTTCCGGATCTGTTCCGAGAGAGCTCATGGAACGCGACACTCTGAAGTGAGTTGCCGAAAAAGTCGACAAAAAAACGCGGGTTAGACACGCCGGCGGGACAACGCGGTGCTCAGATAGCGGTACGCGGCATTTGGGCTGCGCGGGTGGCCAAGGAGGTGGTCTTGGCCGGTGCCGCTTTCGCAGTCGAAACCTTCCAGGTTTCTCGCGGCCAAACCGCCAGCAGCAGGACGGGAAGGAACTGGATGATTTCGATCGAGGCGACACGCAGACCGGTCAAGGAAAGGTAAGCCAGACCGCAAGGGGCATTCGGAATGGGCCGCCAAGGCATCTCGAACCGCGTGAAGTTGAGCGGCCAAAGCAGCGGTACTCCCCGGCTGGATTCGGTCATGGCATCCAACAGGGCGTGACTGGCAACCGTCATTCCAACCAGTACGGCGGTGCGCCAGCGAGGCAGATGAAGGCGGGGCGCGATCGCCGCCGCCAGGAGAGCCAGCAACAGCGGGGGTACCAGGGAATGGGTGGCACCGCGATGACCACACGGCCCCGCGTCGGCCACTCCCAGCATGACCCCGACATAGTCAAGATCGGGCAGCAAGGCCAGGCCCGAGAAAAGCAACATGGGTTTCAGCACGTGCGCTTCCCCTACGGGAGAAAGCATCCGGCCGGCCAGCATTCCGACCGCGACGTGCCCCAGGCTAGCCACATTTAAAACGTGCTTTAAGTTACCTAAAATGCCATGTGAGTCTTTGCCGACGTCACAGGATATCCAGAAACAAAAGGCACGCCGCGGACAAAAGGGATGGCGTGCCCGTTACACGAATAGCCTGGTGACCTCGCGTCGTGCGAGAGTCCGATCGGAGATGGACCCCCCAGTCGCCGGCGCTGCTTCACCGAGGGCATCTGGCCGTCCGCCCGGGAATTCGCAGCCGCGGTTGCCGCGAACGGTTTGGCTGTTGGGGTTGGCCAGTCTGCTGAACGACGCGTCCAGCGAGGCCGTGTTCCCGTTGCTGGGGGTCTTTCTGGCCACCATGGGCGCGCCGATGCGATTCGTTGGCCTGGTGTTGGGGCTGGCCGACGCGTTGGCGGTGGGGATCAAGGTCGCCGTGGGGGCGTTGTCGGACCGCGTGGGGCGTCGCAGGCTGGTCATAGGGGGCTATCTGGTCGCGGCCCTGGGACGCGCCGGGATCGCCCTGTCGGGTGGCCCGTGGCAGGTCCTGGGTGCCCGGAGCCTGGATCGCGCGGGGAAAGCGATGCGTTCGGGGGCGCGCGACGCCATGCTGACCGACGCTGTTCATGCATCCGATCGGGGGCGGGCCTTTGGGATCCATCAGGCGCTGGATCACGTGGGCGCGGCGGTCGGCCCCTTGGTCGCTGCCGGGTGCCTGGCCGCGGGGCTGTCGTTGCGGGCAACGTTCGCAATCGCCGCGGCACTGGGATTGGCGGCGCCTCTGTTGTTGAGCTTGCGACTGCGGGAATCCGGTGGGGCGATGGGAGGAACCGTCGTGAACGCGCCGGTTCCACTGCCGCTGCGAGAGCCGGAGTCGGCGGCCTCTTGTGACCCGCAACCATCAAGAACGCGATTTGCCGCCTATCTGGCGGTGTGTGGGATCTTCGCGCTGGGGAACTCGTCCGACGCGTTCATTCTGCTGCGCGCGACTGAACTGGGATTTGCACCCGCAATGCTGCCGTTGCTGTGGCTTTTGCATCACGTCGTCAAATCGGCGACGACGGCCATCGGCGGATCGCTGTCGGATCGGATCCCGCGTGTCTACTTGATTGGCGGCGGGTGGGCGGCCTACGCGCTGACGTACGTTGGCTTCGCCATGGCCAGCAGCAGATCTCACATCGTTGCGTTGTTGTTGTTCTATGCGCTTTATCATGGGTTGGCGGAAGCGCCCGAGCGTGCGTTGGTGGCGGATCTGGCCGGGCCCGCGCGGCGCGGATTCGCCTTCGGGCTGTACTACGGGGTGGTGGGACTGGCGGCGCTTCCCGCGGGTCTTTTGACCGGTTGGTTGTGGGATCGCGCGGGCGCGGCGACGGCGTTCGCGGCCAGTGCGGCGCTGGCGGGCGCGGCGGCGATCGCGCTGGCGGTCTTGGTCGGTTTCGGCCCGCTGCGGGTCGTGCGCGCCGCGGCGCCGTCGGCCGATCGCTGAAGGCGAATCAGTCCCGGAGCACCGTCAGTCCCGGAGCACCAGAGGTCGTTCGTCTGCGCCCGGCCGACGCATGTGCGCGTGCCAGCGCATGTACGCGGGCGCGAAAGGCATGACCAGCGCGGTTAGGACCAGCATGCCCGCGGTCAAGATCGCGTGGTTCGCGACCACGGTCCATTGCCCGGTGGACAAATACGCCGACGCCGCGATCACAAAGGATGTGATCAGGCCGCTGTAGTAGTCGATCGGGAAGCGCCCGATCCAGGGTCCGCCATGCCACCAGACCTCGTTTTTGCGAAAACGGTGCCACCCGAAGCGGGGGTTGAAGACGAACCACAGGAAGTCCCAGATCACGACCCACAGCATGTAAACCGACAGCGCGGTCGCCTCCGCGGCCCAAGTCCACGGCACACCACCGACGAAGCCGATGTGAAAACTCCACAGCGGCAGGAAGAACATGACCAGGTGATAGCCGGTCAGGGGCTTGCCGCGCATCAGGAAGGCGTAGACGCGCGCGTAGATCGGCGTGACGCGAAACCAGGTGGGTAGGCGTTCGGCCCAACCGTGCGGCCCTTCGATCTCGATCTCGACGGCCGCGAACAGCACCGCGTAGCCGAAAAGAAACAGCAGCCTGAGCGCGTGATCAGCGAATGACAAAGTGATCGACATGGACCGCAAGCATGCATCGAACGGCACCGCATTGCGATAAAGTGCCGACGCATGAAGATTCTGTACGGCGTGGTGGGCGAGGGCATGGGACACGCGATGCGGTCGCGCGTGATCCTGGACGAACTGACGAAACGTCACGACGTTCAGGTGGTGGTGTCCGGGCGGGCGTATGACTACTTGCAGGCGCGCGCCAGCGAACATCTGGCGGTGAAGAAGATCTGGGGTTACAGCCTGGTCTACGAGGACAACGAGGTTCAGAACTTCAAGACCCTGCTGCAAAACGTGAAGGGAGCGATCACGGGCTGGCCGCGGAACGTCCGGGCCTATTTTGACGTCGCTGAGAAATTCGAACCCGACGTCGTGATCTCGGATTTCGAAAGCTGGAGCTACCTGTTCGCCAAGAGCCACCGGTTGCCCGTGATCTCGGTGGACAACATGCAGATCATCGACCGATGCACACACGCGCCTGCCATGTCCGACGGGCTGGCCGCGGAGATGACCCTGACCAAGGCGATCGTGAAGGCCAAGGTCGCGGGCGCGCTTCACTACTACATCACCACGTTCTTCTATCCGCCCACGCGCAAACCGAATACGTCGTTGCATCCGCCCGTGTTGCGGCCCGAGATTCTGGCGGCACGCCCCGAGCCGGGTGGACATCTGCTGGTGTATCAGACCTCGACGTCAAACGAAGCGCTGCCCGAGGTTTTGAAGGACTGTGGGCGCGAGTGTCGCATTTATGGATTGCGGCGCGACATCAAGGAAGATGTCGTCGAGGGCAATCTCCGGTATCGACCGTTCAGCGAGACGGTCTTCATCAATGATCTGCGGACGGCGGCCGGCGTCGTGGCGACGGGCGGGTTCACGCTGATGGGCGAGGCGGTGTATCTGCACCGCCCGATGCTGGTGGTTCCACTCCGCAAGCAGTTTGAACAGGTCTTGAATGCACGGTACCTGGAGGCCGAAGGTTATGGCCTGGGCGTGGACGAGGTCACGCCCGCGGCGTTGGGAAGGTTCCTGGAGGGGATCCCTGACTTCGAGCGCAAGCTCGCGGGCTATCGGCAGGACGGAAACGCCGATCTACTGGGAGCGCTGGAGCAGGGCCTGATGGCGGCGGCCGCGTCGCCGCGCTGATCCGTCTACTTCTTGCCCTTGCCTTTGGCCTTGCCCTTGGGTGCCGACGCTTCCTCGTCCGCGGTCTTCGCGGCGACCGCGTCCGCCATCGCTTTCGCCGCGGCGTCGGCCGCCGCGTCCGCTACCTGCTTGGCTTTGGCTGCCGATTGTTTCGCCGCCTCCGCCTCGGCGACGGTCTTCAAACTGGCCAGGCCGGCCTCGAAATCGCCCCCGATGGCCGCGTCCATCTTCATGAAGATGCCGAAGACCTTTCCCATCAGATCGTTGGTGCCGTCCATCGACCAGGTCACGGTCGCGGCTTTGTCGCCCTCGGGTGTGATGGCGAAACCCGTACTTGCCACCGCGGCGAACGGTTCCATAAACTCGAGGCGCAGCTTGACCTGCGTGGGAACCTCGGTGGCGGTGATCGACATCTTCCCCTTGCCGACCTCCTTGTTGCCATGCCACGAGTAGGTTGCTCCGACGCCCGCCTGGGGGCCCTCGAAGGTCTTCTTCATTTGCGGATCGCGCTTGTCCCAGGGCGACCACGCGCCCCACGCTTTCAGGTCTTCGATCTGCGCGAACACCACCGCGGCGGGGGCATCGATCTTGGCCGATCGCTCGACCCGATACGTGTCCGGCCGCGAGGCCGCGTACGCCAGGAAACCCCCGATCCCCACCACGAGCACGACTAGGATCTTCTTCAACATGCTGTCCTCCTCGGCGGCAGAGTTTCACGGATAGGCGGCTTTGCCAAGTGTGCTCTTTAGGATCGGACTGGCCTTCGGGGATCTGTGTGTTAGCTTTCGCCCGTGAATTCGGGGCGTTTTACTTGGTTCGCTTGCCTGGCGCTGGTCGTGATTGTCACGGCGACGGTGCAGTTTCGGGTGCAGGACGCCTGTGAAGCTGCCGAAAGCGACGTCTCGCTTTCGGCCTCGGACGACAGCCTGGCCATCGCCACGGAGATTCTCCCCGAGGTTTCCGCGCCCACCGCGGCGCGGCCCAGGAGGTTCGACGCGCGACTGCCTTCCGAACGTCTGGCCGATGCCGACGTCTTTCGACCACCCACGCGTTTTTGGTCGTAGGGACGCATTACGACCGTCCTTAGGATCGCGACGGTGTGGATCAAAAGAATCTTCCGACTGCCCCTGGATCATGGGGGTTCGGTCCATTGAAAGGGAACCTAGTGACTGCTCTGTACGGCGTGGCGTCCCAATGTGGTGCCAGATCAAGAAATCTGAAAGGTCCCAAGCCCAGGCTTAGCCACCACGGGCGTAGGCGTGTTTCGCTGGCCGTTGGAAGATTCGTATTGAAACTGGGACTGTTGGTGTCCGCGGCGGTTTCCCCTGGTGTCATGGCGGCGACGCCGACGACCTTGACCATCGATGATGCGCTTCGTCGCGCGGAGGCGGCGTCGGCGCTGGTCCGTCGGGCGCGGGCCGAACGGTCGGCCGTGCAGGCTCGCGATGTCGGCGCCAGTGTGATCCTTCCCGCCAATCCCGTATTGGCGCTGGGGGCGGGGCGACGGCGTGAACAGGTCGATGGTGTGCGCCAAGAAGGCGTACAGCATTCGTTGCACCTAGAGCAGTCGCTAGAGGTGGGTAACCAGCGCGGGGCTCGTCGCGCCGAGGTGGCCAAGGCCGTCGAGGTCGCGACCTGGCGCGAGACCTGGGCGCGCGCCGAGACCCGCGCGCGCGTTCGGGCCGTCTATGTGGGCGCGCAACTGGCATCGGCGCAGGTTCGCGCCGCCCGCCGTCGCGAGGAGCTGGTGCAGAGATTGGTTGAAGGCGTCCGGACGCGCGTCGACACCGGCGCGGCGTCGCAGGTCGACATGGAGCTTGCGCGGCTGGAACGGGGACGCGCCGCGCGTGAGCGGATCACCGCCGAGGTCGCCACGTCGGTGGCGCTGTCGGACCTGCGGGTGCTGGTTGCGATGGATCCCGATACTGCCTTGGACCTGACCAGTCCTCTGGGGACTCCGGTGCTTCCTCCGTCCCTGCCGACGTTGTTGGCGCACGCGCGGGACCGGCGCGCCGAATTCAGGATCTTGGCCGCCAGTCAGTCGGAGATCGACGCGGCGGTTGTCCGCCTGCGACGCGAGAACGTTCCCAACCCCACCCTGTTTTTGGACTTACAGCGCGACCTTCCCGGCCAGACGTACGTTGGCGGCGGCATCGCACTGGCCTTGCCCGTGTGGCGCCGCAATCAAGGTGAGTTGGCGTTGGCTCGTGCCGAGCGCGGGCGTTTGACCGAGGAGCAAGACGTGATCACGCGAGAGGTCGCCGCCGAGGTGGAGCGCGCCTACCGGGCGGTGCTGGCGTACGGCGAGATGGTTCAGGCCCTGGAGAAAGAAGTTCTTCCCGCCGCGGAAGCGGGTGTCGACCTGATCACCCAGGGCTGGCGGGCGGGAAAATTCGACCTGTTTCGGGTCATTCAGGCTTCCCGGGAGGAGAGTGACGCCCGGCGAAGTCACCTGGAAAGTTTGGGCGCCCTGTGGGAAGCCACGATTGCGATCGATCGCGCTACGGGAACACCATGAACAACGACAAACGAACCGAGGGTGAAATGACAGCTCGAAAGAACCGGCGGGTATTCACCGCAGTGGGCGTGGTCGGGGTGGCCGGCGCCATCGCGGTCGTCGCCGTGATGATGCGCAGTGGACCAGCCGAAGGCGTGAGGCCGGTCCCCGAATCGCCCCCCGCGGCAGGCGACGAGGCGACACGCGGAGCGGTTCGGCTTTCCAAGGAAGCGCTGAACAAGAATCCGGTCCACGCTGTGCCGGCGCGCATGGCACGGTTGGCCGGCGACATCCAGGTGATTGGCAACGTGTCCTACGACGCGAATCATTTCGCCATCGTGGGACCGTTGGTTGCCGGGCGGATGACGCGGCTTTTCGTCGGTGTCGGAGACAAGGTGCGACGCGGTCAGGCCATGGCGGAGATTGAAAGCACCGACGTGGGCGAGGCACGCGGAGCCCTCATCTCGGCCAAGGCGCGTTTGGGAGCGTCCGAGGCGAACCTGCATCGTGAGCGCGAATTGGCGGAGAAACGTATTTCGTCCGCGCGCGAGCGGGAGGTCGCCGAAGCGCAGTGGGCCAGCGAAAGCGCGTCGCTGCGCGCGGCCGAAGAACGCCTGCGCGCGATCGGTTTTACCGAAGGCGATATTCGCGCGGTCCAGGGTAAAGCGGCGGGAGGCCGGGTCGCCATCCGGGCCCCCATCGATGGGAAGGTCATCGACCGATTGGTCACGATGGGCGAGGCGGTCGAACGCGCGACCGACGCGTTCAAGGTGGCGAATCTGGCGAACGTCTGGGTTCTGCTGGATCTGTACGAGAAGGACCTGGCCCGCGTGCGGGTCGGCCAGGCGGTGGAGATTCGAACCGAGGCGTACCCGGGTGAGATTTTCCATGGTCGCGTTGGATACGTGGCCCCGGTCATCGACGAGGCGACACGAACATCAAAGGTGCGTGTGGAGATCGACAACAAGCTTGGGAGGCTGAACATCGGGCAACTGGTCAACGCAAAGTTGGTCGGCAACGCCGATGTCGCGACCGTGCCCGTTCTGACCGTTCCACGTGCGGCGGTGCAGCGCGTGGAAGGCAAGCCCATGGTCTTCGTCAAGGGGCCCCAGGGGTTCGAACGGCGGGGCGTGGAGATCGGCGTTTCGGGCGGTGATTTGATCGAGATCAGGAAGGGACTTAAGGACGGCGAGGAAATCGCCACCGACGGAGCATTTCTGCTGAAGAGCGAGCTGTTGCGCTGATGCTGGAAAAACTTGTTGAGTTGTCGGTTCGCCGTCGCGGGATGGTGCTTGCCGCGTGGATCGCGATTCTGGCGTTCGCGTTGGTGTCGATCCCGAAACTGTCGATCGACGCGGTTCCGGACGTCAGCAACACCCAGGTCTCGATCCTGACCAGTGCCCCGGGTTTGTCGCCGCTTGAGGTCGAGCAGTACCTGACGTTCCCGATCGAAACCGCGATGAACGGCCTTCCCAGCGTGGATGAAATTCGATCCGTCAGCCGCACCGCGGTTTCCGCCGTAACCGTCGTGTTCAAGGAGGGCACCGACATCTGGTTCGCCCGGCAGATGGTCAGCGAGCGCCTCAAATTGGCCGAGAACGATATCCCACCGGGTTATGGCAAGCCGGAACTGGGACCGGTGTCGACGGGATTGGGCGAGATCTACGAATTCTACTTGGTCTCGAAGCGCCACAGCCCGATGGAGTTGCGCACCCTGCTCGACTGGGTGGTGGGCTACAAACTTCGCTCGGTGCCGGGGGTCATCGAGGTTAACGGCATGGGGGGCGAAGCGAAGCAGTATCAGGTGGTGATCGATCCCAAACGCTTGGCGGGATATCGCCTGTCGCTGGGACAAGTTCACGACATTTTGACCCAGAACAACGCCTCCGTTGGTGGTGGGTACATCGAAAAAAATGGCGAATCGTTCGTCATCCGGGGTGCCGCCCAGTTTCGAACCGTCGAGGACATCGAAAATACGGTCGTGACCTCCGACGGCGACGGCACGCCGGTCCTGCTGAAACATCTGGGGCGTGTCCAGATCGGTCCGGCGTTGCGCTTCGGCGCGGTGACCAAGCAGGGCGAGGGCGAGATCGTGGCGGGCACGGTGATGATGCTGACCGGGTCCAATTCACGGGACGTGGTTCATGCGGTCAAGGCGCGTCTGGCCCAGATCCAAAAAGAGCTTCCCGCCGGTATCGAAATCCGGTCGTACTACGACCGCGCCGAGTTTATCAGCCGGATGCTGAAGACCGTCTTCATCAACCTAGGTGAGGGGGCACTTCTGGTGGCCTTGGTTCTCTTCCTGACGCTGGGAAGCATTCGGGGCTCCCTGATCGCCGCCCTGGCGATTCCGATGTCGATGTCGGTCGCGGTGATCGGCATGTTGCGCATGAAGGTCACGGGAAACCTGATGTCCCTGGGGGCGATCGACTTTGGGCTGTTGGTCGATGGCGCCATCGTGATGTTGGAAGCGACGTTGTTGCAGCTGGCCATTCGTCGTCCCGTGGGTCGTGACGACACCGCGACCGTCATAGCCGAGGCGATGCGCAGAGCGGCACGTCCGGTAACGTTCGCGTTGTTGATCATCATGCTCGTCTACCTGCCGCTGATGGCGCTTGAAGGGGTAGAGGGGAAGATGTTCCAGCCGATGGCGATCACGGTCGCCCTGGCGCTGTTCGGCGCCTTGGCGTTCTCGCTGACGGCGTTTCCCGCCATGGCGGCGTTCGTGTTGTCGGCCCCCAAACACGCGCACGACGAGAACAAGGGTTTTTTCGGCAAGACCAGGCGGTTTTACGATCGGGTCCTGGGCAGGTGTCTTTTCAAGCCGAAGACGACCTTGACGGTGGCGGTATTGATGCTTTGCGGTTCCATGCTGCTTGGCCGCGGTCTGGGCGCTGAATTCGTTCCTCGCCTGGATGAAGGCGAGCTGTCCTTGGACGTGAAAAGGCTTCCGTCGGTGTCGATCACGGAGGCGCAACGCCTGGGCACTCAGGTCGAGGCGGTGCTGGCTCGATTTCCCGAGGTGTTGTCGGTCGTGACCCGAACCGGCCGGGCCGAGGTGGCCACCGATCCGGTCGGGCCGGACGAGACCGAGGTGATGATCAAGCTGCGCGCCAAGGAAGAGTGGACAACCGCGCACGATCTGGATGATTTGGGGGAAGCCATCAAGAAGGCGGTCGAGGGCGAGGTGCCGGCCACCTTTGTCTCGGTGTCTCAGCCAATCGAGGACCGGGTCAATCAGCTGTTGGCGGGTTCGCGCGCCGATGTCGTGATCAAGATCTTCGGCGATGATCTGGTCACTTTGAAGGCGACGGCGGACGAGGTTGGTAAGGTGGTAAAGGACGTGCCGGGTCGCGGTGATTGGCGTGTCCAGCGGGTTCTGGGCCTGCCTCTTTTAGAGGTCATTCCAGACCGGGCGCGCCTGGCACGTTATGGGATCAGCGTTGACCAAGTCCTGGATGTGGTGGAGGCTTCCCGGGTCGGGCAGTTCGCCGGCAAGATTTTCGAGGGATCGCGGCGTTTCGATCTGATGTTGTTGTTGCCTCCCGCTACGCTGACGCCGGAGTCCTTCGGTGAACTGCTGGTGGGGTCATCCACGGGAAAACTGGTGCCCCTGGCGTCGGTGGCGACCATCCGCGAAACCGAAGGTCCCGCCGTCATCAATCGTGAGGCGCTGCAACGACGGGTCATGGTCGAGGTCAACGTGCGCGGACGGGATCTGGTGGGCTTCGTGAACGAGGCGCGGGCGAAAGTCGCGGCAAGCGTGACCCTTCCCCCGGGAGTGACGCTGGATTGGGGCGGCCAGTTCGAAAACTTCACGCGCGCCAGCAAACGGTTGGGCCTGGTGGTCCCGATCGCATTGGCGATCATCTTCACGATGTTGCTTCTGATGTTCGGCGACGTGCGCATGGCGGTAGCCGTCTTTGCCGGGGCTCCGTTCGCATTGGTTGGGGGCGTGCTGTCCTTGGTCTTGCGAGGGTTGCCGTTTTCGATTCCCGCGGCGGTGGGGTTCATCGCGGTCGCTGGCGTCGCTGTTCTGAACGGCGTGGTAATGGCCAGTGAATTGCAGCGGTATCTGGCAAAGGGAGAAACCGGCACGGAGCCCATCCGCCGCAGCGCTCTAACCGTCTTGCGACCCGTACTGACGACCGCCTTGGTCGCCGCCGTCGGCTTCATTCCCATGGCGATTTCGACCAACGCGGGGGCGGAGGTTCAGCGACCGTTGGCGACCGTTGTCATCGGAGGGATCGTGTCATCGACCCTGCTGGGACTGACGGTCTTGCCGGTTTTGCTTCGCCTGTTGGTGGGACAGAAAGAGGACGCCGAAAAGGCCCTGGAAGTCGCGTAGCGGACTGCCGGCACCAGTCTTGACAGGATCGATGCGGCACGGATTCGTATCGGGTAGATTCCCCGGGGCCCATGTTGCACCCCACCGACGACCTGCGGATCGAAAAGATCCGTCCCCTGATTCCTCCGGCCATCCTGATGGAGAACCTGCCCATCACCGAGCGCGCCTCGGCGACCGTGGCCGATGCGCGCCAGGCCATCGCGCGGGCCTTGGGTGGGCAGGACGATCGCTTGGTAGTCGTGGTGGGGCCCTGTTCGATCCACGACGTGAAGGCCGCGCGTGACTACGCCGGGCGCCTGAAGACCGAGGCTGAGCGCCTGCGCGACGATCTGGTCGTCGTCATGCGCGTGTACTTCGAAAAACCACGCACGACCGTGGGATGGAAAGGCCTGATCAACGATCCGCACCTGGATGGTTCATTCGCCATCAATCAGGGGCTGCATCTGGCGCGTGCGTTGTTGTTGGATCTGGCCGAGTTGGGCCTGCCGACGGGATGCGAGTTTCTGGACACGATCACGCCACAGTATTTGGCGGACTTGGTCGCCTGGGGCGCGATCGGCGCGCGCACGACGGAAAGCCAGATTCACCGCGAGCTGGCATCGGGCCTATCGGTGCCGGTCGGATTCAAAAACGGGACCGACGGCAACGTGCAGATCGCCATCGACGCGATCGCGGCCGCGTCCCACCCTCACCATTTCCTGTCGGTGACCAAGCAGGGGGTCTCCGCCATCGTCGCGACCCGCGGCAATCCGGACTGCCACCTGATTCTGCGCGGCGCCGGGTCAGGGCCGAACTACGGCGCCGAAGCCGTTGCGGACGCCACGGCGAAGTTAAGAGCAGCGGGCGTGGCCGCGCGCGCGATGATCGACTGTAGCCACGGCAACAGCGGCAAGGATCCCAGACGGCAACCGTTCGTTGCGCGCGAGATAGCCGCCCAGATCGCGGGTGGGTCGATCGCGATCGGCGGGCTGATGGTCGAAAGCCACTTGGTCGAGGGACGCCAGGCTCCTGAACCGGGGCGAAACCTGGTCTACGGGCAAAGCATCACGGATGCGTGTCTGGGCTGGGACGCGACCGTGCCTTTGCTGGATGAAGTGGCGGCGGCGGTTCGGCAGAGGCGGACGCGCGGTGGGGAGCGCGCCGCCGGCTGATGCAGCGTCGAACCGACGACCTGCGGGTCAACAAGATTCGCCCGTTGGTTTCGCCGGAAACCATCATCGCCGATCTACCCGTCGACGATCAGGTGGCCCTGTTGGTCGAACGCAGCCGACGAACGGTCGGCCAGATTTTGGCGGGTCACGATGATCGCCTCCTGGTGGTCGTGGGACCGTGCTCCATTCACGACGTGGCGGCGGCCCTGGAGTATGGCCGACGTTTGAAGGCGGTCGCCGACCGGCTGTCGCGGGATCTGTTTGTCGTGATGCGCGTCTATTTCGAAAAACCGCGTACCACGGTCGGCTGGAAGGGCCTGATCAACGATCCGCACATCGACGGATCGTTCGCGGTCAACGAGGGGCTGCGTACGGCGCGCGCGTTGCTGTTGGATCTGGGCCGACAGGAGATGCCGACCGGGTGCGAATTTCTGGACACCATCACCCCGCAGTATTTCGCCGATCTGGTCAGTTGGGGCGCGATCGGCGCGCGCACGACCGAAAGCCAGGTCCACCGCGAACTGGCGTCGGGGTTGTCGGTCCCTGTCGGGTTCAAAAACGGCACCGACGGCAACATCCAGATCGCGATTGATGCGGTGCTGGCCGCGCGCCACCCTCACTGTTTCTTGGGCGTCACCAAGCAAGGCTCGTCCGCCATCGTCGCCACCAACGGAAATCCCGATTGCCACGTCATCCTGCGGGGCGCCGCCAACGGACCGAACTACCAGGCCGCGTCGGTCGCGCGTGTGACGACGGCGCTTGCGCGCGCCGGGTTGGCCCAACGGCTGATGATTGATTGCAGTCACGGCAACAGTGGCAAGGATTCGGCCAGGCAACCGGCGGTGGCGCGGGACATCGGGTTGCAGATTCGTGCCGGGTCGCGGGCGATCGCCGGAATCATGATCGAAAGCCATCTGGTCGCGGGTAGCCAGGCGCCTCCCAGCGCTGGAGCGGATCGCGGCAAGCTGGTCTACGGAAAAAGCATCACGGACGCGTGCCTGGGCTGGGACGACACCGCCGCGTTGCTGGACGAAATGGCCGAACACGTCAGAACGGCGCGTGCGCACAAGTGAATGCCGGGGCCGCCGTGACGGGTGAATCGCTGCGCGCGACGCTGCTGGTCAGCTGCCGGGACCGAACGGGCCTGGTGGCGGCGCTGTCGGATTTCGTGTTTCGCAACGGCGGCAACATCATCGACGCTGATCAACACGCCGAGCTGGAGACCGGATTGTTCTTCATGCGCCTGGTCTGGGATCTGGAAACGTTTCGTCTGGATCGCCAGGGAATCGACGCTGGTCTGGCCGACCTGGTCGGGCGGTTCGGACTGTCGTTCGAGTTGACGTATTCTGACCACCGACCGCGCGTGGCGGTGTTCGCCAGTCGGGCTCCGCATTGCCTGTACGACCTGCTGCTGTCGCACCAATTGGGCGAACTGCGCGGCGCTCTGGCCCTGGTGGTATCGAACCACGACGATCTGCGTTCGACCTCCGGCCATTTTGGCGTTCCGTTCGAACACGTTCCCGTCGATCACGCGGACAGGGCGGCGGCCGAGGCGGTGCAACAGAGACTGCTGGAGGACATGCGCATCGATGTCGTGGTGCTGGCGCGTTACATGCAAATACTGTCGCCAGATTTCGTGGCGCGCTGGCCGGGGCGCATCATCAACATTCACCATTCGTTCTTGCCAGCGTTCGTCGGGGCGCGGCCGTACCACCAGGCGAAGGCACATGGGGTCAAGATCATCGGGGCCACGGCGCACTATGTGACCAGTGACCTGGATCAGGGGCCCATCATCGATCAGGACGTGTGCCGTGTCAGCCACCGGGACGAGGTCGAGGATCTGGCGCAAAAGGGCAGGGAACTGGAACGGCAAGTCCTGACGCGAGCGGTGCGGCTGCATCTTGATCGTCGCGTGTTGGTCTCCGAGAACCGTACGATTGTTTTCAGTTAATCGGCGCCGCGCAGATCGTCCTGCCAGGGCGAGCGGTTGGCCGGATCGCAGAGCCACGAGAAGACCGCCCGGGCTTCGAGGTATTCACCCAGCGCCACTTCCGCCAGCGTCGCCGGAACCAGATCGATGGGCGTTCCTTCCCAGTCAAATCCCGGGATCCCCTTGGTTAACGCCAGTAGGCCCGATGTGTTCAACTTGTCGCGGCAGCGCCAGGTGCGCTCCATGGTCATCATCGCGGCGCTGCCGAAAGCCGGCGGGGGACGAATTTCGTCGGGCAGCCCAGGGGCATCCAGACCCACGGCCCAGCACAGCCACGTCAGAGCGCTCCAGTCGGCGCGGGCCTGTCGCAGAATGGGCAAGATGGGCAAGATGGGCATGAGGGTCGTGGCACCCGCCGGCAGGCCCTGTGTCTCGTCCACGGCGATTTCGATGGCTTCGGGTGTGGCGGCGTTCGAGGCTGGTGCCGTATCGCCAGTATCGTCGGCCCCGGCCCCGGCCTCGGCTTCGGCTTCGGCCTCGGGCAACGGATCGGCGCCCGCGTATTCGTCCTGCGACATCGTGAACGCGAACCTGGCAAGCGGCACCGGCCCCGTGGGCAGCAGCGCCGACAGATCGGGGATCATGAAGGGGGCGTCGTCCGCGACGCGCGCCCGCAGTGCTTCGCGCAACCGACCCAGGCGGGTCGCGTAGCGCATGACGACCTCAGACACCTCGGACGGTGTTCGTGCTGGTTGCAGTTCGGCCTCACCGGCACGGGCCTGGAAGGAATGTTGGGCAGGCCAGAAGTCGAAGCGCGGAAAATAGGCCCGCAGAACCAGTTCCAGGGTCGTGGCTTCCTCGGGAGCACCGACCGACAGCCGTGCGATGTCGGCCCGGGCCAAAACCAGATCGCCGCGTGTGCCGAATACCAGTGCGCGCGTCGCCAGGGGCTCGGTCCAATCGGGACGCAGCAGCAGCGCCGTCGTCAGAAAATCCAAGGTCGCGTGTTCAGCGGAAACCAGCGCCTTGCCGATTGCGCACAGCAGGATCGCCGCGTCGGCCCCGCGCTTCAAGGCATCAAGCAGCGGAATCAACTGGTCGGGCGCGCGAGCGACGACATCGTTTGCCTCCGCGCGCGCGGCGTCCGCGCCAAGCGGGATGGTCATGGTATCGAGCGCGTTCCTGAACGGGCCGGGATCCCCGGACGTAGCCGCGGCCCGCGCGCCAGCCAGCAATCCTTCGGCCACGCGACGTTGATCGAACAGGCTTCCCGCCAGCTGCCGCCAGGTCGCCGCCGTACGTTGTTCATCGGCAAGAACGGGCGACAAGGGCAGTGCGTTTTCGTCCAGCGCCAGTCCCAGGTCGCGTTCGGCAAGGACGGCGCCACCGGCGTCGCGGGTGCGCCAAATATCAACGGCCTGGTCGTCGAGGAATGACCCTTCCTGCTCATGGACGGATCCGTCCATGAAGTGGTCGGTCGCGTGGCCCCGTGCACGAAACCCTCCCGAGCGGCGGCCGTCGGCGTAGCGACCCTCCCATCTCAGAACGCCGGCCTCGTCGAACGATTGCACGGCGCCGTGACGCTTGCCGTGGTTCAGGTCCTCGACCATCAGAAGGACTCCGTCGCTGGACCAGACCCGCCTGGTGCCGGTGCGGCCCGCTTCCTCCCGAATGACTCCCGCCTCCCACACCCCGGTGTTTTCATTGAACCACGCCGTCGGAAGGACCGCCGACGGACGATCAGGGTACAGGTCGCCGTTCTCCAGGAGCCGTACACCGTCGCGGTTGAACCACGCCCGATCGACAAGCCCGCTGGAACCGTGTTCCTGGCGCAGTTGCCAAGCCCCCTGGGGCACACAGCAGGACTGCAGGCGCTCGGCGCGAAGATCGGAATTGGCGTATCGGCGATGGACGCCCCAGGGAGAGCCGTCGACGAACTGTCCCAGGGAAAACAAACTGCCGTCGGGATGAAACCTCCAGGCTGGCCCCACCTGCTTTCCATGGGTGTGCGCGGCGATCGTGCGCAGCGTGCCGTCGGCGCGCCACGATCGAAACGGTCCGTGAAGCACCCCAGCGTCGTCGGTATCACTGAACTGCCATTCCTGCTCGGCCTCCACCCACACCGCCGTCGGCGGTACACCGGGCGGATGCTGGTCAGCCGGCCCCGACGTGTCGAAGGGGACAGGTGGAGTCAGGAGCAGGTCTTCCACGCGGGAAAGATTAGGCCCGTCGTACCGGAGATGCCAGGAACCCGCCAGCTGATGAAGCCGCATCGAGGATAGACGCGTTGCGACTTTCAGATTGCGGAATCGTGTCGAAGGGCACCCCAAAGCAGCCCTCCCGGGTGTACGCTGCCGCGCACCAAGGGCCAAGGGGGAGGCCGATGAACATCGACGCAGACCTGCGGCTCAGCTTCATATCCCAGCAACTGCCGGCCATCTTGTGGACCACCGATCGGGACCTCAGGTTCTCGTCGGTCGTGGGTGGGGGCCTATCGGCCGTTGGTCTTGCCGCCGAACAGGTACTGGGCATTACCCTGCTGGATTTTTTCGCGGGGGATCCGGGCGCCGCGCGCAACGTCGCCGCGCACCAGGCCGCGCTTGGCGGACAGGGTACGTCCACAGATGCGCGGTTCGGCAGCCGCGTCTATCAGTGCCGCATCGATCCGTTGCGCGATGCCGCGGGGACCATCACCGGGACGATCGGCGTTGCCTTGGACATCACCGAACGCAAAACGATGGAGGCGAAGCTGATTCAGGCCGAGCGCCTGGCGTCGATGGGCACGCTGGCGGCGGGGGTGGCACACGAAATCAACAATCCCCTGACCTATGTCATGGCCAACATCGGGTATGTCTCCGAACGCCTGCACAAGTTGCTGCCTGACTATCCGTCGACCACCTTGTCCGCTCAGCTGGAAGAGCTGGCGACGGCGCTTGCCGAAGCACAGGAAGGCGCGATTCGCGTCCGACAGATCGTCCGTGACCTGAAGACCCTGGCGCGCGGCGACGATGAACGCTACGGACCCATCGATGTTCGGCGCGTCATCGAATCATCGATCAACATGATATCCAGCGAGATCCGATCCAAGGCCGAACTGGTTTTGGATCTGGGCCCGGTGCCGATGGTCGACGCCAGCGAGTCGCGTCTGGGCCAGGTGATCCTGAATTTGCTGGTTAACGCCGCCCAGGCGATTGGGACGGGCGATGTGGCCACCAACAAGGTTCGGATCGCCACCTCGACCGACGCGACAGGGCGGGCGGTCGTCACGGTGGCCGATACGGGAGCGGGCATTCCCCCGGACGTCGTCGGGCGAATTTTCGATCCGTTTTTTACGACCAAACCGGTCGGTGTCGGGACTGGTCTCGGCCTGTTCATTTGTCACGGAATCGTCAAGGTGCTGGGGGGCGACATCACGGTGGACAGCGCGCCTGGGCGCGGCACGACGTTTCGGGTCGTGCTGCCGCCGGCGCACAACCCGGAAGCGCAGACCAGGATCCAGATCCCATGATGGGGTCTTGACCGCGGCTGCCAGACGCGACCGTCAAAGCGAATCGCGAACCGTCTCGGTTCGATTGCGCTCAATCGGTGTGACGAAGCTCGGCTAGCCGGGCGCGACTTTTCACAGGAGCGCCCAGCTTCAGTTCCACCGTGGCCAGCAGCGCGACGATGGCGTCGCGGTCCACGTCGCTACCAACGGGGGCCTCAAGGGCCCGGAGCAGGTGGACCTTCGCTTCATGAGTGTGTCCCATGTCCAGACACGCGCGCCCGAGAAGGAAATTGGTCAACCACAGCTCCTCGTCCTGCTCCAGCGAGGGGCGCAACAACGCGGCCGCCTTCTCCAGCTGCCCCCCCTCGATGGAGATCGCCGCCAGGCGGGCGACCGGCCACGCCAAGAAGCTATTGTGCAGGGCGGCCTCTTCGAACAGCCGGCAGGCCTCGTCCAGATGGCCCTCCGCATCTGCAAGCTCGGCCAACCGCGTCTCGGCCGCCCCAAATGATGGAGCCAACGTGCGGCAACGTTGCCAGGCGGCCCGGGCTCCCGCTTGCTCGCCAATCGCGTGCAGGCGGACGCCCAGTTCGTAGGCGGCCCGGCAGGAACGCGGCGCCAATTCGCACGCCCGGCGCAGGCGCATGACAGCCCGATTGGGATCCGTCTCCGATATCCCGGCCAACAATCGCGGCAAATGGAAAGTCGGCGCGCGTATGCCGGCCTCGTCAAAACGCCGGAGTGCCTCGTCCGTATCCCCCGCGCGTGCGGCATCAAGACCCAGCGACAGCAATCGTTCCACCGCGTCGCCTTCGATCGCGAAGTAGCGGGAGTCAGAAAAACGCGGGGGCTCATCAAGTTCCGCGAGGAAAGGCAGCGAGGTGGACGGCGCGGGGCCAGGCGCGCCGGGGCGTGCCTGCCCGGTGGTCAAGGACGAGTATCCCAAACTGGCCATCACCGACAGGTAGTACCCAAGCCGGCGGGGCGCAAGCGGCCTCTCCAAACGCTCCCGTTCGATGTAACGAACCGCGCGCGTCGTGAACTCCTCTCGCGCGCGCGGATCGGCAAGCGCGCGCTCCAGCGCCGCCTCCAGCTCGTTCGGCGTGGCGAACAGCAGTCCGAGATCCCGTCCCCGGACGACGGCGTGTGGTTCGAGATCGGAACCAATCGCCAGCACGTGGTGCGCGGCATATTCAAGAAACTTTGAATCGGAACGACAGCGGTTGTAGGTGGTCGGCAATAGCGGAGACACCGCAATGGATAGCCCGTCAAGGAAAGACTCATACGCGTCGTTGGTGGATTCGGGCGTGAAATCGACACGGTCTGGCCCCAGATCCGCGAACAACGCGGCGAATGCCGGATCCCCCATGATCGCAAGCCGCACCTCGGGATGGCGGGCCACGACGGCACGCAGCGCGGGAGCGACGGCACGGACGTCCTCGATGTGACCAAGCGCGCCTCCCCACCCGACGCGCAGCGGATGTTCGGGCCTTTTTACGGCGGGCCGGGGTGGATCCCAGCGGTTGCTGGGAAAGACCGCGCGGCGGGGATTCACCATTCGAAACCGACGATCCAGCTCGTCGGTCGGTACCTGCAAGCAGTCCGAATGGCGTGCCAACTGTGGAGACAGGCTGCGCCCCACCAGATCGCCGGTCGCCGGCGCCGGGACGCCTGGTGGTGGAAACAGGTGGTGGTGGTTGATCTCGTAGACGGACAGCCGGCGCGCGCGGCGGCGCGTATCCAGAATCGGCAACAGATCCGGATCCGCGAGATCACTCATCACCAGAATGTCGGCGCGCGGGAGAAGCGCGTGTATGGACGGTGAAAGCAATGAGCCACTGACGACGGTTACGTCACCTAGTGTCCCCAGCGCACGGCAGGGCTGCTGGGTTCGGTAGAGATGTTCGGCACGTTTGCGACCCTCGGCGGCCTCGACGTGCAGGATCAGAAGGCCTTGCGCGGAAGACGGGTCCAGCTCCGTGGATGCCGATTTCCCCCCGTTGGTTGCCATATCCGTTCACGTCCGCCGCGGTATGTTTCCATCCGGGTCCGGCGCGGGAACAGCGGAACGGGACGAATCCGCCGGGTCGTATCTCCGGAAGCGCGCTTCCTCGGTCTTGAAGTCGTCGGCGAACAGGTGATCCATCAACGTCGCCAGCTGAGCGGCACCGCCACCGATGTGCGCCGCTATGGCGTCACCGAAGACGCGGGCGGTCTGGAATCGTTGGGTAGGGTCCACTTGCAACGCGCGAAGCAGCAAGGCGTCGCAGGGAGCAGGAAGGGATCGCAGTCGCGCAAGCTCGTCCGGCCCGGGGCCCGTCGCGGCCTTGACCAGGAGCTCGTAGGTGGTGTTGCCGCCATACAGCACCTCCCCGGTCAGACAGTAGTAAAGCACCAGCCCCAGCGAAAACAGATCGGCGCGGGCGTCCACGTGCGTACCACGTGCCTGCTCGGGCGACATGAAGGATATGTTGCCCTTCACGACACCCGTCTGGGTCTTGGTGACGCGACCCTCGGCCTTGACGATGCCGAAGTCGAACAGCTTGACCTCGCCGCGGGATGACACGATCACGTTGGTTGGCGACACGTCCCGATGGACGATGCCCATCGCCTGTCCACTTTCGCTGATCTTGGTGTGCGCGTATTCCAGCGCCTTCAGGGTTTCGTGCGCCGCGTACAGGATGACCTGGGCGGACAAGGGCTGGTTGTCGTGCTCCAGGCTGCGTTTGGTCAGGCGGGCCAGATCGCGGCCCAGGATGTACTCCTGGGCCAGAAAATATTCCTCCCCGACCTTTCCGAAGTCGAAGACCGGAACGATGTTGGAGTGCACCATCGATGAAGCCAGATTCGCCTCGTCGATGAACTGATCGACGGCCGCCGCATCGCGCGCCAGCTCGGCCCGTAGTCGCTTGATCACGAACTTGCGGCGAAAACCCTCGGCGCCAAACGTGACAGCCGTGTACACCTCGGCCATGCCCCCTTCCCCCAAACGGTCCAGCAATGTATAGCGACCAAACGGGGCGTCGTTTGGTCCGGTCGTGGGACCGGATGCAGACGGAGACAGCATGGTGGCGCTGCTGGCATCGACGGCACCCGACGGGTTGGATCCCGGTGAAGGTCCCTGGCCGCGCAGCGTTCGGGGCGTGCCGGTTGCGATGCCACCTGGCGATCCCATCGCGGCGTCTGACGCAGATCCGGTGGCCGTAGACATCGTCCCGGTGATGACGTCCGACCGTGGGCGCCGCAGGCCAAGGACAAGGCTGCTCCCAGCCAACAGCAGGGCCAACAGCCACAACATCATCTTTCTTTCAGTGGCGGCAGCCGCGGCATCGCGAGACGCGGCGCTGGCCGAGGCAAACGTCCACAACCACAGTCCGGATGCAACCCGCGTCGACGCCGCGGCCCAGGTGCCGTCCGCCGCGTGAAACACCGAGCCGCCGGCTTCCGATCCGATCGCGCCGGCCAACGACGCGCCTTCCGCCTCCGGGCCGGCGACCAGCAACGATTTACGGCCATCGGTCAAGATGACCGCGCCGCCTATCTTGTCGGCCAGGCGCCGCAGCACCGGCTGGTCGATCGGCTTCGCAAGCAACAGAAGAGGCGATTTGTCGCGGACGGGAACCTTCACCGGCGTCGCGGTGGCCGCGTACGGCAGGCCCTTGCCGACGATGATCTCGGCGACGGTTTCACCCCGATCCCGTGCATTCCGCAGCAGCGACTCCGCATTCAGCTCCGCCGCGTCGATTCCCTCGACCACGTCCAAGCGGACTCCGCTGACCGCCACCGCATACACCTTGAACTCGGTCCGCCAGGGTCGCCACCATTCCTCGGTCCGCCACAAATCGCGCATGGTGCGCGCGTCGACGTTCCCCTGCAGCGCGAACACCAACCGGGGATTCGCCGCCGCGTTGTCGGCCTTCAGCTTCAGGTCGGACAACAGCGCCGACAGTCCTTCGGCCGTTCTTTGCGCGGAGCCTTCCGCCGCGCGGCCAGCCTCCAGACGGACCGCCTTTTCACGGGCAGCGTCCACGCTCCGCGAAGCAAAGCCGCCACCCGCCAGGGCGAGCACCGCGACCAATGCCCCGTAGAATTTCCTCACGCGCGGGTACTTTCCCACCCCCCCCAGAAACCGTCAACACGCCGGGCAGACGCGATCCGATGCACGCGCCGGAAGAGACGATGCCGTGGTTCGCGGAGCGACCCTTACAAGCCCGACGCGACCTTGTCGGCGTCGGCCAGCGTACTGGGATCGTTCGGCAGACGAACCCAGCCCGACGTGTGTTCGGTGCGGCCGTACAGGGCGGTGCCGTTGTTGTTCGTCGGCATGGCGTGGGGGCTCATGGCCGGCTCGGTCCCGGGCGCGACGTCCAGCTTGCCGATCTCCAGCCAGCCGACGTTCTTCGATCCGTCGAAATAATCCACCCGCAGGGCAATTTTGGGCTGGCCTTCGGCGGGGTTTTCGCCCTTGCCCAGAACTTCGCTGGGGAAGAGACGCCAGATCTTGTCGTGCCAGTTGCGCGCCATCTCCTCGGGCTTGTCCGGGGCATTCGCAGGCGCCAATTTATAGGCGTTCTGATCTTGCTGGTTCTTGACCACGAATTCCCGCTTCTTGCCCGAGGACGACACGGCCAGGCGGTTGATCTCCGCGACCTTGAAGGTGTGCAGTCTGCGGTCGACCAGGCGGTGCGCCGCGCTTTGCAAATCGGTCAGCACCTGGCGGGGCATCAAGTAGGTTCGACCATCATTGGCGTCGCGCAGGTAGTTCTCGCCGCTGCCCTGGGCCGGCTGGCCGATGACGAAGGAACGCGTCTCGCCGCGGGCCGTGATGACCAGCTTCTTCTTGGCGGTGTCCAGCCCCAATTCCTTCTGCTTCTTGGCATCGAGCACGCCGAAGGCGCGCGGCGATCGGAACGGTGCGAACTGGGCCAGGAACTTCTCGGCCGGCTCTTCGCCGCGCAGCAGACGCGCCGGGCGTGGCTTGGCAGTCGGTGGCGTGGGCACGGGGGGCTTTGCCGCCGCCGTCGTAGAACCCGCCGCGCCGCCCGTACCCGCGGTCCCGGCCGCGCCGCCCGCACCCGCTGGTTTGGCAGGGGGAGGGGCAGGAGGAGGAGGGACGGGAACCTTGTCCTGAATTCGCAGCCAAACGCCGGGGCCACCGCTACCGTCGCCGCGCTGGATATCTACGCTGGTCGTGTCGTCCTCGAAGTGGACGTTCGTTAGATTTCCCTTCGTCGAATCGACGACGACCACGTCACCCACCGCCCCCTCGGGCTCCCGTTGCCAGGTGGTGTACGCGATCACCAGGCCCAACGCGGCCAGTCCCCCTTGAACGGCAACCCCGCGGCCGGTCACGACGCCACCCCCGTTGGGTTCGGGGCGGTTGGTATCCGACGAACACGGCGTCTACGTCTGGTGACGATTGCCCCCAGGGCCAGCACCGCCCCCGGAACGGCGAAGATCGACGAATAAAACCACGCGACGTCCTGCTTGCGGGTGTGCGAAACCGGGATGTCCGCCTCGCTGGTTATTTCGCCCGCGAAGGATTCCTCTCCCAATAGCCATCGCGCGGAATCCAACACCAGCAGGCCATTGCCGCCAAACCGGATCGCCTGATCGGTCAGGAAGTCCGAGTCCCCCACCACGAACAGACGCTGTTCGATCTTGTCCACCTTCTTCGACACGGCGGCGGCCAGTTCCCATCCCTTGCGCTCTTCGCCGGGATCGTGCGTGAAGTTGCCGTTGGTGTCCGCGTAGGTCGCGAAGTGACCATGAACGGTGAAATCCACGGAGTACTCCTTCTTGGGCGCCGCGGGGTTTCTGTCGGGCGTTGGTCCCTCCACGGCGGTTGCGCCCGGGAACACGATGGGGGCGCGCATACCTTGCCGCGACAGGGTGCTGACCGACGCGTGCGACGAAAACTGGCCCGTCACAAGATTGGTTTGATCGATGTTCTGGTGCACCCGACGCGCGTAAACCTGATCGTTGGCCAGGGTTTTCATGGTCAACTTGACACCCATCGGCCCCAGCAGCTCGTGCATGTCGACGCCGCCGTCCGGGTCAAGCGCCAGGAACACCCGTCCGCCACGCTCCAGAAAACGCTTCAGCGAGCCGATCTCCTCGCCCGCAAATGGTTTCGTGGGTCCGAGGACCATGACCAGCGTCGCGTCCGATGGGATATCGGTCGCAAGTCCTTCGGCCGGTCCCAGATCCCGCACGTCGTGCCCCTGGTCCTGAAGCGCGTTGCGCAGTTCGCGGACCCCCGGGCGTTTGTCGGTGGCGCCCGCGGGTTCGCTGGATCGCTCGCCATGTCCCTGGGTCAGGAAGGTGACCCGGCTGGGCTTGACCACGCTCAACAGACGCTGCTGGACCTCGCGATCCAGGGATTTCAACCCGGCGCGGGCGTTTTCAAGCTGCAACTGCAGGCCCAGTTGTTCCTTGCGGGCACCCCGATGAAACACCACGATCCCGTTGGCGGAGACACCCAGCTCTTTGGCCTTCACCGGATCGATGTCGTAGTCGTAGTGCTCGATCTTCAGCTTCCCGGATTCCTTGGCCAGATCGCCGAGGTAGTTCACGACCTCCTCGCGAACTTCGTTTCCGTTGGGGAAGAACACGCCAACCGACAGCGGTGCGTCCAACCCACGGACGATCTTGCGGGTCGATTCACCCGGACGCGTGGTGCGGAAATAGGCCAGGTCGACCTTCTTGTCGCGTTCGGACGCGGCGTAGACCAGCGAAAACGCGAATGTCAGCATGAACGCAAGCCCAAGACCCGAGAACTGCGCCGCGCGTACCCGTCCCAACTCGACCCGCGGCGCCCGGCTCATCGGGGCGTAGGCCAACTCCATCGGCAGGATTGCGAAAATCGATGCGCACCAGGCCGCCGGCCACAATGCCGCCAGTGCCGTCGCCAGTTTGGGCCACGTGGTCTCCAACAGTTTTCCGCCGCGCAGCGCGGGAACGTCCGACTGTACGAAGTAAGCAGCCACCGCCAGGAGGCCAAGTGCGTACATAGACTGGATGTAACGTTCGACCGCGCGACGGTCAGGGGTCGCCCGGCCACCACGTACGATGCGCGCCACCATAGCGGCCAGCACCAGTAGGATGCCCAGCACTGATGCTATCGCGCGCGGTTTCCCCGCGCCGATCATTCGCTCGCCCAGGAAGACCAACGTCATTCCCAGACCGAACAGTCCCGACCACAGCCAACTGGGCCCCAGCGATGACTTCTCGGAAACCGGCGCTAGCGCCATCGTCGTGCCTCCATGACCCGCACCGCCGTGAACAGCGAGACCACGGTCACCATCAGGTAGTAGACGACGTCGCGCAAGTGAATGGTCCCCTGTTGAAAGGGTAGAAAGTGTTTTCCGTGAATGGCCAGGTTGGCGAACACATCCCTGAACGGCCGCTCGGTGACCTGCACCAGCATCCAGCACAGCACCATCGCGGTCACCATGCAGCCCGAAAAAATGGCGGCCAAAACTTGCGTGCGGGCCAGTGCCGATCCCAACGTGCCCAGCGCCATCGCCGCGGAGCCCAGCAACAGCAGGCCCAGATAACCCGCGACCAGATGCCCGCCGGAAACCTTGCCGTTGACCAGGATCAGAAGCGGCATGAACACAGTCAAGCCCAGGACCATCGCCAGGAATAGGAAGCCCGACAAAAATTTCCCCAGGATGATTTCCCCATCCATCACCGGCGACGACGTCAGCAGCACCAGCGTTCCGGTTTGTCGTTCTTCGGCGACCAGGCGCATGGAGATGAAAACGCTGGCGATCATCGTCAGGCCGCTGCTGTAGAAGAAGAACTGCTGAATCACGGTGGACGACAGTTTGTCGTCGCCGCCAATGGCGAAGATATTGAAAAGCAGACCGTCGACCAGCAAGAGGATCGCGGCGATCACGTACCCGGTCATCGACCGCAGGTACGTTCCCAGTTCCCGTCGGGTTATCAGAAGGGTTGCAGTCATGGTCAGCTCGCCCCGGATGAATCTTTGCTTTGGGTCAGTTGCAGGAAGATATTTTCCAGGCCGCCGGTGCTGCGATCGATTCGTACCAAATCGATTCCACCCATGACCAGCGCGCGCGCCACCTGTGCGCGCAGGTCGGCCGCTGATTCCACGCGCAGGGACGTCACGCCGTCCGCTTGCTTCACGACGCTGGCACGCGCGACGCCCGGTAACTGGCCCAGGATCGCCAAGGCAGAATCGGGACCGCCGGCCACGTCCACCTCGATGGCGACGGCCGCGCCTCCGCCCAGCCTTCGCCCGATGTCCTCTTCGGAGCCCTGATCGACGATTTCACCGTTTTGGATGATCAACAGGCGATCGCAGGTCTGGCTGATCTCCGAAAGAATATGGCTGGACAACAGGATCGTGTGTTCACCGCGAAGCGCCTTGATCGTGCTGCGCATATCGACGGTCTGGCGAGGGTCAAGACCACTGGTGGGCTCGTCCATGATCAGAAGCTTCGGACGATGGACCAGGGCCTGCGCGACGCCGACGCGCTGGCGGTATCCGTGCGACAGGCTGCTGATCAAATCATCGTGGACGTCGCGGAGATCGGTTTTCTCCTCGGCTTCGGTGACCCGGGCGGCAGTATCCGCCGCCGACACGCCGCGCAGGCGCGCCACGAACGCCAGGTAGCGACCGACGGTCATTTCGACATAAAGGGGCGGGCTGTCGGGCAGGAACCCGATCCGGCGCCGCACGTCGTGGGGATTGCGGGCGATGTCGATGCCATCGACGACCACTTCACCGGCAGTGGGCAACAACACGCACCCCAGTATCTTCAACGTGGTGGATTTTCCGGCGCCGTTCAGGCCCAGGAAGCCGATCACCTCGCCGCTGGCGATCTCAAAAGTGAGATCGCGTATGGCGGCGTGTTCGCCGTAGTACTTGGTCAGGCCTTTGACTTGGATCATGGGGTTCAATCCGCCGCGCATTATGCACGAATCCGAACGGAGCGTTAATTTCGACGGTGATGATTTTATTCCCCGACCAAATGCTTTTTGGCGGGCCCGTCCCCGATGCCGCGTGCTAGCTTAGGCGCGCCTTGTGCGGCGTTGTTGGAATTTTCGGACATCCTGAAGCCGCGAACCTCGCGTATCTGGGGCTGTACGCCCTTCAGCACCGGGGGCAGGAATCGGCGGGCATCGTCGCGACGGACGGGGAACGCCTGCGCTACGTCCGCGAGATGGGGCACGTGGGGGACATCTTTACGGCGGATCGCCTGGCGCACCTGAAGGGGACCGCGGCCATCGGGCACGTTCGTTACTCGACGGCTGGTGATTCCAGTCTGAAGAACGCGCAACCGATCGCGGTCGACTATTCGGGGGGATCAGTCGCGGTCGGGCACAACGGAAATCTGGTCAACGCGGTCGAACTGCGCGAGCGCCTGGAAGCCGAGGGGTCGATTTTTCAGTCGACGTCCGACACCGAGGTCATCGTTCATCTGATCGCGCGTTCGCGCGAGGCGACGCTGCCGGACCGTATCGCGGACGCGTTGCGCCAGGTCAGGGGCGCCTATTCGCTGGTTTTTCTGTCGGAGGACAAACTGATAGCGGTTCGCGATCCGATGGGTTTTCGTCCCATGTCGTTGGGGCGCATCGGGCAGGACACCTACTTCGTTACCTCCGAAACCTGCTCGTTCGAATTGGTCGAGGCGACGTTTGTCCGCCACATCGAGCCCGGCGAGATGATCGTCATCGACAAGAATGGATTGCAGACGATGCGTCCGTTCCCGGAGGCTCCCGCTCACCGCTGTTTGTTCGAGTGGGTGTACTTCGCCCGTCCGGATTCGCAGATCGACGGGCGGTCCGTGTATCGGGCACGCGAGCACATGGGCAAACGTTTGGCCGTCGAGCATCCGGTCGACGCGGATGTCGTCATCGCGGTGCCGGATTCTGGCGTGGCCGCGGCGATTGGATACGCGCGCGAAAGCGGGATCCCGTACGACCAGGGGTTGATGCGGTCGCACTACGTGGGGCGGACGTTCATCGAGCCGTCGCAGCAGATCAGGCACTTCGGCGTGAAGTTGAAACTGTCGCCGGTGCATGAGGTGTTGCGGGGCCAGCGCGTGGTGGTGGTCGACGATTCGATCGTGCGGGGAACGACGTCGCGCAAAATCGTGTCGATGATCCGGGGCGCCGGCGCGCGCGAGGTTCACATGCGCATCAGTTCACCGCCCACCATTGGGCCTTGTCGATACGGGATTGATACGCCGACGAAGGAAGAGCTGATCGCGTCGAGTCACGATGTCAGCGAGATCCAGAAGTACGTCGAGGCTGATTCCTTGGGTTACCTGTCGTTGGAGGGACTTTACGAATCGGTGGAGGGTGTTGCCCGCGAGGCGGCGGGTGGGGGACCCCAGGGGTTCTGCGACGCGTGTTTTTCGGGACGCTATCCGATCGCCGCCGAGAAGCCGGCGCGGTTGCGTCAGCTTCGGTTGATCTCGGCGTAGGTCGGAGGGGGGCGTCATGGCCACCATCGCGACTTCGATAATCGTGATTCCCGGGCCGTTGCCCGACGCCGTGGCGCTGGATGCTCGGGTCGCGGAGTTGCGGCGGCGTTTCCCGCGCGCCGTGGTCGACCGCTACCTGGAACGGGTGCCCGTTTGTGGGGATCGCGTTCTGGTGGCGCCGGGAGCGGCGATTGTCGGGGGCGTCGAACTGGGCGAGGACGTATCGATCTGGTACGGCGCCGTGTTACGCGCCGACATCGCGGCGATCGTGTTGGGCGCGCGCGCCAATGTTCAGGATGGAACGGTCATCCACGTCGCGGACGACACGCCGTGCGTGATCGGCGCCGACACGATCGTCGGCCACCGCGCGATGCTGCACGCGTGTCAGGTCGAGGAGGCGTGTTTGATCGGCATGCAGGCGACGATCCTGGACGAGGCGGTGATAGGCCGTGGGTCCATCGTGGGTGCGGGCGCCCTGATCACGCAGGGGACGGTGATCCCTCCGCGCAGTCTGGTCCTGGGCGCCCCGGCGCGTGTGATCCGAACGCTGACCGAAACCGACGAGCAATTTCACCGCGACGTCGCCGCGAAGTACGTCCGGTTGAAGGAGAACTACAGGCGGGACGCGCTTCGGTAGGG
>JANOJB010000392.1:0-8433 GCA_031407985.1 Pseudomonadota bacterium | reverse complement strand
CCGGCCGGTTTGCTCCCAGATCTCCTTCAACTTGCGTCCGCGATCGTCGGTCGTATTGGCCAGCACCAGCTCATCGATGAACTCGCGCATGGTCGATTGGTAGAACACGCGCGCCGTGACCTTCAACGCGCCCTCTTTCAGCGCCGCCAACGACGTGAAGCGCACCTGTACGTCGTCGTAGTTGCGCATGCCGCCTCCCGTCGCCGGACCGTAGTCGGCGCCAACCGGGGCGGTCATCGCGATCGCGGCGGCGCCCACCGGACGGAAGCCCTTCGGGGGGATGCGCGTGTCCTTCACGATCATGTCGTTCTTGGCGATGTGCCATTCGTGGTGACCACCACCCGCGGTGCGTTCGGCCTGAATCGATTCCCACACCCGCGTGGACGCGGCGTCCAGGTCTTGTGTGCCCTCATCGTATCTGCCAAGCAACGCCAATGACTGGCCCTGTCCGTCCAGAATCTCGACCTGCAAGAAAGCGCGCCGGGCGTCCGCGTATCCGGTGGGAAATTTGTGGCCCGACAAGTTGGTCACACGAACCTGTACGTCGACGGTGGTCGCGCCTGCTGGCGCGGTGACCGGCATGACGTCGACCTGTACCGCCCCCGCCAGCATGGCCTGAGTTGCCTCTTTTGCCGCGGCGAAAGCCGCACCGCGCTCGATGGCCAGATCGGGGGCCGCCATCTGCACAGCGTCCAGTCCCCATTCGTTGCCCCCGACGAAAATGTGCATGCGAGGCGCAGCGCGACGCATGGCGGTCGGAAACGTCGATACGGTCAACGAATCTCCGCGTGCCTTCGGCATGTGGCAATCGACGCACGATTGGCGGGTCGCGGCCCGGCCAAAATCAGAGTGGAGCCACTCGGTGTACGTGTTGTCCAGCGGGAACGAGAAACCCGTATCGGCGCCCGAAGCATCCAAGAGATTGCGCAGCGGGCTCAGGACCTCGTGGCACTGCCCGCAGAACTCGGAGCTGGATGCGAAGGCACTACCAGCGGCCACGTGCGCCGGGCTGCTGGCGTCGTCGTAAGGGCCGTGGCGCACGTCGCGCGGGTCCCAGAAAAGCCGCGCGTTGCCAATGTACGGCGCCATCGGATCGATCGGGTTCAGGGCGGCAATCGCCATACCCTCGAAATCAAGTGCGGGCTGCGCGACCGCCGCGTTGATCGAACGATGGCAGGCCTCGCAGTCCACTCCCTGGTTGTCATCGATGTCCAACGCGGCGCCGATCCCGGTGGCGTTCCCTTTTACGAATCCCTTCGGCGTGTGGCATCGCAGGCAGAACGCACCCGAGCCGGGTGCGTCCTGCTCGGCGACGGTCAGTGCGGCCAAGAACAGGGGATCCCGCGTGGCGTGGGCCATCATCGTCCCGGACCACGTGTCCCAGGGGCGAAACGTCTTACCGTCGTCGTCGACGCCACCCGCGTGGCAGCTGGCGCACTTGTTCGCGACATCGGCGGGAGCCGTGCCGGACGCCAGACCCCGAGGCTGGGTTCCTTCTGTCGCCACCGCCGGACCAGCCGCCCACGCCGACGGCACGATCGCGATCCCGCACGCCGCCAGCGCGACCGCCGGCCCCCAGGCGCGTTGCCTCATCTCTGCATGCCGACGCGGTAAACGTAGCCCTGCGAATCGGACGATATGTACAGAGCCCCGTCGATGGGCGACACCGCCAGCCCGACCGGACGAACGTTCTGCTCACCACCGGTCCAGTTCCAAGTGCCGCTGGCGGACGGAGCCGTCGCGTTGCCGCCGGCAAGAACCACTTCATGCGGGAAGGTCGTCGTGGTCCCGCTGTTGGTCGGCATGGGCGCTGTCCCGTCCGCATTGAAGGGCACCCAGACCACGCGGTATCCCGCTGCCGGCACGCGATTCCACGATCCATGCAGGGACACGAACGCACCGTTCCGCCATTTTTCCGGCAGGGCCCCAGCTGGCCCCGTGAAGAAGATGATCTCCATCGGAGCCGTGTGGGCGGGCAAGAACGTAACCGGCTTGGCCACGTTGGCCGTGGTCTGGCACCAGGCGTCGTCGCGCGTATTACCGCCAAAGATCTCCGAGCGGACCAGCGTCCCGGCAGCCAGCGCGTTGATACGCTGGGCGACCATGCAGAACGGGTACCCGTGGTGCAACCCCATGTCGATGCGCGCGATGATCTCGCCTGGGTTGTCGTTGTGCACGTCGGTCCCGCCGTAGGTCACATCGTCCTGGCCGTTCTGCACGCCGAAGATGCGTCCCATAGAATCCTGATTGAACCCCAGCGTGTTGCGCAGGCCGTCGGTGAAAATCTCGCCGCCGCTCGACCAGACGAACGGCGTTCCGGCCGTGAAGTTGGCAAGGTTGAACCGCTTGATCAGCGATCGCTGGGCGTCGTAATTGGGCGAGCTCGGATTCGTGACGTTTCCGCTCGATCCGGACATCACATACATCCACCCGCCCCAGACATGCACGGTGTGTTTGCCGTGGCCGCCAGTGGGCTGTCCAGTCAGCACATCCTGCCCGGTACCGCCCGCGTCCGTCGTGTTCGACCACGCCCACCTGCGCACGCCGCCCGTGGTACCGGAGTACAGAAATCCACCGGCTTCATCGATGTGAACGTTCTGTCCGTTGCCACCCGTGCTGGCCCAGTTGACGATCTCGCTTGCTTGAAACACACCGTCCGCATTGGCATCGCGGAAACGCCGGATCTGCCCACCACCCGTCACGCCCCACAGATCGCCATTCGAACTGAACGTGATCTGGCGTAGCTCGCCCTGGCCGGTCGCCACCGAACGCGCGCACAGTCCCGCGGGAACATAGTGCTGCGCGACCGGCAGCGCCGTTCCCCGACAAGGATCGGCCAGCGTACCCGTACCACCTCCGGCAGCGCCTCCCGTCCCTACAACCCCGCCGCTGCCCCTGCCTCCTGCCGCCGTTCCGCCAGTTCCGACCGCTCCCCCTCGGCCTCCCGACGCCGAACCTCCCGTGGCCACAGCCCCACCGCCCCGACCTCCGGTTCCCGCTCCGGCCGTACCCGACCCGCCTGTCGCCGGAGTTCCACCGGTCGCCGTGGTTCCACCGCTACCGGTTGCCGTTCCACCAGAGCCGCTTCCACCGGTTCCCGGGCCTGTCGTACCGCCGGTTCCCGGGCCCGTCGTACCGCCGGTTCCCGACCCTGTCGTGCCGCCGGTTCCCGACCCCGTTGTGCCGCCTGTCCCGCTGCCCTTGCCCGAGCTGCAGGAGATCCCGAACCCCACGAAAAAAACGGTGGACAACAACGACAGATTTCTACGCATGGACAAACTCCTCTTCGGCGCTCGGTGATCTGAGGGGGGGCCCGATTCAGACAGGCGCGAACTTTATCACGGCTTTTTGGACCCTGCCGCCGCCGTGTTCGGTCTGCCCTTTCATCGCCAAAAAGGGCCCGGACGAACAAAAACCTTCACCGAAACGCAACGACGCATCACCGCTTCCGCTTCTCTAAAACCACCAACATCCGAAATCCAATCAGCCGATAGACCCAGCGCGGCAGGTGCTGTTCTATCGAAAACAGCGCCCGCCAAATCTTCATCGGCAGCAGGGGCGACTTGCCGAATCCCCCGGACGCCGGATACGCCGGCCCCGCGATTCGTTCGACCGGCCCCATGACCAGATCGGGAAATCTGCTGGCGAACGCCGCCCGCCCGCGCGCGCGCGCGAACAGCAGCGTGGGGATCGCCTGATTCGAATCGAACGGATCGCGCTCCGACGCCCCCGCGACCTGCGTCGCCAGCGGATCCACCCCCAGAATCACCGGCTCCTCGTGCAGCCAACGATAGACCGGAAACGACAGCGGACTCAGATACGGCTCGCACAACACGATCCTGCCCCCCGGGGCCAGGACACGCGCCGCTTCATCGAAGAAAGTACCCGGCTGGGCAACGTGATGAAGCACGTCGAACAACACCAGCGCCCCCACGTTTCCGTCGGCGAACGGCAATCGATCGGCGCTGATTTCGTGGTCGTGCCAGGGCGCCCGCACGATGTCGGAAAGTTGAAGCCCGGGTATGAACGAACGCGCGAATCCCGGACCCGATCCAATCTCGATGAACGCGCCCAGCGCCGGGTCCGGCAGGCGTTCAGCCACCTTGGCATACCAGGTGCCATACAGAACCCGCAACGCCTCGTTGGTCTCCCAGGCGCGGCGGTGCTCGTCGTACCGCGCCAGGGTACTCGCGCGCTGAGCTTCGGTCACAACCGTCCCCGCACCTTCAGACGAACTTCAGTTTGCGCGCCGCGATCAGGGACATCCGCGCCAACAGCAGCCCGTGCTTCCAGCGCGAAATGTTGGTCTGCCCGTACACCCGATCGCGGTACCGCACCGGAATCTCCGTGATCTTCAGGTTCAGCCGCGCCGCCCCGAAGATCAGATCGAAATCGCCGAACGGATCGAAATCGCCAAAATACGATCGGCCGGCGGCGATCCGTTCGTAGTCCCTCCGCCACAGAACCTTGGTCCCACACAGCGTGTCCTTGATGGGCTGCTGCAACAAGAACGTAAACAACTGCGAAAAGGCGACGTTGCCGATCTTGTTGAAGAACTTCATCGCCCCCGCCTCCATCGGGTAAACCAGCCGCGTTCCCTGTACGTAGTCGGACTGGCCGCGCGCCATGATGTCGTAGAAACTGGGCAAATCCTGGGGCGGAACGGTCAGATCGGCGTCCAAAATCATGAGCACATCACCGGTTGCCTTGGCGAAACCCAGGCGAACGGCGTCGCCCTTGCCCTTTCCCGTCTGCTGGAAAGCCGACAGCTTTAACGGCCCCCGGTACGCGGCGATCGCACGCTCGATGGTCGGCCAGGTGTCGTCGGTCGAATGGCCCTCGATAAAGATGATCTCGGTGCCGCTGCCCATCACGGGCGTGCCGTCGATCGCCGCCTGAATGTTGCCCGCCTCATTTCGCGCCGGCACCACGACACTGACGCTGACCTTGCGGGGCGTCGTCAACCTGGTGGCCGCGCGCAACACGTAGATTCGATACAGAGACAGACGGTGGACGGGGGGCATTCTCACCAGGTAGCGATTGAGGGCCGGCGCCACTCCGGGAACGTCGAGCGGCAGCATCAACCGATCCTCGTACTTGACGACCTCCAGTCCCGTCACGTCGAACAGGTTCTGAAAATCGCTTTCGGACAGCCAGTTCGACGTCGGTGCGGGACGTTTGAAACCCAGTGACTCGGCCAAGCGGGTCGGAATCTCCCACAGATAGTTGAACGTCGTCAGGAAGATGCGACCACCGTCCGCCAGTTGGGCGCGCAGGCCTTCCAGCAACGCCTTGACGTCCGAAACGCTGTGCCCCAGCCGATCGCATATCACGGCGTCCCAGCGCGCGGATGTCTCGGCAAGGCCAACAGATGGTGCCAACGCATCCGCGACCTCGAATCGGACCCCGCTGCTCTCGTGCGCGCGGCGCGCCTCCAGAATCCTGTCGGGCAAGTTGTCGATGCCCAGGCGAACATCGTTGGGCAAGGAGGCGATGAGATCCCCTCGCCCACAGCCCACCTCCAGAACCCGCGCGTCGGCGGGCACCAAACGCCCCAGCGCCGACCGCAAATCGGCATTCATGAAATCACGAGCGGCTGGATGCGCAGGCTCCTGCGCGGACGCGCTGAAATACCGGCGCCATTCCGGCATCAACCTGTCCTCGGGAAACGTCCCCTGGCTATCCCGGTCGACCGCGGAGCTCAACGACGAGCCCCCGGATACCGCGAGTTTGGAACTCAAGACATCCCTACTCGGACTCGAGCGAAAACGACTGCTTGAATTTCTCGCCCGGACGAACCGTGATGCTTTCGGTGCGCGTCAGACTGAGATCCGGTCGCTTGAACGTCAGCTTGTGTTTTCCACAGCCGATACTCTCGGAATAGGGCGTGTGGCGGCCCGTGTTCTTGCCGTCGATCCAAACCTCGGACCAGGGTCGTGTCCCCACAGTGATCGCGCAATCGCCGCCGCCTGAAGCAGCTTCCTCCGATGGAGCGGGACGCGTGCGTGGCACTGCTGGCTCGTCTTCCGTTTCCTCCCGCACGACACGGGGCCGGCGGCGTACGGTGGCCGGAGCCGGCGGGGGCGTTCCCGATTCGCTGCCAGGCGACACCGTCACCGGGGGCGGCGTTGTGGGAGCCCCCTTCGTCGCCTCTCCAGCAACAGGGAGCAAGATCGCGTTGATCTTCTTGATCAACCCTGGCTCGACCTGAATTTCCTCGCGCCACGGCTGGCGTTTGGGATCACCCTTGATCTCCAGCACATGCTTGCCCGGAGGGATCCGATAGGCGCGAAAGTCCGTGCGTGCCTGACCATCGGGACCGCTCATCGCGTTGCCGTCCAGCCACACCAACCCTCCCGGGGGTACGCTGGTCAATTCGAATCCCGTATCGGCCGCGGCCTCCAACACCACGGACAGCGTGGCGGTCTGCCCGGCCCTGACTTCGACGCTTTGATCATTGCGCGTGTAGCCGGGACGAACCACGGAGACCGTGTAGGGTCCCGGCGGCTTCTCGAGCATGAAGGGTGAGCCGTCGGCCACCTTGACGTTGTCGATCAGGATTGTCGCATCGGGCGGCACGGCGGTGATTTCGACCTTGCCCGCGCGATTGAGCGACCAGTAATACGCGCCCGCGCCACCGGCGATGATCAGCAGCGCCAGAATCCCCAGGATGGTGAACGTCTTGGCTCGCGACCCCCCACCCGATGGCCCCGCGGTAATCGGAACCTCGAAACTCTCGCTCCGCGGAGCGAAAAGTGATGGTGGCAAGGCCGGCGCCGCCGGGATCGACAGCTGAGATCGGGTCCGGCGTTGGCCCCCGGCGGGGCCCGAGGGAGTCGCCATGCCCATCGGACGCCCCGGCATCGGGGGTGGCGGCAGACTCGACATATTCGGGGCGGGCATCCCGAAAAGCGTCCTGGGCGCACCGGCCGGCGGCCCAGGCAGGCGGGCGCCGGGATGCGGCGTCGGCATGCGAGCGCCCGGAGACGTCGCGGCTTCGCCCCGCCCCATCAGCCTGGGCTGCGGCGTCGCCAGGTTGGGCGCCGTGGCGGCCCGCAAGATGTCGGGCGGCGGCTCGTTGGCGACGGTACGATCGTCGTCGTCCTCGAAGATGTCATGGGTGTCCAGCACCTCGGGTTCGCCCGAGGGATCCTTCTCGAAGATTTGGGTGTCCAGCTCCTCGTCGTCCCATCCCATCTCATCGTTGTTGGAACTGCGGTTGGCCATGTTGCTCTGCTTGTTTTTTCCCCGTGTCCCGGAGTCCCCCGGGACCGTGTTGGCGCCGGGCATTCCCCCCGCCGCCAGACCCGTGCCGATCATCGTCTTGCGCGGTCCCGCGGGTCCAGGAGCCACGATCTGGCGGAACTGCTCCGCCTTGGTGCTTTCTTCCTCGATCTCCGCCGGGAACATCTTCTTCATCCACGCGGCCAGATCCTTGCGCGAATAGAGCTCGCCCTTCGTGTACAGGAACGCCTGCAGATCGTCGTGGAGATCGATCGCGTTCTGGTAGCGATCCTCCGGGTCCTTGGCCAGTGCCTTCAACACGATCCTCTCCAACTCTTCGGGGATCGCCTTGTTGTACGAGGAAGGTGGATGGATCTCGACGTTGCGAACCTTCTCCAGCGTGGAGAAATCGCTTTCGCCCATGAACAACCGTTCGCCGGTCAGCAGTTCGTAAAGGACGATGCCGACCGAAAAAATATCGCTGCGCCTATCGATCGGCAGCCCCCGAACCTGCTCGGGCGACATGTATCCGAACTTGCCCTTCAGGATTCCGGCCTGGGTCTTGGACGCCTTGCCGGCCGCCTTCGCGATACCGAAATCAATCAGCTTGATCTCGCCCTCGAATCCCACCAGCACGTTTTGCGGCGATATGTCCCGATGGACCAGGTGCAGTTCCTGGCCCTGACCGTCGCGCTTGTTGTGCGCGTAGTCCAACCCCTCGCAGACCTGCATCACGATGAAACACGCCTGCTGGGTCGGCATCACCTCGACGCGTTGCCGGACCCGATCGAACATGGCGCGCAGATCCCGGCCTGGGACGAACTCCAGCGCGATGAAGAAGCTGTCCTCGACCTTACCCAGGTCGAAAATCTGGGCGATATTCGCGTGCTGCAGCTGCACGGCGATCTTCGCCTCGTCGATGAACATCGCGATGAACTCCTCGTCCTCGGCGATGTTGGGCAGGATCTTCTTGACCGCCACCAGGCGCTCGAACCCCTCCACTCCGAAGGCCTTCGCCCTGAAGACCTCGGCCATACCCCCGACGTTGATCCGCTCAAGGAGGTAGTACTTGCCGAACGGGATGGGCTTCTTCACTCGCTTACCTAGGCGCGTGGGTGCGCTCTGATCGACAAGGCGGGATTGTGGGGGATGGCTTGCTAATGTTCTCCATATTTATCGAGCCTAAGTGCCTAGAAAGTCAATGATTGG
>JANOJB010000384.1:0-3702 GCA_031407985.1 Pseudomonadota bacterium | reverse complement strand
TCAATCCAATTCACACGGGCGCGATAACCCTTCAGTGAACGGTGGCCAGATCAGTACCGTTCGCCCTGAGCCGTGAGCTTGTCGAACGGTCGAAGGGCGTTTGTATGAAGACACTTTCCCGTTCGTGGTTCGACCGTTCGTCAAGCTCACGGCTCACCAAGAACGGGAAAAGTTGCCTCACTTCACTGAAGGGTTACCGGGCGATTATTTTTGTATGGCCATGTTCTGTCATGATCAGCAGATGCCGATCCCCGGTCACCACGAGGTCAGCCCGGGCAGTGACTGCGCACTCGAGAATGCGGTTGTCCGGTTCATCTCTCACGACTGACAGCCGCCTCCATCCACCCGTGCTCTGCCTCTTCAGCCCGGCCACCGGGGGTGATCAGCACAGAGACGTAGCTGTTGGTTCTGCAAGTCTCCCAGCTGCTTCTTCAGCTCTTCCCTGCGGTGGGCGACGAACATCTCACGAAAGACCTCGCCAGATGTGATTCCCTCCCTTCTCGACCCGCGCGAGAAGCTTCGGTCAGGTTGACTGCCTGCTTCCGGCGATGTAACTTCTTATTTTAAGAGAATCGGAAAGGAGGTTGTCATGCCACTGGTCAAGGTAAGGCGATTCGCTCAGGTCACCATCCCCGCCGCTATCAGGCGCAAGGGGCACATCGAGCAGGGGGATTTGCTCGAGTTTTCCTGGGAGGATGATCGCATCGTCATCACGCCGAAACGGATTGCGGACAAAAAGGTGAATTGGGCGGGCAAGTTCGAAGAGGCCCTCGGCAGCGTGCGCGCTTCGGTGAAACAGGCGGGGATCACGTCGGAAGATATCGAACAGGCCGTCAAAACCGCACGGCGGGGAACTGCCCTCTGAGGGTGGTCGTTGACACCAACATCTTCCTCGCCGGATTACTCAACGCCGACGGCGGGTCCGCGAAAATTATTCTCGCGTTCAGGGACGGGGAATTCGAACTCGTCATATCGCCTGAGGTGTTCGATGAATATGTCCGCGTCATTCACCTTTTCGATAACGCTGTGCCCGCACACAAGAGCGAGCAGTTGCTGGAGTTGGTGTTTGAAAAATCGGTCAAAGTCCGAGCCGCCGCTGGAGGGGGACGATGTTCCGATGCGGATGACGAAAAATTTCTTTCCGCGGCTCTGGCCGGCCACGCGGACTTTCTTGTGACGAAGAACAGGAAGCATTTCCCTCCGGATACCCTATCGCCAAAGATCGTCATCGTGCGCGAGTTCCTGCGGAAAATCGAAAGCCTGGCTGAAGACCCGGGCGAAAACCGCGGCTGAGCAACCACTACGAAGATTTCGTTGCGGCCGTCGGCAATCAGGCTTCAGATCAGACTTCTCAGCACAGCCCCGGCATCCACGACACGCACGCCGCTGCGAGTCTGCGCCCTCCCGGATACGGACGCCGGCACGAATATCACACGGATAGCCTTCCGCGGAGGATCGGGCGGTGGCAGGCGCCCGAGAACGTCCTGCGCCAGCCTCTCCAAGTCGTCGTCCGAGAAAGGTTCATCCGACCACTTGACCTCGCCCAGCAAGGCGATGCCCCGCCGGTGCCATGCGTCCAATCACCTCGGGCCGGGGATAACCACGACATACCTTCATTTCGTTCCCGTGCAAGGGGAAAGCTCTTCCCCACTGCTAATCATGATCTTAGATGGCATGATCTTTGGGCACATTCACGGGCAAGTCAATAGAAATCCTGCCGCGTGAAAAGCGGGATCACGCTGCCCGAGCTGCCCATCACGTTGCCGAAGCGCACCGAGCAGTACTCCGTGCGCGCCCCCGGAGAACACCATCTTCATGATTGACAGCAAGAAATATGAGCGTCATTATACTACCAATAGTACGTAATATTTGGAGGGTATATGGGATCAACGTTTACGCGAGACGAAATGATCAGCGCCACCGCGGCTGCCAAGAACTTCGGCAAGGTGATGTCCGACCTCGCCGAACACAAAAGGGACAAGACTGCCGTCGTCAGAAACAACGAGATCACCGCGGTCATCTTGGCGGTCGAAGATTATGAATACATGGCCGATATCGTCGAGTTCGTCGAACATCTCGAGATATTCGACATGGTTACAAAAAGAAAAAGAAGCTCCGGTCGGAGGGTCTTCCTCGACAAACTCCTGAAAGAGGAAGGCATTGCCCTATAAGGTGCTCCTCACCGAGGAGGCCGCCGCCGAATTCCGGGCGCTCGACGGGTCGGTTAAAATACTGATCGCGAGGCAACTCAAGAAGCTGGAGGAGTCCCCCCACCTCGGGCAGGCGCTCGGGAACAGGCAGGGATTCGATCTGACCGGCTACTACAGACTCTATGCCGCCAAGAAGGCCATAAGGATCGTATACCGCATTATCGAGGACGAGGTTGTCGTCGAGGTCGTCGGCATCGGCAAGCGGGCGGATTTCGAGGTATATGCCGCCGTGGTAAAACGGTTGTTGAGGAAGCCCTGACTACCTGGGCCGGCTTGCCCGATTGCGCCGGAACGCCGCACGGTTGCCCTGTGTCAATATTTCAGTTGATAGGCTGGTACCGTTACCAGAAGATGCTCGACGGTGTTCATGGAATGAGCATCGTCAGAGGGCGCATTCGCAGGTAGATTTTCGGTTCCTGAAGCACCAAGAAGACTGCCGTGGGGATCTATTGGCAACGCCACCTCCTTGTCAATTTCATGAACACGGGGGTGTCAAGAAGTCAGCCCTACCACGCTCGATGCACAACGATGCCGGGCATCGGATAATGTTTCCTGTTGAGACAATAGATGACGCCGCTGGTACGCATGGCGGTAGCTGCGAGGAGAGCATCGCTCACGTCGATGCCGTGCCCCGGATGCCACCGACGATAGAGTTCCCCGGCCGCGTCGACGGTGCCCTGGTCTACGGGAGCCGTCTTGAATTGTGCGAGGAACAACTCGGTTGCCTCTTCCTCTGCAACCCTCGTAAAGAAGACCACCTCCGCGCGCTGCATGGCCCCGATCCAGAGTGCACACCCCCCTTGATCGCGTAGCTTCCGCAGAAATGCCAGCGCGCGCCGCTCGCCTCTGAGGTGCCAGATGAGCACATCGGTGTCTATGTAGGCCCTCAACGCCGATGCCTTACCATCGCCGTGCGGAACGCCGCCTTTCCATGCACAAGCGTCTCCTCGGGAGATTCGGCCCGCTTCCAGGCACCGAGGGTCTGCTCCAGGGGGTCGGTTGTCTTCCCTTTCTCCGTTTTCTCGGAATAGGCAAGGACCGCAGCCTCGATCACGGCTTTCTTGGTTGTCCTGAGCGTCAACGCCAGATTTCCGATTGTCCTGATTACCGATTCGTCCACTCGCGCCGACAAGATCTTGTCCATTGCTGCACCCCCTCAATTATTACGTAAGAATGATAACGTAAGCAGGCAAAACAGGGAAGCCGCGAAGCCGTGAGCCGTCTTCTTCAATCAGAGCGAAATGCCAGGTTCTCCAGTTTTGTTGACGGTGAATGAGGGTCACGTGCCGTGCCCGAACTACTCCCCGCGCCTCGACTTCAGGTACTCCGGCACCAACTGGGTGGGTTCAGGTCATCGGCGACGATCACCGCTTTACCGGTCATTGCCTTCCGAGCCAATATCCCGGCCGGCGTTTGTTATGGGCTACCGCAAGTACGAACAGAAAATGCTCATCCGGGAAAAAGAGAATCCGATTCGTGCAAGACAATCTTC
>JANOJB010000361.1:0-11044 GCA_031407985.1 Pseudomonadota bacterium | reverse complement strand
TTCGGCGCCAGTATGCGCGGCCAGAAGGTGGCGCTTGTCCTGCTGGCTGTCCTCGGCGCGGGAGCAATCGGCATCCTGGTCGCGACGCTGACACAACTGGTTGCCGGACACCGATCGGCGCTGCTTGGGGGAACCCCACGGGGCGGTACACCGTCGCTGACGTTCGACTATCTGATCAGGCAGTTGGGCTTTGGCCTGTTTCCGTGGAGTGCGCTGGCGTTCTTCGCGCTGGGCCGGCCGTTGATTCGTCTGGATGATGACGGGACGAACGCCGACAGCCCATCGCGTACCCACAGCCGCCTGGCCTTCGCGCAAACGTACCTGCTTCTGTTCGCGGGCCTGGGCCTGGCGCTGTCCACCTATCTGGCGCTGGTCGCCGGCGAGGCGCGCTACGTGGCGTTGGGCGCGATCGCGCTGGCCATCGGCGCGTTCTTGGACGAAGCGCTGGAGGGAAACCGCTCCGAGCCCGTCGCGGGCCTGCTGATCGCGACCGGCACCATGGTCGTTGCCCGCGACTTTTTTCTGGCGCCCGAGGAACTGGCCGCTGTTCACCTGTTGGGCGAAAAGATCAAATGGCCGGCCACGGTTTCGATCGGGTACATGTTGATGGGGTTCGGATTGCTGGTGGCGCTGGGTGTGTACACGGGTTTGGCGACGCGCGGAAAGGCACTGGGAAAAGTCCCCGGCCGGGATCTGTCGGGAGCGCGCGCCTGGCAACGAAAACTTGAACCAAAGATCGTCGGTCTCGGGCGCTTCGGCCTGCAGATCGCCGTCGGTGCTGCCGTCGTCTTCGGCTTCTGGCTGACGCAGGTGGTGGTGCCGTCGCTGTCCACGCACTTTTCGTTCAAGCCGATCATCGAAAGCTACGCGAAATACGCCAAAAACGGCGAGAAGTTCGGCCGCTACCGGATCGAGGGCAAGGGAACGTCGTTCTACACGGGCCTGACCATGGTCGAACTGGGAACGCAGGACAACGTGCTGGCCTTCCTGCGTTCGCCTGAACGGGTTTTCGCCCTGGTGTCAGCCGACGAACTGGCGCCGCTGGACGCCGCGCTCAAAACCGGACAGGTGCAGTACTTCGCGGTCGACGCGTCGTCCTCCCGGTTTCTGTTGCTCAGCAACCGGCTGGAATCGGGCGCATCGGATCAGAATCCCCTGAAGAAAAACGTCTGGTCGGCCCCGACCAACCCGGCACAGAACAACGGCCAGTGGAACGCCGCCGAGCAACCACCGTGGAAATGGCGCATCCCGGTTGCGGCGACGTTCGGCGATGGCATCGAGATGGTTGGAGCGCAGTACCCCGAAACCATCCGGCGGCCGGGCAAGATCCCGCTGGAGTTCTTCTTCAGGGTCAAGGTGAAGCCGCCCGCCGGGTTCAAGATCTTCGTGCATTTCGACGGTCCGGCCACGCCCCGGGTGATCGGCGATCACGATCCCGTCGGCAAGGCCTTTCCGACCGCGCACTGGCTGCCGGGCGAATACATCCGTGACTTCTACGAGGTCGACGTGCCCTTGATGACGACCCCCGCGGGCACCTACCAGATCTACATGGGCTTCTGGCCCGGGGGCGACGGCCGCCGGCTGAAGATCACCCAGGGCCCGAACGACGGCTCGGATCGCCTGCGCGTCGGAACCATCGAAGTGAAGTAGGACCCGGCGTTCGCGCGCGGGGTTCGCCGTGGCCCTCTCAGCGAACGCTCAGGAATTGCCCTTGGGCTCTTCGTCGTCGCTGAGGTACGCGAACGTCCGCACCAACTGAACGATTTGTTCGCGCTGCTCGGGCGACAGATCGACGAATTGCACGCCCATCCCCGGGTTGATGTTGTCGTAGCTGTCCGGCCGAAACGGGTTGATCCACATGACCCGCGCCTCCAGATTGATCTGCGGGCCCCCGGGCGGCATGAAACTTAGATTCAGCAACGTTCCAGGTGGCTCGGGCGAATTCGTGCGGATGAAGATCCCCATCGCGCTGATGTCGGTGATGTACGCGAACAGGAACGTGTCCGCGCTCTTGTAGTCGACTTCAATGTCGACCGTGACGCGCGTATGGATCCGACGATCAATCCCGCCGCGCCGGCGCTCCGCCGGTACGTTCGCGTCCCTGCGCCGCCGATCTCTGTGTCTCCGCGTCGACATGCCCCGAATTCCGAACTTCCCTCTTAGCCCAAAGCGACGGGCCGAACAATAGAGCCAGGCGTTTCGGTCCCGTTTGCCGCGAATCTGGACCAGAATTGCGTACACATCGGGACGGGATTTTTCACCGGCCCATACCGACCACGCTGCTAGACTGCCGCCCGTGTCAAAGTCCGACCGCTCGCGAAAAAACCCGACGCCGGTCATCGGCGCCGACCGCAAAGGCGCGGACGAACCCGATTTCATCGTCGTGCGCGGCGCCCGCGAACACAACCTGGACATCGACCACCTAAGGGTTCCCAAGCGGCAATTGGTCGTGTTCACCGGCGTGTCGGGATCGGGGAAGTCGTCGCTGGCGTTCGACACGTTGTACGCCGAGGGCCAACGGCGGTACGTCGAATCGCTGTCGTCGTACGCGCGGCAATTCCTGGGCCAGATGGAAAAACCGAAATACGAACAGCTCCGTGGTCTGTCGCCCACCATCGCCATCGAACAAAAATCCGCATCGTCGAACCCACGGTCGACCGTGGGAACGGTCACCGAAATCTACGACTACCTGCGGGTTCTGTACGCGCGCGCCGGTGAACAACGTTGTCACCTGTGCGGGGGCCAGGTCACCGCCCGTTCGGCCGCCGAGATTGTCAGCGAATTGATGACGTTGCCGCCGCGAACCAAGGCGGTGCTGATGGCGCGCAAGGCGGACAACCGCAAGGGAGAATTTCGCGAGGTCTTCGACGAGGCCCGCAAGGCGGGGTTCGTCCGCGTGCGCATTAACGGTCTGGTCCAACGCCTTGAAGACGTCACAGCGCTGGACAAAAAGAAGAAGCACACGATCGAAATCGTGATCGATCGCATAACCATCGATCCGGCGGAACGCGCGCGCATCTCCGATTCGGTCGAGACGGCCGTCAAGGTGGGCGGGGGATCGGTCGTGGTGGCTGTCGATGGCGAGCCCCACGAGCGTGCGTACAGCGAGGCGCGCGCCTGCCCCAGCTGCGGCGTGGGTTTGCCGGAGCTGTCGCCGCAGTCGTTTTCGTTCAACAGTCCTCTCGGCATGTGCGTGGACTGCAATGGCTTGGGCTCCAGCCTGGAGATCGACGCCGATCTGGTCGTGCCGAACCCCGACCTGTCCGTCGAGGATGGTGCGATCGAACCGTGGGGCGATCGCGCGGGCAAGGAGAGCGGCTGGACCGCCAACGTGGCCGCGGCCGTGTCGCGCGAGTTCGGCATTCCTCTCGACAAGCCCTGGAAGACGCTGACCCCGCGCCAGCGGGAAGTTCTGCTGTACGGCGCGGGTGAAAAGCGCGTCGCGGTGAAATGGGAGGGAAAACACGGAGGCGGATCCTGGGCGATGCGTTTCGCCGGCGTGGTCAACACCATCAAGAAGAAGATGCACGAATCGTCCTCGGAGGTCACGCGCCAGTGGTACGGCAAGTACTTCCGCGAGCAGCTGTGCCGGGCGTGTGGCGGGGCGCGGCTGCGTCCCGAATCCCGCGCGGTTCTTTTGGCCGCGAAGACTCTGGTCGAGGTGACGTCGATGACCGTGGCCGCGGCCAGTGCGCACTTCGCGTCGCTGGGTCTGACCGGCGCACGCGCGCAGATCGCCAGCGAGATCCTGAAAGAGGTGAACGCCCGCCTGGGATTCCTCCTGGACGTCGGTCTGGAGTACCTGACGCTGGATCGCGCGGCCGCGACGTTGTCGGGCGGCGAGGCGCAACGCATCCGCCTGGCGTCGCAACTCGGGTCGGAACTGTCGGGCGTGATGTACGTGCTCGACGAACCATCCATCGGTCTGCATCAACGCGACAACCTGCGCCTGATCGCCACGCTGCGCCGGTTGCGCGATCTAGGCAACAGCGTGATCGTCGTCGAACACGACGCGGAAACCATCGAATCGGCCGACTATGTCGTCGACTTCGGACCCGGCGCGGGGCGCCTGGGTGGTCGCGTCGTCGCCGAGGGCAGCCCCGACGCGGTCAAGGCCAATCCCCTGTCCTTGACCGGGAAGTTCCTGGCCGGCATCGAGCGTATCGAGATCCCGCCCGAACGACGGAAACCCAAAGGCTGGCTGAAGATACAGGGAGCGCGTGAGCACAACCTGCGCAACGTCGACGTCGACATTCCGCTGGGCGTGCTGGTCGCGGTGACGGGGGTTTCGGGCGCCGGAAAATCATCATTGATCAACGGCATCTTGCATCCGGCCCTGCGCCGCCAACTGCTGGGCAGCTACGATCAGGTGGGTCCCCACAAGGCGATTTTGGGCGTCGAACAGATCGACAAGGTGATCGATATCGACCAGCAGCCGATCGGACGCACCCCGCGATCGAACCCGGCGACCTACACCAAGGCGTTCGATCACATTCGCGAGATTTTCGCGCAGACGCCCGAAGCTCGAGCGTCCGGGTACGAGCCGGGACGATTTTCGTTCAACGTCAAGGGTGGACGATGCGAGGCCTGCGAGGGTGACGGCGTCCGTCAAGTCGAAATGCACTTCTTGCCCGACGTGTACGTGACCTGCGAGGTCTGCCGCGGCCACCGTTACAACGAACAGACACTGCGTGTGTTGTGGAAGGACAAGAACATCGCGCAGGTTCTGGAGACCAGCGTCGCCGACGCGATCGGCCTGTTCGACAATCATCGACAACTGCGGGTGATCTTGCGGACGCTGGCGGACGTGGGTCTGGGCTACATCTCCCTCGGTCAAAGCGCGACGACATTGTCTGGCGGCGAGGCGCAACGGATCAAACTGTCGCGCGAACTGGCCAAGCGCGACACCGGCAAGACCCTGTATCTGCTGGACGAACCCACCACGGGCCTGCACTTCGAAGACGTGCGGCGGCTGTTGACCGTTCTTGGGCGCCTGACCGACGCCGGCAACACGGTGTTGGTGATCGAACACAACCTGGACGTCATTAAGACCGCCGACTACGTCATCGACGTGGGTCCTGAAGGTGGCACACGGGGCGGCCAGATCGTGGCCATCGGAACTCCCGAGGAGGTCGCGCGCGTGCCGGCTTCGTTCACCGGACAGTTTCTGGGGCCCATGCTCGGGATCAAGCGCGGTCGCGCTTCGGCCGCCTAGATCGTCTTCACGTCGTGCGAGGCTGAAGGTTGGTTGACGTTCTCCACCGTGGCGTCAACCAGGGACCGTCACCGCGCGAAATCGCCACGCGCCAGCGCGCCCAACACCCCCACCAGGGCGGCCAAGCGGCGTCCAGCACGTCCGTCCAGGCCCAGCGGTGACGGTGCGACACCAAGAAGCGCGGCGCAGGAATCGACGGTGCGCAAACGCGCGCGCGCCAGTCGCGGTTCGTCCACCCGCGGATGTGGCGCACGCAGCAATCGCATGGCCTCACGCCGCAAATCCAGCGTGGGCGTCGACAGCGACACCCCATCGGCGACCGCCAGATCGCCGTAAAAACTTCCCCAGGTGACCGTCAGGTCGTCCGGCCGCGAAAACACCCGCCAGGAATCCCGCCACGTCTCGGCGGTTTGTCCCGCCAGAATCCGCGCCTCGGACACTTCGATTTGCTGGGGTGTCTTGGGTGCCAGGGGCCGTCGCGGCGTCACCACCGCTTCGTAGGTTTCGCCCGTCGCGGGGCGGTGGGCGACCCAGTGAACAATCTCCGGTGCCTGCCGCGTGGGATCCCGGCGGGGCCACGCGTTCGTGTCGCCCTGAACGCAGACCAGTCGATCCCAATCGGTGGACAGCCGCGCCGCCAGCGTGGGCCCCCGAGGGACACGCGGCGCGCGCTTCGTGCGCCGGTGGCGGTGCGAACCTATCTCGCTGATGAAACGTTCCTGCCCCGCGACCATCGCCGCGAACGGATCCAGCAGACGGTCAAAAGGGCCGTTGTCGGGTTCAATCACGCCCAGCACCTCGGCCAGTGCCTCGATGGTCGACACACAGATCTCCGACGGCTGGCGGCGGATGCGGTACGCGCTGGGCCGACTGGGCGTGAACGCCACGCGCGGCAATGCAGCCAACGCCGGGTTCAGCGTCAACAACTTGCGCGCCAGCGACCAGGTGCCGTCCAAAACCACCAGAGTAATCGGCTGATCGCGCGGCAACGTGGACACGTCTTGCGCGCCGGCCTTGGGAAACAGGACCCAGATCGGTCCCGGCCGGGCAAGCGCGGCACGAACCACCGGATCGTCGCTGAAGTTCAGGCCCACGCGCAATTCCGAATTCGGCAGGCCCAGGTGCGCCATGCGCGCGGTCCCGATGCCGACCCGGCTTTCCCTGGGGTGCTGCAGCAGCAACACGCGCGTGCGCGTCGGCAAAGGGTGAATGTACTGGCAACAACAAACGACCAGCGGCCGGCGGCACTGATCGCACAGGGCGCGCTCAGCCACCCGGTTTGCCCAAATCAAGCGTCAGAGTCCGTGCCCGCCGGCACATGCGAATCGACAAATCGACCCCCACCGCTTCCATGCCCAGCGCGTTGGCCACCGCCAGCACGGTACCCCACCCGCAAAACGGATCGACAACCACCCGCGTCGCGGTTTCGTCGCGCACGAAGCGACACGCTTCGACACACGCATTCACGCCCATCGCCTTGTTCCCCGGCATGAAGCCGGCGTCCGGTAGCACGTCGGCCGTCACGCGCCGCATCGATGGGCGCAAGCGTCGCGAAAACCCCAACAGGTGCGAATAGCTGGCCCGCCCGAAGGTCACGGTTCCCGCCGGTTTACGGCAAACGATCTTGTGAAACAGCAGGCCCATCCCGGCGCGCTCCGCTGCACAAGCCACCATCGCTCCCTTGTCCAGCCACAACCCCTCGCGCTTGATGTCACTTTGAAAAAAGATCGCCGCCCCCTCGTCGGGAACCGCGCGCATCGTCAGCTCCGCCGCGTCGACGAACCAGGCGCGCCAACCATCCAGGCCCAACGCCGGCACCTCCGAAACATCGGGCAACGATGTCACGACGCTGGAGCCGTCAAGCGAACCCCTGGCGCGCAACCACTCCAACGCATCGCCGTGATGAACCGTCCGCCCTGGACCTTGAAGCCCAGGCGGGTTGTCGTCGACGCTGGACGGGGAAGGTGAAGGATGATCGGCAGGCAAGCGCCCACCTTACCCTCGCCCCCCCCTCGGGGTCACGACCACGCGTACCGGAACCTCCTGTTACGCGGAGGCGCGACTGGGCGTTGGCGGGCCACCGGGCAGAACGATGTTCAGTTCCAGTACGTCCCGATCACCGCTGCGATCCAGAGCGACCGATACATTCTCGAGATCGATCTTCTCGTAGCGCGCCAGGACAGCCAACAGGTCCTGCTGAAGGCGCGCCAGGTAGTCGGGGCCGCCGCCCCGGGTCCCGCCGGTGCGCTCCCGCGAAACAATCACCGACAGCCGGTCCTTCGCCAGGGACGCGGTTTTGGGGGCAGTACGAAAAAAGTCGAGAAACGCCATGTTTTGACCTCACCGAACAGATCGCGTGTTCAACCAAAGAGACGCCGGAAAAATCCCGAGCGCTCTTCCTCTATGAATCGCTGTTCCCGTTCTTCTCCCAAAAACCGACAGACCACATCCAGGTACGCCTGGGCGACGTCCGTGGTCTCGTCCAGAATCGCCGGCGTCCCCTTGTTCGACGATTGCAACACCGCCTTCGATTCGGGGATCACGCCCAGCAGCGGAATTCCCAGCAGTTCCAGAACATCGGTCACGCTCAACATCTCGCCCCGTTTGACCAGTGCGGGCGCATAGCGTGTCAGCAACAGGTGGCACTTGATGGCCGTTCCCAGTTCCGCGCGATGGGTCTTGGCCGACAACAACCCCAACACCCGATCCGAGTCACGGATCGACGAAACCTCGGGATTGGCGACGATAATGGCTTCATCGGCGAAGTACATCGCCATCTGGGCGCCGCGTTCGATTCCGGCCGGGGAATCACAAATAATGTACTCGAATCCCATCCCCTTGAGTTCCTCCAGAACCCGGCCGACTCCCTCGGGTTCCAGGGCGTCCTTGTCGCGGGTCTGCGACGCCGGAAGCACGAACAGGTTGGGCAGTCGTTTGTCCCGAATCAGGGCCAGATTCAGCTTGGCCTCGCCCTTCAGAACGTTGACGAAGTCGTACACAACCCGGCGCTCGCACCCCAGCACCAGATCCAGGTTGCGCAGCCCCACGTCGAAATCGATGGCGACCGTCTTGTGTCCCATTTGGGCAATCCCGGCCGCGATGTTGGCGCTGCTGGTGGTCTTTCCGACCCCGCCCTTTCCCGATGTTACGACGACGACTTTCGACACTGGCATCCTCCGTTCGATTTGGGTCACGTGAATCTTTTCATGAAGCGCCCCACACGGGCGCAGCCAAGGTTTTCTGTTACAGCGCGCCGACCCGACACTCCCCACCATCAAGGTAGATCTGAGACGGAAGGCCACGGCGATCGGGCGGAATGTCGTCGGCCATCAAGTAGGCCCCGGCCACCGCCACAAGTTCGGCTTCCAGGCGCTGGCAAAAGATGCGCGCCTCGGCCAGCCCCTGCGCCCCCGCGACCGCTCGGCCGCGCAAGGTGGCATAAATATGGACGTGGCCGTCCGCGATCACTTCGGCGCCCGAATTGACGGGAGCCAGGATCACCAGATCGGTTCCCTGAGCGTAGATGACCTGTCCGCCACGGACGGGTTGTCGAATGACCATGGGAAGTCGATGCACCACCGGTTCCGACGCGGTGACCGCACGCGCGCCGCTGCTGTTTACACCCCTGGCCTCACCATTGGCCGTACCATTGGCCGTACCACTCGGTGCGCCCTTGCCGCCTGCCGCCGCCCCGGTAGACACGCCCCTTTCAACGGCAGCCGACACGTTACCTCCCGCAACCTCGGCCGGCGACGCGCCATTGCGGGTTCTCTGGGCACCTGGTTCGCCACCATCGGTGGCGCGGACCGGAGCCCGTCCCGAACGCAACGGCATCACACCCAGCCCGACGGCCACGGCGATGCGAGTCACGTCATCGCCCGCGTTGGTGATGCCGACCGGAATCAAGTGACACGATCGCAACAAGGCCACCAACGCGCCCAGGCGCACCTCGGACCCACCCTTTGGCATCGCGCCGAAATCCAACACCACGGGCACGGCCTGGAAAAACTGCGGAAGTTGCGCGATCTTGATCCGCAGCTGGCGTTCAATCAGCGCGAGGTCAGCCGTGCACAACCGCAACACGGCCAGCGACGTCATGACGCCCTTCAACTCGAACGCCGCCCGTCGCGCTGGTTTCTTCAGCGCCGCCGCTGCCTCGGATCCTGCGAGAGCTTCCATGGTCTAGACCCATTGTCGGCCTCGATCCGCATCGGTCAATTTTTTGCGCGGCGATTTGTTGTGATCGTTACGATCCCGCTGGAAAAACGATCTGAATCCCGTTCACGGGTGCCCGATATCGGGACAAACTTCCGCTCACACCCTTTGCCGTCAACGTGAAAGACGCCCCCGTCACCTGACGAAAGACGACGTAGCTGCCCATCCCAACGTTGGGTGCCAGGACATAAGGGTATGGCGTGGCCGGCGCACTGGACACGGGGCCGGCCTGCACCACCGTCAACGTCGTTGCACCAATTCCGTATTCGTAGGTACGGGTTTCCGTCGACGCGACGTCGCCGAACACGTACACGTAGACATCGTATGGGCCCGCGGCGATGTTCGCGGGCAATCCGCTGAACGTAACCATCGACGCCGCTGTCGCCGGCGAAGATGTCCATGTCGGATCAAGGTAGCCAGTCATCATCCGAATGTCCCCAGGCGTGTCGGTGTACGAAAGGCGCCAGGTCCCAGAGTTGCTGCCGCTAACTGGTGAGTTCCAGGTGACACCGGCGGTCGTCGCCACGCCGGCACCAGTTGTCAACGCCGCAAGCACTCCCATCCTTCCCGGTGCGCTGTTCCAGTTCGCCGCCGCTTTCACGCCCGCGACCTCGGTCGGGCCCATCGGTACGGGAGTCACCGCTGACGTGCCACCAACAAAGTCGACGCTGATGATTTGTACCGCTGCCGCGCCGCCGGTTCCGCTTCCACCCGTTCCGCTTCCACCGGTTCCGCTTCCGCCGGTTCCGCTTCCGCCCACGCCGTCTCCGTCGCCACCGCCAGTCCCACTGCTGCCACTGCCGCTGCCAGCCGTCCCCATGCCACCGGTTGCCGTACCACCGGTCCCGCCGCTTCCTGTCGCGGATCCACCGGTCGCCATGCCACCCGTCCCCGCACCGCCGGTTCCGCTACCTCCAGTTGCGGCTCCACCAGTTGCGGCTCCACCGGTTCCGTTCCCTCCGCTTCCCATACCACCGGTGGCGGCTCCGCCAATACCCGAGCCTCCCGTCCCCCTACCGCCCGTCATTGAACCACCGAATCCAAAACCACCGGTCGCCGCCCCAGCGCTTCCCCGGCCTCCGCTCCCGGAACCAGCGATTCCCGAGCCGCCGCTGCCAGTGCCGGATCCACCAGTTCCGATTGGCGCAGGTCCGCCAGCTCCCCCCGACGTTTCACCGCCACTTCCCGTCCCGGTGTGATCCGGTTCACCCCCGGTGCCGATCCCGATGCCACTATCCTGCCCCGGGCGCGAATAGGTCGCCGAGGAGCCACACGCGGCAACAAACAAGGATCCCAGTAAGGTCACCCCCAGGACAGCAAGCGCCTTGCACCCGACACCACCCCGGTTCTCCGAACCAACAACACGCAATGAAAACACGGAGTCCACAATACAGTTATTGTCGCACCATTTTTGTGACGAACCAACCCGAGGTCCGCGACGCAGGCGAGGTAAGGGCGGCGGCCGGACAAAATGCTTCTCGCTGGAGCTGGCCGTAAGCCGGGTTCTGTTCTCCGCGTTGCCGCGAAGGGTGGTCATTCCTCTGGGCCGCCCGTTGCCGGACGGCTCAAGCGACCGACTCGAGATCGGATCGACGCGGGCCACGCCGGCGGGGT